>CALFUF010000023.1 GCA_937916405.1 uncultured Prevotella sp.
CAAAGATAATCATTATATATTAGGTACGCAATACGGCCTAAAATGACCGCTTACTTATATTTTTTGTAATCTTAAACTGTCTAAGGACGAAAATGATGCCATAAGAGACACCCATCACTATTGTAGACATGGCAATGAGCCAAATGGGCCAGACCTAACGAACAGTTACGGACTCTATGTTCTTTTAAACGAAAAGATTAATGTCGTTTACTATATGTTATAATATCGTATAAGCAAGGATTACCGATATAGCCATGATGACAGCGACAACCACTAGTGCCATCTTGAGCACCTTTTCTATCAGTTTACGTCTACGAATACCCTCCAGACTTTTCTGCTTAAACAGACTGGCACCATCTTTCTTATGATGGTGATGGTGGTGATGATGATGTTCCTCTGGCATGATTATTTCAAGATATTATAAAGCAGTGAAGTAAGTGAAATAAGAATGCTGGTAGCAGAGAACCACAGTGTCGTAGTCTGACCAACCTTGGAATTCTGCGCTTTCACCTTGTTGGGTTCTACGTATACAACATCGTTCTGTTGAAGATAATAATAAGGAGAATTGACGATATTGGCATCGTTCAGGTTCAGGGTCACAATTGCCTTCTCACCTGTGGCATCCTCACGGATCAGTTTCACACGATCACGTACACCATATATAGTAAGGTCGCCTGCCTTAGCCAAAGCCTCGAAAATAGAAATCTTCTCGCGCGATACCTGAAAACTACCAGGATGGGCAACTTCACCCAAAACTGCCACAGAGTAACTTGACATGCGAACTGTTACTATAGGATTCTCTATCTCTGCCATATAAGGGCGGATTTTATCTGTTATCAACTGCTCTGCCTCTGATTTTGTCAAGCCTGCAACCTTCAAGCGACCGACAATTGGGAACTTTATACATCCGTCATTATCTACAAGATATGGCATCAAAGTACCTCCAGTGGTACTAAGATTCCTGCTTTGCGAATAAGTATTCTGCAATAGCAGGTTGAAAGGAAGAGATGCCTCAGGGTTTGTTGTATTTACAGATATGGTTATCTCATCCTTTGGCATGATACGGGCATCATACAAGAAACGGGATTTCTCAAAACTAATACTGTCGCTATTCTGTATGTATGCCACATTCTTGACAGAGCCACAACCCGTAAGCAAAAGAACAGCAAAAGTTACAAACGCAAAAAAATGAATTTTCTTCATATCATAAATATTTAAAATTCTTAAAACTGCCACCAGTGCTTTTTCTTAGGTGGTTCGCTATGATGATTGGGAGACTGGGATACAATCTCATCGATGACATCATCCCATTTATGATGATTTTTAATCATTCGATACATGGTACCCCAATCAGGCAGTCCGCCCAAATTACGATCATCGATAAACAAATCAACCTTAAGTTTGCGAGAGAAGTGGGGATTATTATCTGTAGTCTCCTCAGGATAGTCACGATTAACGGCATAGAACTCCAGACCGCGCTCACGACACCACGCTATTGCCTCTTCAAGAAGAGATCCCTCACGTACAGACCATAATATGAGCTTGTGCCCATCTTGCCGAAGCATCTTGAGGGTATCCACAGCAAAAGGTAATTCCTCACCAATCTCAGGGTAACGATGGGTAACTATAGTACCATCAAAATCAACAGCGATTAACATGGTGAATTTCTAATAGAAAAAATTGTTACTTTTTGATACTATCATCATTCTTGTTTGAATAGCGGCTCTCTGCGTAACTACCGTAGCTACCATAATTGCCATAACCGTATCTGCCATAGCCGTACTTACCGTAACCATAGCCATAGCGACCGTACTTGCCATACTTGCCGTAACCATAATAGTAACCGTACTTCTTCTTCGACATGTCGACACCATTCAATATCACGCAGCAGTTCGAGATTTTCTTCTCTACAACTAACGAATTGAGTAATCCGATATTAGCCTTTGGCGTATAATCAGCACGGGTCACATAGCAATTCACACTTGCATAATGGGCTATCTGGAGCGTATCAGAAACAAGTCCGACAGGGGCTGTATCGAGTATAATATAATCATACATCTGCTTAAGATATTCGATAATCTGACGCAGATTCTCGCGAGCCAACAACTCGGTTGGGTTTGGAGGTGTAGGACCTGCCAACAGCAAGTCCAGATTCTCATTAACACCCGAAGGACAGATGGCAGTACGCAAATCCTGCTCAGCAACAGTATCCTTAACCAGCAACTGGGTGATACCCGTTGTGCGGTCTTTAATCCCAAACAGGCGACCCAAAGCAGGTTTACGGATATCAAGACCACAAAGAACGACCTTCTTACCAAGCAAGGCAAACGATACAGCCAAGTTAGCTGCCAAAAAGGTCTTACCCTCACCTGAGGTACTTGAGGTAAAGAGTATCACCTTATCGCCCTCCTTCATCATGAACTGAATATTGGTTCGCATAGAGCGGAATATCTCGTCAATCTGATTATTCTTATTAGCCTGAACCACAATACCTGCCGCAGACATCACCGAATCACTTGCCACTGGCACATCAGCAACAATAGGCAGCTTGGTAAGTTTCTGCAAATCATCGTGACCCTCAATACGATAAATAAACAACTGGATAAGTAATATGACAACAAAGGGCATACCCAAGCCAAGAACCATGGCAACAAGCAAGATGATAGAAGACTTAGGACTAATCTTACCCTTGTACAGAGGCTCATCAATCAGTTTTCCTTTATCAGCGGTAGCCGCTAAAGAAATAGAGTTTTCCTCACGCTTCTGCAACAGCAAAAGATACAGACCTGACTTAACTTCCTGCTGGCGGCCAATCTGATTCAGCACACGCTCCTGCTCAGGAGTGCTGCCAATACGTCCCTGATACTTATCCAACTGACGCTGAAGACTCTGCCGCTGGATATCAGCAGAACGGCGTGCCTGCAGAAGGGCGGTACGGATGGACGATTGGAGGTCATCCAATGTAGAGGTCAGAGCCACTACCTGTGGTGCCTGCTGACTGGCTGCCTTTAGGTAACGGTTGCGCTCCTGAACTGCATTATTATAAGAAGTAATCAACGATGTTGACGCTTGATCTGTCATACCTACGTTAGAAGGGATAATCTTATACTGATTAGCCGGGTTATCAACAAATTCACGCAGATAATCCATCAACTGTATCTGAGAACTAACCTCGGTCAGTTTAGTCTCGTACTGGGAGCTCTGATTTAGTGAACGAGCAGCATCCATCTGGAGTTGGGTAACAGAATTGCGTTTCTTATAACTCTCAAGTGCGCCTTCTGTGGTACTCAGCTCTGCATCAATCTTTTCCAAACGAGAGTTAATAAATTCCTCTGTCTTAAGCGCTATCTCATTCTTATCCATGTTAGCCTGGCGGTTATAACAAACAGCCAACTGGCGCAGATAGTCCAAGCCACGTCGTACATCCTGATCTGTCAATTTCATCTCCGCAATAGAGGTCAACTTAGATGTCGGTGCAATTATTAAAGCCTTGGCATAATTCATAGCCACGAACATTGGCGGAAGAATTATTACCAAATAGCGATTACCGTCTTCCAATTCCTCTTCACTATCATCCGTCAAGGTATTCTTAGGCAAAGTATTCTTAGTCAAGGTCAAAACACCGTATTCGGTCTTTACACTTGCGGGCAACTTCATAACGGTCTCCGAAAACTCGCTTTTGGCTTTACCCTTGTATAGCGTCTCTCCTTTCACCATATATTTATCACCCTTGCGAGTAATAGTAAGTCTTATAGACTTGGTACCCTCAAGCAGTTCTCTGTCCCATTGATTCAAAGTGGCTGAGTCAAGGTCAACATTTACAGGCTGAGAGCCGTATCGCACTCTTTTTGATATACGACCAAATGAATAATACTGCACATAGAGTTTCAAGTCATTTACAGCATCGCGCGCCAAAATACGAGAATTCAGGATTTCCATCTCATTCTCGATACCAGCCGAATTACTCATAAAACCAAATTCCTGCATATTAGCAAGCATTTGGTTGGAACTAACACGACGACGGTTATCCTCGTCCTTTATCAGCATCTTTGCTGATACCTGATACACAGGTGTGGCATAACGCAGATAAATCAAAGCACCACACAAACAGATAAAAAACGAAAGCAGGAACCACTGCCAATTTAATACTAGAATAGAGAAAAAATTCTGGAAACTGAACATCGATTGCTCTTCCTGAGGATTCTCTAATTCTTCGAGTGAATAATTCTTTCCTTCAGCCATATTAATGATGTATATTTCAATTGTTTAATCGAAAGAGGGGAACAGGACTTATCCTTTGGATACATCTTCTCCTCCCTTCACTACCTTCTTTTTTCATGGCAGCGACGGGGGTATCTAATGTGCCTAAAAGGATATAGGTCAGCGAGTTACCACCTCTACACGAGGGACGAAGTCCCGTAGATTCAATAGGTCTGGTGTCCTATAACGGGTGCAAAGGTACAACTTTTTGGGGAGATTTTCAAATATTTTGTTGTTTTTATTTTCTTTTTAACCGTTTGGTTGTGAACGGTTAGTGGTTAAAATTTCCCCTGGATCAATCATTGGATTGTAGAACTATAGTAATAGAGTCTCAGAATAAGCACATTTTGAATATGCACCCTGAAATCGTATAATCTTTCCGTCACAATCAACAGCCTCTCCTTTCAATTGTATCCTCAAAATTATTAAACACCGCCATTTTCTACAATATCTATAAGTTTGTTATTTAAATCTATCGAATCAAACGAGAATAAAGAAGATAGATCTTCGGTACTATTGACATCTTTGATGTTTTTACTTAATTCAAGAGCATGAAACAATCTTTCTTTTGAGGGATCCTCTACTTCTTCAATTACATAATCATCAGCATTTTCATCAAGAGTCGTATAAAAATCTTCTTCGCTGATTTCTCCTTCCAATAAACTATTCTGTAGTCTAAAAAAATTACGCTGACGAGTTCGATTATTAACCGCTCTAGTCATTAGTTCAAGCATCTCTTCATAATCAATGCCTGCTATTCGATTTATAGTAATGATTAAAAAATAACTTGGGACGATTTGTCTATCTTCCCCTTTGATTGG
>CALFUF010000024.1 GCA_937916405.1 uncultured Prevotella sp.
TTCTGCTTCTTGAAGCGGTTTCTTAATGCGCGAGCCAACGGGTCGCCCTTCACCTTCCAGAACTCCGCCACCTGAATCTTCGTAGGGTCGAGTTTCAAGGCAGCACCCATCGATGAGAAGAACTTCGCCTTTGTCTGACAGGCAAGTTCTATGAGTAATGCCTTGTCCTTCAGAGAGTCAATAGCATCAATGATATAATCGTAAGTCTCTAGTTGAAACTCATGAGCAGTCTCTTCCGTGAAGATCTTCTGCAGAGCCGTAATCTCCGCACTGGGATTGATGGTCAGCAGACGTTCTTTCAATGCCTCCACTTTCACCTGCCCCACCGTTTTTGTAGTCGCCATCAGTTGGCGGTTGATATTAGTGATGCATACGCGGTCGGAGTCAACGATTGTCAACTGCCGAATACCACTACGCACCAGACTCTCAGCACACCATGAACCGACACCACCTACACCAAAGATAATGACACGCTGTTGGGCAATACGGTCTACCGTTTCATTGCCCAACAACAGTTCTGTTCGCTGGAATATCGCTCGTTCTATCGCCATTGAATAAGTCGTTTACAGCTCCGCAACGACCTCTATCTCTACAAGAGCACCTTTCGGCAGCGTCTTAACGGCAACGGCGGAACGGGCGGGATAGGGCTGCGTGAAGAACTCCGCATAAACATCGTTCATCGCTGTGAAGTCCGCCATGTCCGCAAGGAATACTGTAGTCTTGACGACACGGCTCATATCCGTACCTGTCTCCTCCAGTATTGCCTTGACATTACAGAGTGACTGACGAGTCTGCTCCTGAATACCTCCCGTCACGAAATTCCCCGTATTCGGATCAATGGGAATCTGCCCTGAAGTGTAGATGAGATTTCCTACTTGGATAGCCTGACTATACGGTCCTATAGCGGCTGGTGCATTTTTTGTGTTGATCGCTTTCATATCTCACTAATTTTCGGCAAAGATACAAAATCTTTTCAAGAATCCAGCATTCCCTCGTGTCATTTTGTAAAAGAAGCCATCTATACCTAACTTGTGGTATAGAAAAATGCCATTCAAAAGGTATTGTGGGAGTCAGAATTCCGCTGTACCTTTGCATCGTCAAACAATTAAATAATTTATATTAATTAAAATTGAATAGAAGTTATGAAGACAATGAGTATGAATCGAATGCAAATACGTCACCGTTCTATGAACGCTTGCATGGCAAGAATGTGTTGCTGTTGTTGTAGCAGCATGCAGATGAAATATAATGATAAGGAGAAGAGGAACCAACACATTATTAATATATATTTAGAACGACAAAATTATGAAAAGATCAGTTTTTACGATAGCATTGCTTTTAGGGCTGCAAGTTAGTCTGACAGCCGTAGCGCAGAACGAGAAGGTAACCCTTCGCGTACAGAATTCTGTACGTCCGTTGGTTGAGAAGTGGGTT
>CALFUF010000025.1 GCA_937916405.1 uncultured Prevotella sp.
TCTTGAACCGTATCGACGAGATTATCACCTTCCTGCAACTGTCACAGGAGCAGATCGCCGATGTGGTACGCTTGCAGATGAAGAAGGTGACGGACATGCTGGAACCACAGGGTATCCAACTGCAGATAACCGATGCCGCTGTCAAGTATCTTGCCCAAGAGGGTTACGACCCCGACTTTGGTGCGCGACCTGTCAAGCGAGCCATCCAGCATCTGGTACTCAACGACCTTTCGCGAAAAATCCTTGCCGACGAGGTAGACCGCTCGAAGCCGATTATCATCGACGAGTTTGGGGACGGATTAGTATTCAGGAACTAACGACAGACCTCATAACGCCTCTTGGTCAGTCACATGATCAGTGGTATTGTCTGAGTCGTCCTTCATGAATTGCTGAGTCACATGAAGAATGGTACGATTACCTTGCGAATCCTTTAGTGTAATCTGAGCAGAACGCTCGGTTCCTGAAGGGTTCGCATCCGTTTTGATGGTCACATCTTTTGATGTCTCACTTTTCCATTCCATCTGTATCCAATCACTCAGACCTTCTGTAAAGAGCACAGGTGGTGTGAAGTCCTCCAAGGTAATGGTCTTTGACTCCCCTTTTCCCGCAAAATCCAATGACCGCTCAAAGACTTGGGATGCTTCTTGGGTAATATCCAGATAGAACTGATTCCCGTTCTGTGTTTTCAAAGAATACTGGTGCTCACGTGCCAGGTCTTCCATATTCTCATCCACTACCACCACAACGGCAAGCTGGTCGTTATCGTTCGTATAATAAGTGACTGTCACCCAAGATGGTTGTGTGGAAAGAACAGTGATCTCATCAGTGGGGTCGGCAAAGTCTATTAAGGTATATTCCTTTTCATCCCCCAGAGCACCAACAGACATTTTCACATGAAATACCACCGGTTTGTCGTCAGAGCTGCAGGATACCCATGTAAAGCATACCAGCAGCAGAAGATATGTATATAGCCGTTTCATCTGAACACTATTTTTTTACCATTATGGATATAGATACCTTTCGAAGGATAGAGCACACGACGACCGTTCAGGTCATAGTAGATGTCATTATCTGATCCGAGCTTCTCACCTACGATCTCACGAAGCAGCGTTGTCTGACCGGCATCTATCATGAACAGCCGTGAAGTGGCAGCAGTAGTCTTGGGGAGGGCAAGCCACGCCTTATGTCCCTCAATGGTGAAAGATTCTCCATTTTCCGCTCCCCAATACCAACCGTAAGTATCTTGGTATTCGGAACCGGAATGTCCTAATGCCAATTTATAGAACAGATAATCTGTCCCATAGACATCTGTCATACACCAGTCGTCATATCCCTGTAGCAAGTTCGGACCATCGTATGTTTGCGCATCATTGATTTCTTTCAGTGAAACGGCATCCGGCAGTGTCGTGTCCTCTCTTGTCAGTATCACAGGTGTTTTGGGAGGAATCACACCATCGCGCAATGTCTGGTCGGCAATCTTCTCGCAAACCAATTTACCATCACTGTTCAATTCTGTCACAACACTGGCGGTTATTCCCTGAGGTAATTTGAAACTCTTCGTCCCATGATAGAAAGTGGCTTTGTTCAGCAACTGGGGGAAGTGTATATAGTTCTCTCCAAAGACAAACGACGCCAGCCCATCGATGATCGCCATCTCTGTCAATGACTTGTTCATATAGAGGGAGCCGTCACTGTTCGCATGTATCAGTGTTGAAGCAGGGGTTGACGTGTTCGTCAGTTTATCATTCTCCCCATACGGATAAGCCCAGCCTGATGCATCTGTATAATAACTCTCATTATTCGCAGGAATGATGGTGTAACGCTTAGCACTATAAGTATTTACCGCTGCAGTGATGGAACTCCACAAGTCATGGTCATAGTCGACATGGAAGATAACAATACCACTGCCAGGGAGTTCAGCATCCCATCCGCTCCGCTGGCGGTTCTCCACGATATAGTATTCGTTTTCATACCCGTCATTTCGAATCAGATAAGCCTTTGGTTTATCACACAGGGCAGGCATGTCGTCTACTGTAGTCCCCTGTGAGAGTTCCTCTGGTGTCAGCCAACCCATCAGCCAGCGCTCATGTGCGGAGTAGCCACAGGGCACATAGCCGTCACCGTTATAGTTGCCATAGTCCATCAACTCCCATTTCCCGACATATTTTGTCCCACCGTTGTAAAAGTCGGGAAAGCCGAAACAATGGCTAAATTCATGGCATAGGGTTCCAAAGGTGGATTTACTGCCCTGCTCTGGCACGGCACAATAGCAGTCTACGATGTACGTTTTGTCATTGTATGTAATGCTGCGCGGCTCACAATAATCCTCTTTGTCATCTTCTGTTGACTGGTTTTTATGCTCACTGATCCACCACTGGTGAGCCCAAATAGTCTTACTGTCTCCTCCGTCATTCATACCCTTACCGGCAAAGATTATCAGCAACTGATTGACGAAACCGTCGCCATTCCAGTCGTACAGACTCCAGTCAATATCACGTTCCAGCAATACGTCCATGATTTCGTTGACCAGAAACTGGGAGTTCTCATCATTAGCACTGTTGCTGGCATACCGTTCCCGTCCATTGGTGAGTTGTATGTATTGCAAGTCGAATGTCAGGTTGAACTGTCCATAGCTTTGGGCATAGAAATAGTCGTGGACAGAGCCCTTATACGGCTCTACGTTGTAGTTCTCCGTATTCATGATGGCATTCCACTTTTCTATTGTTGCAGTCTCATCACCCTCAAAACTCAAGTCACTGTAAGACACAAGCACGGTCAACTGATGCCGGTCACCAGTATAGTAATCACCTCCTGGCTGGCGTGGCTGTACTGCCCGATGGTGCGCCTGCTGACTACGTGGTGTGCCACGCCGGCAACCACGTTGTAGGGATTCCTGTTGCGCTGTTGCTGCCAGAGTGACTGTCAGCAGCAGAAAGGTCAAGATTTCTTTTAAATATCTCATGGCGTCTTCACATATTTTTTAAACGTTCCGTCTTTCTTCTTTACAATATAAATATGACCGGGCAGGGGGATATAGACCCGCTGTCCCTGCAGGTTGTAGAAGCATGACTCCGCATCATCAGACATGCGCAAGTCACGAATACCCGTGGAGCCGCCCATAAAGGTAAACGATGCCACTCCGTCTTTCACACTGATATTCTCAATCGGTTTACCCATCAGTCTCGTGCCAATAGCATTCTCATGCAAGAGAGATGCTTTGGGTGATGAAGTATCCGTCAACGAGTTATTAGTGCCGTATGGATATGCCCAGTTCTTCTCATACGCCGTAGAATAGTACGAACTATTATTAGCGGGAATAATCGAATATCGTTTATCAGTGGAAGAATTAGGAGTGCCCGTCTTCCAAATATCAGCATCATAGTCGACATGGAACACCACTACCCCACTACCAGGCAGCGAGCTGTCCCACCCGGTCTGCTGACGATATTCAAGGATGTAATACTCATTACTATAGCCATCATTACGGATCAGATAAGACTTGGAGGTATCCATATCGGTAATGGTGACTGGCGAGGTCAGTTCCGTAGGAGTCACCCACCCTAACACCATCTTCTCATGGGCAGAATAGTTGGGAGGACAATAGCCGCCATTGTTATAGTTTCCTTTATCCATCAGGTCCCAACTCCCGACGACTGAGGAAGAAGAACCATAGTAAAAATCAGGCAATCCCAGACAATGACTGAACTCATGACATAAAGTTCCGAAAGAGCCATAGGTTCCTGATTGTGTCAACTCAGGAAAGATGCCATAAGCGTCCACTAAGTATTCCGTACCACCACAGACAACGGAATAAGGTTTTCCCCATTCTCTATAATAGGGTGCATCCGCATGTCCACTGAGTGACCACTGGTGTGGATAGATAGTTGTCGCATCGTGCGAGTCATTCTGTCCTTTACCTGCATACAGAATAAGAACCTGATCGACATAGCCGTCATAGTCCCAGTCATAGGCAGACCAGTTGGATATCTCATTCTTCTTCTGGTCAAGGATCTCTGTCAGGAGCAAACCAGAACGGGTATCGTCATAATAATCGATGTCGCCACTCCGATACTCCTCATGCTTTTTGTTCATATGTACATAAAACACATCGAACCTCAAGTCGAACTGTCCATTGCTCTGGTCAAAGAAATAGTCATGGACTGAGCCCCGAAACGGTGACTCATTGAAAGACTCCTTGTTGAAGATCTTATCCCACAAGGCATGGGGATCCGCATCTAGGAAATACAGGTCACTGAAGTCCACCAAAAATACCAGCTGTCGCTTCTCCCCGACATACTCTGCAGCACGACGGGACACCTCACCAGTCCGATGGGATTCTGCGACTGACACACGATAAGGGTGGCGCAACCTCGAACAAAGCGACCGCTCCTGTTCTGTGGCACCTGCCGTGACAATGGCTAAGAGCAAGAGGAAAGAGAGTATATATTTCTTATTTCCCACCTAAATAAAGTATTTTACGATTCGCACCTTCTGCATCACGGACGATATAGACATTGCCCCAAACAGGTGTCGTTATCCGCCGTCCCTGCAAATCATAATAAACCCCATCTTTCAATGAAACAGTCTGACGGGTCATCCTAATACCTGTCGTTCCTCCCATGAAATCGAAGGATATCAGTCCGTCGTCCGACATCACGATATCGGTAATAGGTTTCGACAACAAATAATTACCTTCCGCATTCTTATTTTGCATGAGAGCAGCAGGCACAGAAGTGTCCGTCAACTCATCATTCTCCGCATAAGGATAAGGAGCAGTTGACAGATGTATTTTGTTCATCCTATTCGCATTGAGATGCTTATGTCTTGTTTCCAGTTCTTTCTCCCAAACCGAGAAAAACTTATTATCCGCAGGTATGAGCTTATATCGGAATTTCTCTTCTGAAGAAAAACTATTCACGACATTTGCCATCCAAGCACTCTCATTATAGTTCACATGGAAGATGACCAATCCCTCCCCTGGGACACCAGCATCCCATCCTGTCCATTGCCGGTTCTCCAGCAACAGATACTCATTGTCAGTATGCTTGATCATATAAGCATCACCTCCTTCCGACACTGGTTTCATATCGGTGATAGTAGTCGACTCCGTCAACTCTATGGGTTGCTGCCATCCTAACAGCATCTTCTCTAATGAGGAGAAACTGGGAGGGCACCAGCCCCAGTTAAGAAAGTTACCGCCATCCATCAGGTCCCACTCATCCACAGAGGCATAAGGAAGATTATCACCTACAGGATAAAGGTCTGGTAATCCTAAACAATGAGAGAACTCATGACAAATGGTACCGATACCACTCGGTATGGTTGTCGTAAAGTATTCTGAGCTTGCCGAATAGTAATTGATCTTCTTCCCGTCAGGAGTTGTAAGAGTGGAGAACGAAAAAGTATTGGGCCATATATGACCATAAGAGGTCGCACCTAAATTCCCTGCAACTCCTGCATAGACGTAGATCACCTGCTCCACATAACCGTCATTATCCCAGTCATACTGGGAGAAATCTATTTCTGGATGTTCTTCCAAGAAAAGAATCGTCGCATCTCTGACTGCATCCGTCCCATAATACTTTGTTTTATTATCAGGTTTCTCAAAGGGACAAGCCTTTAAACTCACCTGATAAGGACCATATACATCAAACTGAAGGTTAAACATCCCGTTCGACTGCGTACGGAAATAGTCCGCCACGCAACCTGGTCCATTCCCCTCATTAAAGCCTTCCTCGTTGAAAAGGCTCTCGTAATACGCTTTGGGGTGATTCTCCAAGAACTCCAAATCAGAGAAGGTAAGCAATATGACCAGCTGATGATAGGTTTTGGCAGGATCCCATTCTCTACGGATGGCAGGAAGACGTCTTGAGGCTCGATGAGCATTTCCATCCGCCACAAGGTCTGGCATACAGTCTCCCTTCCTCAATTGGAGTTCCTCCCCCTGTGCCATCAAGCACAAGGGGAAGAATACCAAGAGTATACACAACAAACTTTTCCTCATTCTATTCCTTATTTTGCATTAGGACACCAGGGCTTCAACTGCTTGAAGAAGTCGTTACCCTTATCATCTACCAGAATAAAGGCGGGGAAGTCCTCTACCTCAATTTTCCAAATTGCCTCCATACCGAGCTCTGGATACTCTACACACTCGATACTCTTAATAGAACTCTGAGAGAGTACGGCGGCGACACCACCGATAGAACCCAGATAGAAGCCTCCATGTTTCTGACAGGCATCAGTAACCACCTGTGAGCGATTACCCTTGGCTATCATTACCAATGAGGCACCATGATCCTGGAACTCATCCACGTAGGGATCCATACGGTTTGCCGTTGTCGGACCCATCGAGCCACAAGGATAGCCCTCTGGTGTCTTAGCAGGACCAGCATAGAGTACGGGGTAGTCCTTGAAATACTGTGGTAAGTCCTCACCAGCATCCAGACGAGCCTTCAGCTTGGCATGAGCGATATCACGAGCCACGATGATGGTACCTTTCAGGTTGACACGGGTGGAGACAGGATACTTAGACAGTTCCTTACGAACAGCGTCAATACCCTCGTTCAGATCTATCACAATCGTATTCTTACCCTCACCAGCCTTCGCATACTCGGCAGGAATCAACTCAGCGGGGTTGCTGTCCATCTTCTCCAACCAGATACCGTCACGGTTGATCTTCGCCTTGATATTACGGTCGGCAGAGCAACTGACACCCATACCGATAGGACAAGAGGCACCATGACGAGGAAGACGGATGACACGGATATCGTGTGCTAAAGCTTTACCACCAAACTGGGCACCCAGTCCAATCTTATGAGCCTCATCGAGGAGTTTCTTCTCCAAGTCAATGTCACGGAAGGCACGACCCGTCTCATCACCTGTCGTAGGCAGGTTATCGTAATACTTAATAGATGCGAGTTTCACCGTCAGCAGGTTTTTCTCAGCAGAGGTACCACCTATCACAAAGGCAATATGGTAAGGAGGACAAGCGGCTGTACCCAAAGACTTCATCTTCTCTACCAGGAACGGCAGCAGTGTACCCTCATTCTGGATGGTAGCCTTCGTCATCGGATAGAAATAGGTCTTGTTAGCAGAGCCACCACCCTTAGCTACCATCACAAAGCGATACTCAGCACCCTCTGTAGCCTCGATATCAATCTGAGCAGGCAGGTTACAACGGGTATTCACCTCGTCATACATATTCAGCGGTGCGTTCTGGGAATAGCGAAGATTATCTTGTGTGAAGGTGTTGTAGACACCACAAGAGAGAGCCTCCTCATCCTCGAAACCTGTCCATATCTGCTGTCCCTTCTCACCATGGATAATCGCTGTACCTGTGTCCTGACAGAACGGAAGGATACCCTTGGCAGCGACCTCCGCATTGCGAAGGAACTGCAAAGCGACATATTTGTCATTCTCAGATGCCTCAGGGTCTTTCAGAATCTCTGCTACCTGCAGGTTATGCTCACGGCGCAGCATGAACTCCACATCGTGGAATGCCTGCTGGGCAAGCAAGGTTAGTGCCTCCTTAGAAACCTTTACTATTTCCTTACCCTCAAACGTTGCGGTTGTCACGCCTTCCTTAGAGAGCAGTCTGTACTCTGTGTCATCCTTACCCACTTGGAACATAGGGGCATACTTGAAATCTGGTGTTGTTGCCATAGTAATTGTATTTATTTAGTTATCAAATTAATATCCAAAAACTTCCTCTAAAGTGAGTCGCTTCACAGGAGCGATCTTCTCCAGCGACTGCATATCCAACTCTTTCTCGTCGCCCAGCAAGAGGTAACGATAGGGCTTCCGTGCCATCTGCTGCTCCTCAAAACGGACGATATCCTGCAAGGTGACGTTCTGTAGATCACGATAGACGGTCTCATTGATGTCGTAGTCATATCCCATCTTCTTCATGGAGAGATAGCGACTGATGACATTAAACTTGGTAGTACGCTGACTTGCCATCTGCTTGATGACAGCCTCCTTCGCAATCTTAAAAGCGGCTTCACTCTGTGGAATAGAATCCAAGATGAAATGGAAATGATTCACACAGTCCATCATCTTGTCATTCTGGGTGATGATATGGGTATAGAATGTCTCGCTATCTCCTTTCTTTGCAGGACGAGAATAACGGGCAGAAGCATTATAGGCAAGTCCCCGAGCCTCACGCATCTCTTGGAACACAATACCATTCATACCGCCACCATAGTACTCATTGAATATCGTCACAGTAGCCGCCTCCTTCAAATTGAAAGGACGCCCCTCGTTATGGAACATACGCAGATAGATATTCTTAGCGTCATAAGGAGCAATCCATATCTCGTTCTTGGGAGTGCGCTCTGCTCGATAGGGTTTACCCTGCGGCACCGTCTGTAACCGCTTGGGAGTCTGGTGCTCTTTGGTGATGATAACTGAAAGCTCTTTCTCAGAAAGAGGACCGTAATACAATATACGATGCTCCATATTACTGAGGTTCTTTAAGAGACCAAGCAACTGCTGGGGATCTGCCTCACGCAACTGCTTCTCTGTCATGTCATCACGACGGATATTATGTGAGCCATAGACACCATAGTGATACAAATAATCGAAACAGGTCCGCTGGTCTTTCTTCCTGTCGGCACGAGCCTTGAGTGTCAAGTCAACGAACTGGTCATAAGACGTCTTGTCAGCCTTGGCATGACGCAATACCTTCTCCAACAACTGGAGGGCTGGTTGCATATTCTCAGAGAGACCACTCAGTGTGATATTCAGACAATCTGTATTGGACTGGACGGAATAGTTACATGCGAGTTGATAGAACTGCTGTTTGATATCTTTGGCACTTAACTGATCGGTACCCACATAATCCAGATAGTCACTGGCAATATCATAGCGGTTGTCATCCTGATGTCCAAACTCATAGCGGAATACCAGTGTGAAGAGGTCGTCATCGGTATTCTTCTTATAGATGACGGGCAACTTTTTCTTCGTTGTTGTCAGTGTCAGGTCTTTGTTGAAGTCCACAAAGACAGGCTGGATAGGCTCCACCTTGGCATTCTGGATATCCTTCACGAACTGGCTGACCATATCACGGTTGG
>CALFUF010000026.1 GCA_937916405.1 uncultured Prevotella sp.
CGCATGCGCTTGCTTCTGATTATCAATGCGTTAAGATTTAGTTATATAGAAGACAGAAAATCAAAACTATCTATATGAAACGTACTACCCTACTAACACTGTTTGCCGCATTGACCCTTATGGCAAGCGCCTCCACGACCCTTCCTGTCAAGGGTAAAGTCATTAACCCTACGGACAAGAACATCCAGTACATCGGACGTATCTGCTTCGACAATCCCATGCGTCCCCGCTTCACCTTCCCTGGTGTACAGATCAATGCCCGCTTCACGGGTACCAGTCTGAAGATGATGGCGAAACCCAAGAGCGGTTATTTCATGGCACAGATTGACGAGGCTGCACCTTTCAAGGTAGGCTTCATGGCTGAGAAGGACTCTGTGGTGACTCTCGCCACGGCATTACCCAAGGGTGAGCATAGCATCCGACTGATGTATGTCATCGAGGGTTATGAGCTGAAACCTGAGTTCTGGGGCTTTGTGCTCGACTGTGACGGCACCTTGTTAGAGGCTCCTGCCCTGCCCGACCGTCGTATCGAGTTCATTGGCAACTCCATTACCTGCGGCTATGGCAATGAGAGTATCGAGAAGACTGATCCTTTCGAGTATGAGACAGAGAACCATTACTATACATACGCCCAGCAGACTTGTCGTCATCTGAATGCGATGGCTTATGTGGTGGCTCGTAGTGGAATTGGTGTCTATCGTAGCTATGGTGGTCCAAAGAAAGGTACCCCTGAGAATGTGATGACGACAGAGTATGAGTACACTAACCTCTATGACCGTTCTGAGCGTTGGGATTTCTCCCGCTATACCCCACAGGTGGTCTGCATCAACTTAGGAACTAACGACCTGTCGACCAACAATTACGATGTGAAACTGTTGAAGCAGGCTTATAAGAAATTCCTGAAACAGGTACGCCAGCACAACCCCAACGCGAAGATTGTGTATCTCTGTGGCTCTATGCTCTTAGGCAAAGAACTGGAGATTGCGAAGAAGACACTGGACGAGGTGGTGGACGAGGCTAAGAAAGACGGCGACCAGGAAGTGTATCGTTTCGACTTCACCCCGCAGAATGGGGATATCTATTATGGTGCGTCTTGGCATCCCTCTCTGTGGCAGCATCAGAAGATGGCAGGTGAGTTGACTGCCTTCCTCCGTTCTTTGATGCACTGGTTCTAAACCTTATTCTCAGGAAGATCACTGATAAACTGGCGAATGGCGTCTACCAAGGCGTCATTCTCTTTTGGTTGCTGGGTGGCGACACGGAAGAAATGGTCGGAGAGTCCCACGAAATTAGCACAGTCACGTATCAGGATACCATGCTCGTGGACAAGATAGAACTTCAATTTCGTACTCGTCGCAGGCTCTATCTCACATAACATGAAGTTGGTCTTTGTCTCAAACACACGGATACCAGCTATCCTGCGGAGGTTCGCCCGTAACCTTGCCGTCTCTAAGAGATAGGCAGTCAGGTCAGGAATCACAGGTTCGTTACGTCTCAACAGGTACTTTCCTGCTTCTATTGCCAATGCACTGACAGACCAAGGATGACGTGTGCTTCTTAACAACTGGATGACATCTGGATGACCAGTCACATAACCTATCCGCAACCCTGGAATGGCAAAACGCTTACTGAGGGAATGAAGAACCAATAGATTGTGACACCTTATCATCTCCTTGGGCTCGATAAGACCCTCTTGCGTGTAGTCCTCATACGACTGATCGACGACAAAGGTATAACGTGGAGAACGACGTACCATATACTCGATGATACCTTTCGTCATCACATTACCTGTGGGGTTGTTGGGGTTACAGATCCAATAGACACGGTCATTAGGTAATTCCTTCAAATCGTCCGTATTCTCATAGGAGATAATATGATGGTTGATACGACAAGCATCAGCATACTCATTAAAGGTGGGCTGTGGGATGACTGACGCACTATGATGCAACATCTGGGCAATCAGATAAATCGCCTCTGTAGCTCCATTGGTCACCATCACTGCCTCTGGGGTGATTCCTAACTTCTGAGCTATCAGTTTCTCTAAGGAGGCTGGCTGGGGTTCAGGATAGTTGTTGATGACATCAATATGCTCGGCAAGATACTCCTTCAATGCCGTATGATTTGCCTGCTGGTAGATATTGGAGCTGAAATTAATCCGCACCATACCAGCATCATAGCGATAGATATCATCTCCGTGTCCTTCTATCATTCTGTCACTCGTATGGTTAGTGTCTGGGCATCAAACTGGATACCCTTATGCTCTATGAAACGACTAAGCACTCCTTCGTCAGCAAGTTGCCGGGGAGTTCCCACATTCAACATCTCGGGTTCCATCAACCAGATGCAGTCTGCTATCTGTAAGGAGAGTTCCACATCATGGGTAGAGAGGAAGATGGTTTTCTCTTGCTCACGAGCCAACCGATGTAACAACTGCATGACTTCTACTTTACTGGGGAAGTCGAGGAAAGCTGTCGGCTCATCCAGATAGATGATTGGTGTCTGTTGGGCTAATGCCTTGGCGATCATCACTTTCTGACGCTCTCCGTCACTCAGCGTATGGATATACCTGCCTCGAAGAGCATCAATACTCACTAATTGAATAGCCTCATCCACGATGTGCTTGTCGTCCTTCGACAAGGTTCCCCAGAAACCTGTATAGGGAGAACGTCCCATGCCCACCAGTTCCTCGATGGTCATATTACGCACGTCCGGCTTCTCTGTCAGTACCACACCTATCAGCCGACTGAGCTGCTTGTCCGTAAGACGATTGACTGTTGCCTGCTGACCATTACCTGTTGACATCAGTATCTCTCCTCCCAATGCTGGCTGGAAAGCAGAAAGGGTACGCAACAGGGTGGATTTACCGATACCATTCCGCCCCAGTAAACAAGTAAGCTCACCACTCTTAACAGCAGCGTTCAGATGCTCTGCTACCACTGTCTTATGTTGCTTTGTCTGATATCCTATTGTCAGGTCAGTAAGTCTTACCGTCTCATTCATGCTGCAAAAGTAATACAAAAAAATGAACTGACAAAAGATTTAAAGTATTAACAACTGCAATTTCTCTGGGGCGAAGAACGTCTGTGCTACTTCCATTAACTGTTCTGAGGTGACAGCGTCGATCTGACAAAACAAGGTGTCAATATCACGCTCTTTGTCATAATGCAGAAAACTCTTGGCAAAGTCGAGGGCAAACTGCTCACGATTATCACAGGCAATAGCTATCTGACCTTTTATTTGTTGCTTGGCAGCATTCAACTGCCGTTCGGAGAGTGGATGCTGCATCATACGGTCAAGCTCATAGTGAACAAGTCGCAGACAACGTTTCACATTATGATGGTCACAACCAAAATAGACAGACCATACTCCTGTATCGCTATAACTTGCCATCGAGCTCTCCACCGTATACACCAATCCATTTTTCTCTCTCATTGAGAGATTCAGACGGGTATTCATACCAGGACCTCCTAAGATATTGTTAAGCAGATAGAGAGGTATCCGTCGTGGGTCATCAAAAGCAAATGTCTGTGTTCCCAGCATAACATGGGCTTGATGGTGTGTCTCAGGAGAACTTTTTTTAGAAATGACGATGATGGGAGGAGGGGCAGGAAAATCAGTAAGAGGTCTTACCATCTCCTTCCTCTTTAATAACTTTATCAATTTATTAAAGTCGATATCTCCATAGGCGAAGAAAATAGCATTTTCTGGACGGTAATAGCGATTGGTGAAACGCCGGGCATGAATAGCGGTATAACTCTTTACTTTCTTCCGTGTTCCTAAGATATTATGCCCCAGCGGATGTCCTTTGAAGACCATGTTCTCAAACTCATCATAGATCAGTTCTGCTGGCGTATCGTTATAACTCTCTATCTCATCACAAATCACATCCACTTCATGCTCCATCTCTTGTTCAGGATAAACACTATTAAAGACTATATCCGTTAAAAGGTCAACGGCACGTGAGAGATGCTCTTTGAGGATAGCGGCATAAAAGACCGTGTCCTCTTTATTGGTAAAAGCATTCAAGTCGCCACCAACACTCTCAAGACAATTGAGGATTTGCAAGGCAGAACGCTGAGTCGTACCTTTGAAAGAAACATGCTCACAGAAGTGGGCTACCCCCTCCTCACCTTTCTCCTCATGGCGTGAGCCTGCCTTGATACCAATACCACAATAGACTACTTGTGAGGTAGATGGCAGATGAATCACTCGTAAGCCATTCTCCAGCGTATGTATGTTATATTTCATCATTTCGGGTGCAAAGATAACGTATTTTTGAAAAATAGTTGTATCTTTGCAGCAAACTTTTCGAAGGGTCGAAAGTAAAGGCGTGATATAACTGG
>CALFUF010000027.1 GCA_937916405.1 uncultured Prevotella sp.
CTTTCGTGCGACAGGGCTTTCCGTTCTGCACGCCAGGCTGCCAGTTGGGCATCATACCCAAGACTCGCATAGCCTCCCTGTCACACTCTCTGGAAAGAGACTGCACGATCTTCAGTCCTGTTATAGAGCCGTCTTTCTCTACATAGAAGTTGGCAATGACTTTCCCCTCAGTCTTTCGCACCTGTGCCAACTTGGGATATCTCAGGTTCTTTGTCAGCCATTTCATAAACTCCACGGCACCACCAGGATACTGGGGCAGGTCCTCCACCAAGCGGAACTTCAACGGATTGTCCGCAGGATCAATACCCATGGGGGCTATTGCCTTAGGTTCCTCATCGCCTTGAAGTTCCTTCAACAGCGTCTCATCCTCACCGTCACCCTCATCTTCAGCAACCTGTTCCTCTTGAGGTTGTATTTCTACATTATCATCGACAATGCGAAGCTGCTCGGCTTCTTTTGGTTGTGACTTATCAGGCTCCAACTGAGCCAGTTGCTCCTCAATAGACATGGGAATCATCTCATCCTCATGCACCAACTCGTCCAGGTCAAGGGTTGCCTCTTCGTCTGCCGACTCCAGGCTATTCCATTCCAAAGCGACAAATAGCACAGCAAGCACCAGTACCAGTCCTAACAGGAATCCAGTAGTTCGCTGCTGCTCTAAATCTGCCTGTGGTGTTTTCTTTTGTTCCATGTCGTCGGCAATAAATACGATAGTCGTGCGTTATTATTGTGCAAAGGTACGAATTAATTCATAATTCATAATTCATAATTCATAATTATTGAGTAACTTTGTCGCGAATTTAGGAAATATTAGATGAAAAAAGTCGTTTTTGCCCTGATTGTTATCTTTTCGGCACTCCAAGTGAAAGCACAGGAGAGTCAGGAGGTATTTAGTTTCCTCCGACTGCCAGTCAGTGCCCACGTGGCTGCCTTGGGTGGTGACAATATCACTATTGAAGATGACGACCCTACCCTCATCTTTCATAATCCCGCACTGATCTGCAATACTGCCGACAAGAGTATCAACCTCAACTTCATGACCTACATGGAAGGAGCGAAGACTGCTTCCGCCTCTTTCATCAAGGCTTGGGGCGAACGAGCCACATGGGGTGTCAGCGCCCAGTATATGGACTATGGCAGTATGAAAGAGATGACCAGCGACAATATCGAACAAGGTACGTTCTCTGCAAAAGACATTGCGGTAGCAGGAACTTTCACTTATTTGCTCAGTGACCGATGGAGCGGTGGTGTCACCCTACGCTTCATCTCCTCATCAATCGCTGGTTATAATTCATTAGGAATTGCCTCCGACCTCGGACTAAACTATTATGATGAGGAACGTGGCTGGTCACTCTCTGCTGTAGCAAAGAACCTTGGCGGACAGGTGAAGGCTTATCAGGATGAATATGAGAAGATTCCTTTAGACCTGCAGGTGGGTGTGTCCAAACGACTGGCTGCCGCCCCCTTGCGATTCTCCGCTACCCTTGCCCGTCTCAACCGCTGGGATACGAATTTCATCCAGCATGTCGCATTAGGTGTTGATGTCTTCATCGGTGACTATATCTATATTGCTGGAGGTTATAACTTCCGTCGCCGTGACGAGATGAAGGTCAGCGACGGTGACGGCAGTAGTAGTCATGGGGCAGGTCTTTCTGTTGGAGCAGGATTGTCCATTAAGCGTTTCAAACTCAATGCCGCTTATGCGAAATACCATGTGTCAGCTTCCTCTATACTGATTAACGCAACCTATTCGTTATAACGTGACATCGTGACATCGAAATATCGTAATCTCGAAACATCGAATAAGACAAAGATATGAAAAAGATAACAATAGCGATTGACGGTCACTCTTCCTGTGGTAAGAGTACCATGGCAAAGGACCTTGCCCGTGAGGTGGGTTATGTATATGTTGATACTGGTGCCATGTATCGTAGTGTCACCCTCTTTGCCCTCCGCAACGGACTCTTCACTGCTGACGGCATCAAAGAGGAGGAACTGCGTCGCCGTATGCCAGAGATCAATATCTCATTTAAATTCAATGCGGAGACTGGTCGTCCAGACACTTATTTGAATGGGGAACTCGTGGAGCAGGAAATCCGCACGATGGAGGTCAGCAACCATGTCAGTCCTATCGCTACGCTCGGCTTTGTTCGTGAGGCAATGGTGGCACAGCAACAACAGATGGGCAAGGACAAAGGGGTCGTGATGGATGGTCGTGACATTGGTACTACCGTATTCCCTAACGCTGAGCTGAAAGTATATGTCACTGCCTCCGCTGAGGTGCGTGCCCAGCGTCGTCATGACGAGTTGAAGGCAAAAGGCATGGAGGCTGACTTTGAGGAGATACTCAAGAACGTACAGGAGCGTGACTATATCGACTCCCATCGTGAGGTGTCTCCCT
>CALFUF010000028.1 GCA_937916405.1 uncultured Prevotella sp.
CCACGTCGATATAGCGGTCGGCGTTGAGGATGGCGGGGACACCAGTCTCTAAGATGCCGTCTCGGAAACCGAGCAGTTCGTCGACGGTAACCCCACGCATCTGTAATGCTGTCAGCAAGGCTGTAATCTGTTCCGTAGGGAACTCACTTTGGGTAATTCCAATCAAGATGTTCTTCATTTCTTCACGGGATAGTTCCTCGTGGTTAAGCATCCTATTGAGGATGTCTTTCATTGTCTGTTCCATATATTTTGTTTTAAAATTTATAGTTACTATAATGACTATGAGGTACTATAGCCTAGAGATAGAGCCAGTTCTGTAGCATCTTGCGTCCGTCGGGGGTGAGAACGCTTTCTGGGTGAAACTGGATGCCTCTGATGTTTAGTGTCTTGTGTTTAAGTGCCATGATTTGTCCCTGATCACTTTCTGCTGTCACTTCCAGACAATCAGGGAAAGCTTCTCTACTGACAACCCAAGAATGATAACGTCCCATCGTAATGCGAGTGGGGAGACCATAGAATATCTCATCGTTTCCCAACAGGGTTCCTTCTGTCGCCACACCATGGAAGACCTCACTCAGATTCTCCAACTTACCTCCAAAAGCCTCTCCGATAGCTTGGTGTCCAAGGCATATGCCTAAAATGGGCTTCTTGCCGGCATAGGTTTTGATGACATCCAATAAGAGTCCTGCTTCTGATGGAATGCCTGGTCCAGGAGAAAGGATGATCTTACTGAAGGGCTCTAATTGGGATAACTCGAACTGATCGTTTCTGAATACTGTTACCTCAGCGCCCAGTTCTTTGACTAAATGGGCAAGATTGTAGGTAAACGAGTCGTAATTGTCGATGATAACTACCTTAATCATATCTTACATCCTTTCTGCCATTAATATTGCACGGCGTAAAGCACCGAGCTTGTTGTTGACTTCTTGTAATTCATATTCCTCATTACTTTTTGCCACGATACCGCCACCTGCCTGAAACCAGAGCTCGCCATTGCGGGATACGAAGGTACGGATAGTGATTGCCTGATTGAGACTTCCGTTCAGTCCGATATAGCCAATACATCCACCATAGGCACCTCGGTTATGTGGCTCATACTCACTGATAAGTTGCATGGCTCGAACCTTTGGAGCACCACTCAATGTCCCAGCTGGGAAGGTGTCGATAAATGCTTTGATGGGGTCTGCTCCCTCATCGAGCTCTCCGCTGACACGAGACACCAGATGAATCACATGAGAGTAGTATTGCAGGTCTTTATAAAAGTCTACTTTCACCCCATGGCAATTACGGGAGAGGTCGTTGCGGGCAAGATCCACCAGCATGACATGTTCGGCATTTTCCTTAGAATCGTTGCGGAGATACTCAGCTCCTTCACGGTCTTTCTCCTCATCACCAGTACGCTTGGTAGTGCCAGCAATAGGGTCGATATAGGCTTTTCGTCCTTCAATGCGACAATGTGTCTCTGGTGATGAGCCGAAGATGCGGAATCCACCAAAGTCAAAATAGAAGAGATAGGGTGAGGGGTTGATGCTTCTGAGTGCGCGATAGAGTTTGAAGTCATCCCCCTCATATTTCTGAATGAATCGACGGGATAGAACTATTTGGAAGACATCACCCCGCAGACAATGCTTGATACCGCGGTGGATATTCGCCTTATGATCCTCATCTGTGAGGGGGCTGGTTACTTCACCAATAGGATGGAAGTCATAAGCATGAATGTTCGCTTTATTAATTGCCTTATAGATATCAGAGATCTCCGTGGAGTCCGTACTCTCGGAAAGATTAATAATCGTCAGTTGGTTGTTGAAATGATCGAAAACGATAATATCCTTATATAATATATAAAGCATGTCCGGGGCATCGTTCTTCTCTTGCGTCTCGTCTTTAACGGCAATATTCTCAAAATAGCGCACGGCATTGAATGAGGTATAACCATAGAGACCACAATACTCCGCATATTCGCCTTCAACTTGAATGCGGTCAATGAGAGTATGGATAGCATCTGCTGTGCCAAAATCAACGCTGATAGTGTGTTTCAGACTACTGCTATCTGGGAAATGAATGGTAGCTTCTCCATGTCCAATAGCCACAGAGGCAATGGGGTTAATACCAATAAATGAACGGGAATTGTCTTTGTCGTGATAATCAGAACTCTCCATCAAAGCACTTTGTGGATAAATGTCACGCAATTGCATATATACTCCGACAGGCGTGTATAAATCGGCAAGTATAGTTCGTGTAGTTGTTGTATACTTAAAAGTCTCCATATTCCCCAGCCATTTCTTTATGTGATAAATAGGTTTCTACGTCTTTGTCGCCACGACCACTGACGGTCAATACGACCACATCGTCTTTCTTTAAAGAGATCTTGCTCAAGGCGGCAATCGCATGAGCACTTTCTAAAGCAGGGATGATGCCCTCCATGCGAGTCAGTTCATAAGCGGCTTTCACTGCTTCGTCATCATTGATAGAATAAACAGTGGCACGATGCTGTGTGGCAAGATTTGCATGCATCGGTCCAATACCAGGATAATCAAGACCTGCCGAAATTGACTCTGCTTCAATGATTTGTCCGTCAGGGGTCTGCATGACGAGTGTCTTGGCACCATGCAAAATACCGAGTCTGCCAGCATGGATTGTTGCTGCAGTATGACCCGTGTCAGCTCCTAGTCCTCCAGCCTCTGCAAGAATGATTTTCACTCGTTCGTCATCAATATAATGGTAGATTGTTCCGGCTGCATTACTACCTCCACCGACACATGCCATCAGAATATCGGGATAGTCTCTGCCAATCTTCTCTTGCAGTTGTTCCTTTATCTCTGATGAGATA
Source organism: uncultured Prevotella sp. (assembly GCA_937916405.1). Taxonomy (GTDB): domain Bacteria; phylum Bacteroidota; class Bacteroidia; order Bacteroidales; family Bacteroidaceae; genus Prevotella. Next base: position 2,831 of record CALFUF010000028.1, read on the forward strand.
ACACTTTGCAGACGTGCTACCATGTCAGGGTAAGGATGTGGTCCAACCGTGCTACCTATAATATAAAAGGTATCGGCAGGATGGCAACACCAGTCACGAATAGCCTCGTTAGTGGCATCTTTCAAAGTCCAGTTACCAGTCTTTACAGGGCGCACCTCGGCTCCCAGCATCTTCATCCGTTCTACGTTGACATGCTGTCGTTCTACGTCTAATGCTCCTTGATAGACGACACAAGGCATATCCATCAAAGCACAGACCGTTGCGGTTGCTACACCATGCTGTCCTGCCCCTGTCTCTGCAATGATACGTTTTTTCCCCATCTTCTTTGCAAGCAGGATTTGTCCGATGGTGTTGTTGATTTTATGAGCACCAGTGTGGTTTAAGTCTTCCCGTTTCAGGTAAAGTTGACAACCATACTTCTCGCTCATACGCTTTGCATAATAGAGTGGGGATGGACGTCCCACATAATCGCGCAAGAGTTCCATGTACTCTTTCTTAAAAGCTTCCGATTCGATAATCGGCAGGTATTCCTCTTGCAACTTTTGGACTGTAGCATAAAGAATCTCAGGAACATATGCCCCACCGAATTCACCATAGAATCCTTTCTCGTCTACTAAAAATGTTTTTTCCATATGATATTTGTTAAGTTCTTGTTTCTGACGTAAAAAGGCTCGTCGCGTTAACGACGAGCCTTTGATATCTTTATGAACACATATACGGCTTCGTACCCCGCGACTATTCTAATCTCGAGTTACGCCACCACCATGCATTCACCAAATTCTCCATATTATATCTTGAAGTTTTTATGTTTACGGCTGCAAATGTAGATATAATTCTTCTATCCTGCAAACTTTTTTGTTGATTTTTTTACTATTTGAAATAAAAAATGTAATTTTGCCGTCAAAACGTAAGTAGTTTGATGATGGATATTCAACAATTCCTAAATGCGAACGATCATTTTGCAGCTGGTGCAGGGTGTCGTATTATTGAGATAACCGAAGGTAGGGCGGTCGCTACAATGTCAGTAACTAAAGATCACTTGAACGCAGGTGGTGTTTGTCAGGGTGGGGCACTCTTTACCCTAGCGGATTTAGCCCTTGCTGCCGTGATGAATAGTCGTGGGCAGTTGACTTTCGGTATTCAGAATAATATTATGTATCTTTCGTCCGCTCGTGAGGGTGATGTTCTGACGGCTGAGGCGATAGAGATAGTGGATCATCATAAGATTCCTGCTGTGGAGGTGAGAATTACTAATCAGCAAGGAAAATTATTATGTCATGTGACTGGTATGGCTTATCGGAAATCTGAGTCTTTGAAATAGAATTATAAGGCAAAATGCAAAATACTTAGTTAAAAATTTGCATTTAGTAATGATTAAAAAATAACTTGGGACGATTTGTCTATCTTCCCCTTTGAT
>CALFUF010000029.1 GCA_937916405.1 uncultured Prevotella sp.
CCTGCTGCGATGTCAGCACACCGTTGGTAAAGGTCGGCGTGACGATGTCGATGTCGGTCACGTCAATCACGATGTCGTTGAAGTCAAAGTCATCAGTAGAACCCAGGTCTTCCACCATATAGCGCACGGTGGTACGCACGTCGAAACTGGTGCCGTTCTCTATCACTACGGGCTTGGGAACACTCTTGCCATAGACCAGGAACACCACGTCGTTCATATCCCAGTCAGAGCCGCATTTCTTGGTCTGCACATTTCCATCACCGTCAACAATCTGACTTGTATAACTGTCTATGTCAGAGTCCTCACAACCGATAATCATGGTCTCGTAGCCCGTGAGGTTTGCAGGTGCAGGGCACTCCAATGCCAACATCATGCCCTTGACCGACGACTGCTGTGTACCCACGTCGTTCACGTGGTTGACCATCACGCCCTGATCGTCGTACTCGTTACCATCCTGCGTAATCTCCAAATAGAAGTACATGTCCTGACCCACGGGCAGTCCGCTGAAAGTGTAGCCCTTTGCTCTGATGGCACTTACCACGTTAGGCTCGCCCGACCAATTGTCGTCGCTGGGCGATAACTTGTCGTCGCCAATGGTGTTTGCCAACGACTCCCAGAACAACTCCTGACCCCAATTATAGGTAGGATGCTCCTTCACGTCGTGCCAGCCTTTATTACATTTGTCCTGAATCTGCAGGTCTTGCGATTTCTCCCATACCTTATAGTCTATGCCGCCCACGACAACATGCAGGTCCCACTTGGCACCCGCCTGTCCCTGGAAGATGGGTACGATGGTGAACTCTTCGGCAGGCACGCTCATATAGAAAGGATTGCCCAGCGAACGATTGTCATTGCTTTCCACCAGTTTCTCCTGCATCCAGTTAACCGTATTGTTGTCAACCTCATACCAGTCGGTCTGGGTGATAACACCATCCGATTCCCCACTACGGTTCATGGTTGCACCCCTCATGGTTGAAGTGCTGCTAAATCCATAGTAAGAAGCCTTCGTGCTGAAGTCCCAGCTCTGGTTCAAGTCTATATTAGGATACTTGCTTACAAAGTTTGCCGCATACTCTGCCTTGGTGTAACTCTCCCAAGCCTTCTCGTCGTACGAACTAACATCTTTTGTACATGAGGTCAACGCCATCATTGCCAAGACTATCACAGTCCATTTCTTTTGATTCATATTCCTTTTCTATTTTAATTGTTAAACTATTAAATTTCTGGTTGCAAAAGTACGGCAATTCCCGCATACTGACGTATTCATTTGTAACGCGAGGCTATTCATTTGTATCTTCCGCTTGAAAAGATGGGAAAAGGGCAATTGCATCACGCAAGCGCCCTTTCACTTTGTTACTACTAACAAATTCAAAATAACCTATTAATCATATTATCATTGGAAAAATTCCGTCAAATCATTATATCCTTCAAGCTCACGAGACAGTATAGCATCACTATTAACTGGGTCGGTGGAGCTGTTAAGATCAAGTGAACCTGTCAACAATGTTGCATTCGTTTTAAACTCTACTACGTCTGTAGTTGGTTTCATATATGCTTTTTTCATCTTTCAATCCTCCTTATTTAATTATAACTTTCTTTCCATTCACAATATAGAGTCCCTTTGTAGGCTTGGCTACGCGACGACCCTGCAGGTCGTAGTAAACATTATCAATTGTCAATTTTCCATTGTCAATTGTCTGAATGCCCGTCGTGCCATTGTCATCACCGAAACCGATGAAAGCAGGAGCATGAGCACCGCTGCCACCAGAAATCTCCAAGTAAGCCATGACAGCCCATAGCTGAAAGAAAAAGAAGACTCGCCTCAACGGCGAATCTTCCTTTACATTTAATTCAACTACTAACTAAAACCATGAACTAAATCTCAAAAAACTAATCTAAATCACTTTTGTATGAAAAACTAAAATTTACGGTATCTCACGCTTGAGATATATATGGCTTAAACTCATGGCTTAACTATGGTGTTACTTCATCAGATATTTCTTACCATTCATGATGTTGACACCTCTCGCTGGTTTGCTGATACGCTGCCCAGCGAGATTATATACTATTGCGCTATTCTTTGCGGGAGCGGTCTGAATCTTGCTGATGCCAGTCAGCGATGCTTCGCCAAACACCCACTTGTCGAATTTCACGTCGCCCTTCAGAATCAGGTAGACGGTATGCGTGCCGGTGGGGGCTGTGCTGCATGCGGCAGTCTGTTCCTGCCAACTGTCGC
>CALFUF010000030.1 GCA_937916405.1 uncultured Prevotella sp.
CGAGTTGGGTTTGGTCGTCTGCGGATAATTGCGTATCTTTGCCGATGCAGAGGTCTGACCACGAGAGCCCATAGCGTACGTCATACACCATGCGGGCAATAGCTTTCGCCTCGCCTTCGTCATAGACAGGTGTCAACTGATGCCATAGATTCTGATAGTTCATAACAACCGCAAAGATACGAATATTATGGAAAAAAACCAAATATTGACTGACGAAAAATATATGCGACGCTGTCTGCAACTGGCAGCCAACGGCATACAGGGGGCACGTCCTAACCCGATGGTGGGTGCTGTGATTGTGGTGAACGACCGTATTATCGGAGAGGGCTATCATGTACGCTGTGGAGAAGGACATGCCGAGGTAAATGCCTTTGCGAGTGTGATACCTGCTGACGAGCCGTTGCTGAAAGACGCCACCATCTATGTGTCTTTGGAACCCTGTGCGCACTATGGTAAGACACCACCCTGTGCCGACTTAATTATCAAGAAGGATGTCAAGCGTGTGGTCGTAGGTTGTGTCGACCCTTTTGCTGAAGTACAAGGACGTGGAATTGAGCGGATTCGGAAAGCTGGTATCGAGGTGACGGTGGGGATCCTGGAAATGGAATGTCGCTGGCTGAACCGCAGGTTCTTCACCTATCATGCCAAGCACCGTCCTTATATCATCCTGAAATGGGCACAGACAGCCAATAGTTATATAGATAACCATTTCCAACCCACGATGATTAGCAACGAGCAGACACAGAGGTTATCGCATAAGCTACGTGCCGAGGAGGATGCTATTCTGGTGGGACATACCACCTTCGACCGCGACCATCCCAAACTGACCGTCCGTCAATGGCACGGTCCGGATCCTAAGCGTATCATACTGACCCATGACCGTCCCCTTCCCCAACTCATTGACGACCTTTACCAGCACGGTATCCAGTCGTTAATCGTCGAGGGAGGCAGACAGACCCATGAGACGTTCCTAAAAGCCGACCTGTGGGACGAGATTCGGATGGAAGTGGCTCCCATTACCGTCTCAGATGGCACACGAGCACCCCAACTACCCACAAAGGCAGTCGTTATGCGTCAAGAAAGATATGGGGAAAACACGATTACTTACGTCCGAAATCCGCAGGAACCTCACCCCATTTCTGGGTCTCCCACTTGATAATCGGATTCTTCCAGGTATGTGTCTGCAACCATCGTTCGGCACGCAAGATAATCTGATAGAGCCCCTCCGTCTCTGGAGTGCGCTCTAACTTCGTCTTACACTTTCTCTTATTGACCCAGAGGATGGCGTTATAGGAGTCGCTGTATATCGTCTTTGTATAAAGTCCCTGTTGCTGCATCAAAGCAAGGGCATGGACAATAGCAAGGAACTCTCCGATATTATTCGTACCCTTCATAGGACCAAAATGGAATACCCGATAGCCTGTCTGTAAGTCTATCGCCTGATACTCCATCGGACCCGGGTTGCCGGAGCAAGCCGCATCAACAGCCCATGCGTCAGCCGTCACCTCCAAGGGTAAAGGCAGTACGGTGTCGTGTCTATAATCGGGAGGGTTCTGCATTTACATTCTCTCTGGTACATCAATACCAAGCAGCGACATACCGTTCTTGATGATCTTTGCCACGTTGCGGGCAAGAACCAGACGTGTCTGACGTTTCTGCTCGTCCTCCTCGTTGAGGATGCTGTAATCGTGATAGAACTGGTTGAAAATCTTCGTCAACTCATAACAGTAGTTGGCAATACCACTGGGCGAATAATCCTTGCCTGCCTGCTCGACGGCAACAGGATACTCACTCATCTTCTGGATAAGCTCGATTTCCTTCTCATTAAGGGCACTAGAGATACTAGAAGAACCAGAGATACTAGAAGCCTTGCGAAGAATACTGCAAATACGTGCATAAGTATACTGGATGAAAGGACCCGTATTACCATTGAAATCAATAGACTCCTCTGGGTTGAACAGCATATTCTTGCGGGCATCCACCTTGAGGATGAAATATTTCAAGGCTCCCATTCCCACGACACGTGCGATCTCCTGTTTCTCTGCATCAGTCAGGTCGGCATTCTTACCCGCCTCATCAGCAGCCTTCAAGGCATCACTGACCATCAACTCCATCAAGTCGTCAGCATCCACCACAGTACCCTCACGTGATTTCATCTTACCGTTAGGCAGTTCCACCATACCATAAGAGAAATGCACGAGTTCCTTACCCCACTTGAAGCCCAGACGATCAAGCAGAATAGAGAGCACTTGGAAGTGGTAGTTCTGCTCATTACCCACGACATAAATCATCTTATCGATGGGATAGTCCTGGAAACGCATCTCTGCCGTACCGATATCCTGTGTCATATAGACAGAGGTACCATCCGATCGCAACAGAAGTTTCTGGTCGAGTCCCTCGTTGGTGAGATCAGCCCATACAGAATTGTCGGCATGTCGCTCAAAGAGTCCTTTGGCAAGACCCTCCTCAACCTTTGCCTTACCTTTCAGATACGTCTGACTCTCATAATATATCTTATCGAACGACACACCCATCTTCTGGTAAGTCTCGTCGAAACCAGCATATACCCAGTTATTCATCTTCTCCCACAAGGCACGCACCTCTGGGTCGTTCTGTTCCCATTTGACGAGCATCTCATGAGCCTCCTTTATAAGCGGAGCCTCCTGCTTTGCCGTCTCCTCATCCATCCCTTGTGCCATGAGTTGTTTGATTTCCTCCCGATAATGCTTGTCGAAAGCCACATAATAGTCACCTATCAGATGGTCACCCTTCTTACCACTGGTCTCGGGTGTCTCACCATTGCCCCATTTCAACCAGGCAAGCATCGACTTACAGATATGAATACCACGGTCGTTGACGATATTGGTCTTAACCACCTTATTACCATTTGCCTGCATGATCTGGGCAAGTGACCAGCCAAGGAGGTTGTTACGCACATGACCCAGATGGAGGGGTTTGTTCGTATTGGGCGATGAATACTCAATCATCACGAGTGGACTCTCGTCTGTAGCCTGCTGATGACCATAATGATCATCCGCATCAATATAAGCAAGCAGGGAGAGCCATGCCGCAGGAGCAACAACCAGATTCAGAAAACCTTTTACCACATTAAAAGAAGCAACAGCCTCGCAATGGTCTATGAGGTATTGTCCTATCTCCTGAGCCGTCAGCTCTGGGTTTTTCTTGGAAATCTTCAAGAAAGGAAACACAACGAGTGTTAAGTTACCCTCAAACTCACTACGTGTCTTCTGCAACTGTACCATCTTCTCTGGTACGTCTTGTCCATACAATGCTTTCACTGCCTCAATGGCGGCATTCATGATTTGCGATTCAATCTTCATCTTTGGTATACCTATTTAATCGTGAAATCATCCACATGGGGCATGCGGATGATTTAAAATCGTTGTCCAAGGCGGATTCGAACCACCACAAACAGAACCAAAACCTGTTGTGCTACCATTACACCATTGGACACCATGTGCTTCTAAGCGAGTGCAAAGGTAGTGGTTTTTCATGCCACTACCAAATTTTTCGCCAATTATTTCACTATCAGAAGGTAATAATTCTTCTTTCCCTTTTGGGCTAAGAGATACTTTCCATCTATCAGATCCTCAGCGGTGACAGGACGGTTCTGGTCGATCAGTTTCTCTTTATTTAAAGAGACACCACCACCTTGTACCATCTTACGCATCTCTCCTTTAGAGGGGAATACAGGAGCTACCGTTGTCAGCAACTCGATAGCGGGCTGTCCTAGCTGGTCCTTGGAAATCTCATACTGTGGAACACCGTCGAACACATCGAGGAAAGTCTGCTCGTCTAGTTTCTCCAGTCCCTCCTTCGTCGATTTACCAAACAAGATGCTGGAGGCCTCAACTGCCGTATCCAATGCCTCCTGTGAGTGTACCAAAACAGTTACTTCCTCGGCAAGACGCTTCTGCAGAACACGACGACCCGGGTCCTGCTTGTGCTCCTCAACGAGGGTGTCAATCGTCTCCTTATCCAAAGAGGTGAATATCTTGATATAGCGCTCGGCATCCTCATCGCTGACATTGAGCCAGAACTGATAGAACTTATATGGTGTGGTACGTGCAGGATCGAGCCAGATATTCCCACTCTCTGTCTTACCAAACTTCTTACCGTCACTCTTGGTAATCAGCGGGCAGGTGAGTGCGAATGTCTCCACGTCATTTCCCAACGTGCGACGAATCAGCTCTGTACCTGTAGTCATATTACCCCACTGGTCGTTACCACCCAACTGGAGTTTCACACCATAGTGCTGATAGAGGTATAGGAAATCGTAGCCCTGCAAGAGCTGATAGGTAAATTCTGTGAAAGAAAGACCGTCACGAGCTGTTCCGTTCAGGCGCTGTTGCACGCTTTCCTTAGCCATCATATAGTTGACAGTGATATGCTTTCCAACCTCACGAGCAAAATCAAGGAACGTAAAGTCCTTCATCCAGTCGTAGTTATTCACCATGACAGCGGCATTGGCATCTTTAGACTCAAAATCGAGGAATTTAGCCACTTGTTTCTTGATACACTCCTGATTATGGCGTAATGTCTCGTCATTCAGCAGGTTACGCTCCTGACTCTTACCAGAGGGGTCACCAATCATACCTGTTGCACCGCCTACCAAGATGATGGGCTTATGACCGCAACGCTGCAAGTGACGCAGCATCATAATACCACACAAATGTCCGATATGCAAGGAGTCTGCTGTCGGGTCAGTTCCTAAATAGGCTGTCACCATTTCTTTCTGGAGCAGTTCCTCCGTGCCAGGCATCATCTGTGCCAGCATACCGCGCCAGCGTAGTTCTTCAACAAAATTCTTCATTTCTATATATTCTTTTTTGTTATTTCATTATACCAATATCAAGATTTCGATACAGGACTATTATGGTACAGGATCGTAACCACTGCCTCCCCATGGATGGCATCTCAATATCCTCCTGATAGCAAGATATAGTCCTTTGACAGGACCATGTTTCAGCAATGCCTGTCGCGCATACTCACTACAAGTAGGTGTGAATCGACAGGAGGGTGGTGTATAGGGTGATATAGCTGTCTGATAGAAACGGATAGGAAGCACCAATGTCCACGCTATAACTTTAGAAACAGAATGTAAGATACGTCTCATAGCTTCTCTACCATTCGCTGAATCAATTTTCCCATTCTGTCAGCCACCTCCGCTGAACTGTATAAATCATCGGCAAGCCAGATAAATGCCATATGAACGGTTCGCCCAGGGATTTCCTCTAATTTATCATATATAGGCTGCTTGGCTAGCCGATAAGTTTCACGCAATTGCCGTTTGACACGGTTACGCTTAACCGCATGCTTAAAATGACGTTTTGAGACACTAAACAATACCTGTACCGGTGACTCTTGTGCCTCACATTCTTCCTCCATCCACACCACCCGTATAGGGAAAGCTGCCATGGAGTGGCTGCCTGCTCCATTAAAGAGACGATCTGTGAGTTTCTTGCTACACAACCGCTCTCGCTTTGTGAGCGTATGGGCTGCCATAGTAATGATATACTATTTTTGTTTTTTCTGCAAAAAATCCTGCAAAGCACTGGTCATCGAGGGATATTTCTCAGATGGAGCCTCTAAGTCCAGGCGTAAGCCTGCCTCCTTCACTGCCTTTGCCGTAGCGGGTCCAAAGGTAGCGATAGCAATCTTGTCTTGCTTGAAATCCGGGAAATTCTTGGTCAACGACTCTATTCCTGAGGGACTGAAGAATATCAGCATGTCGTAATCGAAAGACTTCACTTCCTCAGGAGTGAAATCATTACTTACTGTACGATACATGATACACTCCTGATGCTGCAGTTTCTTAGCATCCAGCATGTTGGTCACACTAGCGTTGTGGACATCACTCATGGGCACCAGATATTTCTCTTGCTTATGCTTGACCATGGTAGGAATCAGGTCGTCAATCTTACCTGTTGTTCCAAAGAACACCTTGCGCTTACGATATTGAACATATTTCTGGATATAGAGCGAGATGGTCTCGGTCACACAGAAATACTTCATATCCTCAGGAATAGCTACACGCAACTCCTTCGCCATCGTAAAGAAATGGTCTATCGCATGACGTGATGTAAACACAATAGCTGTATAGTCAAGGATATTCACCTTCTGCGCGCGAAACTCCTTTGCCGTGATTCCTTCTACCTTGATAAATGGACGGAATACCAATTCCACTCCATACTTCTCAGCAATGTCGTAATAGGGCGACTTCTCGCTGGAGGGCTTGGGCTGAGAAACCAGAATCTTTTTTATCATTTTGGTGTCCTAAAAATTTATTTTTAAATTATTCGCTGTCATGACAAGCACGCCCCAAAAGGCGAGCAAGGGTACTATTTCGAGGGTGCAAAAGTACAAAATAATCTGCAAACGAAAGACATTTCGGCAGAAAAAGATGGAATAGCACTTATAAATTGTTAATATTTTAACAAAAACTAATACTAAAATGACATAAAAAGTAACCTTTTTGATATCTAATTCAAAGTATCCTCCTAACAAAACGGAAGGGAAAAGTAACACTCCCTCCACAGAAACAATAAACAACAAGGACCTCATCCATTGTTGATTTCTTTTACTATCGAAGAACACATGATTAACAAAGGTATACAAGCCTGCTTTCAGCAGGAAATAGATGACGGTGATACCCAGAAAGATTGCGATGAGAGTATATTGTGAGCGAAGCACAAAAGTCTCTCCAATGTGTTGTAACGTGTAGAAATAGAAAAGGAGCGCTATCAACAAACATGTGATACCTACTAAGAACACCTGAAAGCGCAACTCATTACTTGTTTCCGAGAAATCAGTTCTTTCCTCACGAGGCAAATAGAAGAAGTTCTTAGTCTCCCTGATCATGAAATGTCTCGCACTGGTAAAGGCGATGACTGATATCAAGAAGCACGCCAGCAATAGAGAGGTAATCACGTTGTCGTTCTGCACCCGATAAGGAACAGGGTCACCTGCGACTCCGACACGACCACCTTGCAGTTCTGGATGAAACATGGAGTCTTTAGAGAAATACCCCTCTCTATAGTATTGAGGCAGTTCTGCATTCATCAGGTCGACACCTGGTGGATGTCCTGGCAGATGAAGGGTGTCCGGGTGCTCACTCCAATGTATCTCAGAAGGTTTGAAACGTGACTGGATGGCAGAATCCTGTTGTGCTGGAGTGGCATCACGTGGCAACCAGCTCAGCACCTGAGCGGGTGTCAGCGGACGGTGCTGGACTACTACAGAGTCGCCTTCTTGTACTGCCGCTGATGGTTGTGCTATGGAATCTTGCTGTAACAATTACAGTCCAAATGCTTGTTTGATATCCTCTACACGGTCGAGTTTCTCCCATGTAAACAACTCGACATCCATCGTTTTTGTCTCGTGATAACGACTGGTAAATGTCTTCTTCACCACCTCGCACTGACGTCCCATGTGCCCATAGGCAGCCGTCTCCAGATACATTGGTTGACGCAGTTTTAAAGAACGTTCTATGGCTTTCGGACGCAGGTCGAAGAGTTGTTCTATCTTCTTGGCAATTTCGCCATCCGACATTTTCACCTTGGAACGTCCGTAAGTATTCACATAAATATTCATCGGTTTTGCCACACCGATAGCATAGCTAATCTGTACCAGCATCTCATCCGCAACTCCTGCTGCTACCATATTCTTAGCAATATGACGAGCCGCATAAGCCGCTGAACGGTCGACCTTCGAAGAGTCCTTACCCGAGAAAGCGCCACCGCCATGGGCTCCCTTGCCACCATAGGTGTCAACGATAATCTTACGCCCCGTCAGACCGGTATCTCCATGAGGACCGCCAATAACGAACTTACCAGTAGGGTTGACATAATATTTGATATCGTCTCCGAAGAGGGCAAGCACATTCTGGGAGTGAATCTTCGACTTCACCCGTGGTATCAAGATGTTTATCACATCGCTCTTGATACGCTGAAGCATACGCTCATCATCAGTATCAAACTCATCATGCTGGGTAGAGACAACGATGGTGTCAATACGCTCGGGAATACCGTCATCGCTATATTGTATGGTCACCTGACTCTTTGCGTCGGGGCGCAGATAGGTCATCTCCTTTCCTTCCTTACGAATCTCCGCAAGTGTACGCATCAACAGATGGGCGAGGTCAAGAGATACAGGCATCAGGCTCTCTGTCTCATTGGTAGCATAACCGAACATCATCCCTTGGTCACCAGCCCCCTGGTTCTCATCATCCTCACGGTCCACCCCACGATTGATATCCTCACTCTGTTCATGAATAGCCGTCAGGATGCCGCAGGAGTTACCATCAAACTGATACTCTGCTTTCGTATAGCCGATCTTCTTGATGGTATTACGGGCTATCGTCTGCAAATCAATATACACCTCACTGCGTACCTCACCCATGATTACCACTTGTCCTGTCGTCACAAACGACTCACAAGCGACACGGGCACGGTCATCATAAGCAAGAAACTGGTCGAGAATAGCATCACTAATCTGGTCGGCAACCTTGTCGGGATGCCCCTCTGATACGGATTCTGATGAGAATAAATATGACATATCTTTATTTAATTATATTTTCTGACTGCAAAGGTACGGAGTTTTCGGGACATGACAAAAAAAACGGCTTGCATCTTTTACGAAACAAGCCGTTTTAGTTATGAAGTGAGGTCGGCTATTTTGCCTCTGGGGTCATGATAATCTCCGTATGGTTGCCACTCTTTAGGATGACATTATTCAAGAAATCACGAACATTCTCGACTGTCAGAGCCTCAACGGTCTTCTTATAGTCGGTATAGAAATCCATACCATAATCCTTGAAGGTCGTGATGGTATTTACCCAATAGCTATTGGTCTTAGCGTCCACATCAACCTGCTTCAGCATATACTCCTTCACCTTGGCGAGCTGGTCGGCATCCACCTTCTTAGCCATATTGGCAATACCCTCATGCAACAGGCGGACAGCCAGTTCCGACTTGTCGGGATTCATTGGGCAATATGCCTGCAGCATCGCTTTGGGCTGCTTACTACTCAGGTTGAAACGACCATAGGCGCCGCATGAGTAGGCCGCACTCTCGTCCTCACGGATCGTCTTCAGGTAAATCATAGAGAGCACCTGTCCCACTGCGTCTAACTTCACGCTGTTCTCCAAGGTATAAGGCACATCGGCATACCAAAGCTCAAAGGCTGTAGCCTTAGGAGACTCGGTCTTCACCTTAAATTGATTAACGACCTTCCCTTTGGCAAGAGTCAGAATCTCGTTGAAGTCCTCTGCCTTTGCTTTGGTAGCAGGGAGAGAGGCGATATACTGCTCGATGAGTGGACGGATGGTCTGCTCGTCGAAGTTACCACAGAAGATGAAAGTAAACTGTCCGGCATTCTGGAAACGGTCCTTCGCCATCTGCAGGATGCGGTCGTAGTTGATATCCTTCAAATCCTTCACGTCAATCTGTGTGAAGCGAGGGTTATGTGCATACATGGTGGCAGCCAGCGAGTCAGAGAAGACAGCCTCTGGTGACAACGACTTGTTCTTCAATGCCATGTCGAGTTGGGTCATCAGGTTCTGGAACTGCTTGTCGTCCTTGTTGATACCAGTGAAATACAGATACTGCATCTGCATCATCGTCTCTAAGTCCTTAGGTGTAGAGTGAGCTGTCACATACTGACGGGTGTTACCCAGAGAAGCATCGGCATTACACTCCTTGCCGGCAAGTGCCTTCTGCAACTCGTTGCTGGAGAAGTTACCCAGTCCACTGATGCCAATCACCTGGTCGAACACCTTCAGGTTGGTATAGTCGGCGGCACCAAAGACGGACTTACCACCCTTGGCAAATGCCTCCATCTGCACCTCATCGTCCTTGAAGTCTGTCTTCTTCAGAATAACGGTGGCACCATTAGAGAGAGACAGCTCCTTATAACCGAACGTCTTGTTCTCTGTCTCCTTGACAATCTTACCTGCCTTGATAGTAGCTACATCTACTAACGGCTCGTCTTTCACATTATCCACATAAGCCTCGATCTTCTCAGCTCTTGCAGCAGCTACGGCAGCAGCCATATCCTTCTCTGTAGGATGAACCTTACCCTCTTTGTCTTGAGCCATGATCATGACAACGAGATTGCTGTCAGTAGGAGTAATCAACTCGGGCAACATCTGGTTGATAGCCTGTACAGGAACATTAGGAGCGATCATCTGCATGGTCTGATAGAGCACATCCAATGGAGGAATCGGCTCGTTGTCCAGATAGTGGTCACGATAGGCGTTACCAAACTCTGCATTCTTACGCTTGTCACGGTTGGTATAGCGTTTCTCCAGCCCACTCAGGTAGTCTGCCTTGGCACGCTCGTACTCTGTAGCAGTGAAACCGAACTCACGAACACGCCTAGCCTCACGATAGAGCACCTGCAGGGTCTCCATCTCCTTACCCTCTTTGGGTATACCAATCAACTCGAAGCAGTCCTTAGTTCTTGAGAGCAGATAGTTGCTGTCATCAGCAAAGCCTTGGAAGAAGGGACATGACTCGTCCTGTGTCATCTCCGACAGACGTTGGTTGATCATCTGTGAGATGACGTTGACAGCATAGTCCTGAATGAGATAAGCCATGTTACTTTTCTCCTCAGGCTTCGTAGCTTCGTGCTTCATCATGACGAAGACGTTAGCCATCTGCATCTCTTTGTCTTTCTCATAAACATAGATCGCCTCCTTATTATCAGGAACTTCCTCTGCTACTACTTTCGGAGCGTTGGGGTCTACCTTGATACCACTGAAAAGCTCCTTGATTTTTGCCTCCATGTGGTCTACATCCACGTCACCGACTACGATGATTGCCTGATTGTCAGGACGATACCACTTATGATAGTAAGCACGAAGGGTCTCCGGCTTGAAACTGTCGATAACCGACATCAGTCCGATAGGCAGACGCTCACCATACTTGGAACCAGGATACACCTTCGGCAGGGCACGCTGAATCATGCGCTGTGAGGGACCCTCACCCAGTCGCCACTCATTGTGCACCACGTCACGCTCCTTGTCAATCTCCTCGGGCTCCAGAGAAAGACCGTTCGACCAGTCTTTCAGGATCAGCAGACAGGAGTCTACCGCTGTAGCACGCTTGGTGGGAACGTCGCAGACACGGTAAACGGTCTGGTCGATACTCGTGTAAGCATTCAGGTCACTACCGAACTCCACACCCAGTGAACGGGTGAACTCGATAATACCATTGCCCTTGAAGTGCTCGGAGCCATTGAAAGCCATGTGCTCCAGGAAGTGGGCAAGTCCACGCTGGCTCTCATCCTCGTTGATAGAACCCACACGCTGAGCGATGTAGAAGTTAGCCACATGCTCCGGGTACTCATTGTGACGGATGTAATAAGTCAGTCCGTTGTCCAGTTTTCCGATACGTACGGCTGAGTCAACGGGAATCGGGGGTAGCTGCATTTCCTGAGCCACCAGCGTTGCGGGACTGATCATCATCAGTGCGGCAACAAACAGTTTTCTAAGTCTCATAGTTTATATTAATAGTTAAATGTTAGCAACATTTTGTCTTAAAGACGCACAAAGGTAAACAAAAACTACAGTTTTAAAGAAATCTCCACTAATTATTAATGTTTTTTATCATTCTTCTTAACGTTTCATGTTCCTTGGATGATGCTCCAAGATCTCCTGACGGAGGGTCGACATGTCGATATGGGTATAGATCTCGGTAGTGCCGATGGACTCATGCCCTAACATCGCCTGTATGGCACGGAGGTCGGCACCTCCCTCCAACAGAGCGGTGGCAAAGGAATGACGAAGCGTATGGGGGGAGATGGTCTTGGTGATACCAGCTTCCTCCGCCTGTCGCTTAATCATAATAAGTATCATGGTACGGGTCAGATGGGCACCACGACGATTCAGGAACACATAATCCTCCTCACCTGGTTTGATCTTCATCAGGTTACGATCCGCAAACCAGTTGTTCAACTCACGAAGTGCTTTGGGGGAGATAGGTACTAACCGTTCTTTCGACCCTTTACCAAACACCCGCACATACTGCTCGTCGATGTAAAGACTGGACAGTTTGAGGTTCACCAACTCACTGACACGCAGACCACAGGAGAACAACACCTCGATGATGGCACGGTTGCGCTGTCCTTCCCACTTTGAGAGGTCGATGGAGTTCTCCAGCATATCCACCTCCTCCGTGGACAATACCTCAGGCAGGTGCGTACCTAGGACGGGACTCTCCAGCAACTCAGAGGGGTCATCCTCCCGCCAGCCGTCCATCTCCATAAAACGGAAGAAGGAGCGTACCCCACTGAGGATACGGCACTGGGATCGGGGGTGGATGCCGATGTCATGAAGGGTGGCGGCAAAATGTCGCAGGTCGTCCAACTGCACTTCCCACACGTCCTTACCCTCCTGCTCCAGATAGTGGAGTAGTTTCTGGAGGTCACGACGATAGGCGTCCAGTGTATTGGGTGAGAAGCCACGTTGCAGTTTCAGGTAACGCTGGTAGTTCCTCACAACATTTGTCTGCGATTTCTTGCCTGTTTCCATAAAAATGATTATTTTTGCAGACAAAAGTACAAAATATTTCCGAAATATGAAAATTTTGATTGTTAATGGTCCCAATCTCAACCTGTTGGGCACTCGTGAGCCAGGTATCTACGGCTCCTCGTCGTTCGAGCAGTACCTGCCCCAGTTACAGAGCCGCTATCCTGACGTGGATATTGAGTACTACCAGAGTAATGTGGAGGGTGAGCTGATTAACAAGATGCAGGAGGTGGGCTTCTCGTACGACGGTATCGTGCTGAACGCTGGAGCTTATACCCATACCTCCGTGGCACTGCACGACTGCATCCGCTCATTGAAGACACCTGTCATCGAGGTGCATATCTCCAATGTCCACCAGCGTGAGGAGTTCCGCCACCACTCGTTTATCTCCCCTGCCTGCAAGGGTGTCATCTGCGGTTTCGGTCTCGACTCCTACCGTTTAGCCATCGAGGCACTTATCAATTGAAGATGGAAAATTGAAAATGGAGAGTTTAGAGGACTATGTCCTCCAACATATTGAGCCGGAGCCTGACTATCTCTATCGGCTCTGGCGAGCCACGAACATCCACATGCTGCATGGGCGGATGGCGTCAGGTCATCTGCAGGGACGACTGCTGAAGATGCTCGTGCAGATGATTCGTCCACATAATATATTAGAGGTAGGCACCTTCAGCGGCTACTCCGCCCTGTGCATGGCGGAGGGTCTGGAGGACGACGGACACCTCTATACTTTTGAGATCAACGACGAACAGGAGGACTTCACCCGTCCCTGGATAGAGAACTCCCCTGTCAGCGATAAGATCACGTTTATCATCGGTGATGCCATCACAGAGGCTCCCAAACTCGGTATCGAGTTTGACCTTGCCTTTATCGATGGTGACAAACGCACCTATCGGGAGACTTACGAGATGGCTCTCAGCATTCTCCGACCTGGTGGTTTTATCCTTGCCGACAATACCCTGTGGGACGGTCATGTCGTCGACCCCACCTACCAGAAAGACCAGCAGACGCATGGTATCGTTGCCTTCAACGACTACATACAGCAAGACCATCGTGTGGAGCAGGTCATCCTTCCCCTTCGCGATGGTCTTACGTTGATTCGGAAAAAGTAAGTTTCCTATTTCCTCTTCATCGCCTTTGATGGTGTTTCCCTGAGGTTCAAAACAGGATACCGGCTCTGATGTCTATTGCTGAATACCTGTGCAAGCTCATTCATGTCCTGGTAAAGTCCTATGAAAAGCGATGTAAATCCATAGGTTTTACTTGGGACTTAGAGAAAATGTAAAAACCCCTAAACTTATTTTGTCCTATTCTTAATAATTATCATTTTTTGATAATCATTTTTTGATAATTCCAGTTTTTTATTTATCTTTGCATCAAACAATACTGAGAAGCAATGACAGATAATCCTTTTGTTACAAATGGTTACGCAGGTCCAGAATATTTCTGCGACCGAGTCGAAGAGACAAAGATGTTGGTAGACTTTCTTACCAATGGTAATAATATAGCACTCATGTCGCCACGGCGCTTAGGGAAAACCGACCTCATTAAACATTGCTTTGAACAGCCTGCTATCAAAGATAAATACTATACGTTTGTTATTGATATCTATGCTACCGATTCTTTTCGCGATTTTGTCTATATCTTCGGTAAAGCAATCCTTGAAGCACTTAAACCCAAGGGGCGTAAAGTCTGGGAAGGATTTCTGAATGTGCTGTCATCCATCCGATCTGAAATTACCTTTGACATCAACGGAAATCCTGTTTGGGGACTCGGTGTTGGAACCATGGTGCCCCCTCAGACGACATTAGACGAAATATTTAGTTACCTGTCTTCTGCCGAAAAACATTGTATGGTAGCTATCGATGAGTTTCAACAAATCGTTTATTACCACGACAACAAGAATGTTGAGGCTGCGTTAAGGACACAAATTCAGAAGTGTACGAATGCTAATTTCATCTTTTCTGGTTCGCAACGTCATCTTATGAGTGAGATGTTCCTTTCACCAGCCCGTCCCTTCTATCAATCAGTTGTCCCCATGAGTCTTCATCCTATTCCTTTAGTACATTATTGGGCGTTTGCTGAGCCGCAATTTGCCCTCTCAGGCAATAGGAAAATCAATCATGATGTGGTTGAGCAGGTATATCATCGCTTTTATGGAGTAACAGCCAATATACAACGCATCATGAATCTGTTGTATATGCGTACACCAGCCAACGGAATGTGCACAATGGATATGATAGACGACGCTGTCAATACTTATCTGCAAATGTCGTCGGAAGCTTACGCAACTCTTTTGCGACAGATGCCAGAAAAGCAACGCAATGTCTTTTTAGCTATTGCTGCG
Organism: uncultured Prevotella sp.; assembly: GCA_937916405.1. GTDB lineage: Bacteria > Bacteroidota > Bacteroidia > Bacteroidales > Bacteroidaceae > Prevotella. The sequence goes on from CALFUF010000030.1 coordinate 14,898, forward strand.
GAGCGTCGTGTCAAAAACATTTCTGGTGGTAAGTTTGTACACAAATACCGTTTACCTTCAACCAGTAGTGTAGTGTCAGCAGTAAGAGGTCTATTAGAAAAGGACTTTATCACTCATGAGGATGGCGAATATTTTGTCTACGATCATTTCTTCCAACTTTGGCTTGAAAAAGAAAGATTAATTTAAGCCAGTTCGCTCAGGGCAGGAAAGTGAGGTTATCAGAGTCCCACTATTTCCTTACACGTAATTTTCAAGCCCTTGTCACCGTTGCCTTCAACGACTACATACAGCAAGACCATCGTGTTGAGCAGGTCATCCTCCCCCTTCGCGACGGTCTTACGTTGATTCGGAAAAAGTAAGAGTTAAGAAAAATATTGAGCTCGTATTAATCTATATATCCCTTTCCTCCACAATAATTACATTTATGTGTGCCTCCACAATGACCACACCATCCATCACCATATTTATAGACTAGACCTGTTGCAATAATACCATATCCGGGGTCGTTGCAATAATGACACCCTTTCATGTCTGCACCATACCTGTACCATCCTTTCCCATCACACATAGAGCAATAGCCACTACTATCACACCAGTCACACTGACCTGTTCCACTACAAGCCCAGCAATGATTGTCACTACCACTGTCTGGGTTGCCATCAGGAGAGGGGGTTACAGCCACAACACTCTTGCCATCACAGCCATTACATTTCTGCCCGCCATTACCATCACATGACCTACACTTTCCAGGTACAGAACAAGCACATTTATAACTATATGCATCAAAAAAATTAGTGTGAGAGCACGTCATGGCAAGAGTAATGGTCCCATCTGGATTAAAAACAGTCCCGCCTTCAAGACCATGCCCGTCACAAAAGTCACAGACACCATCCCCATGACAGAAATCACAGAGACCAGTGTTATCACATGTCTCGCAATTCCTAATACCTGTGCCATTACAAAGCCCACAAACCGTATATTCCAACCCTTCGTCTTTACGACTGTTACCGCCATCATCATCACTGCCGCAACCTACAAACAATGCCATAGCGGCTAACATCATTAACATTGAAAAAATCTTCTTCATAATTGTATCATTTAGAGTTAATAATTTTGCAAAGATAATGAAACTGCACTATTTTTGCAACAGCACCTTTTTATAAATTGGCAACAACAAGGATTTATCACCGCTAAACGAAAAAAAACGGCAATAAGAGGGAGAAAATTTTCTGCGTAACTAATCGCAATTTTGTATGCGGTTGTCTGGTACTCAGAATTGGAAAAGACAGGATACTCAGCATTGGCAGGTTTCAATTCTATGTAGCCGTCAGCCTTGTGGGTCAGGTCAAGGTATTTCATCGTGAACTCACCGTTCCAGAATGCCACGACGATAGAGCCGTCATGTGGCTCAACGGCTCTGTCGATAATCACACGATCCCCGTCAAAGCCTTCATCGAGTCACCCTCTACGTCACCATAGAAGGATGCTTCGGGATGTCTGATATAGTCCCTGTTGAAGTCTAAGGTCTCATGTCTGTAATCGTCAGCTGGAGAAGGGAATCCAGCCTTGACACCAGCATGCTCCAGTTCAAGTTTGGTATCAAAAATACCACGTGTTATTTTAATGTTCCCCATAACTATGCAAAACGATTTCGACAAGTTCTTTTACTTTGTAATCTTCTTCATTCCTTTACCAGTACAAGTCTCGGAGCAAAGCAACTCACATGATTGATACTAAACGAAAAATCCCCACGTCGTGAGACGCAGGGAATGATTCTAATGGGTTATCGTGGGGCAAGTCTCTCCTGCCATCAGACTACTGACAGCAAGGAGCAATACGACTACCAAACTAAGTGTTCTTTTCATCTTTATGTTAGTTAGTTTTTTCATTGGTGTTGTCAGGTTGGCTACTCTGTCTGCCTTGCCTGATTCTTAGGCTCGCGACGAGTATCCCAGAAAGCTGCGATGTGTAGGGTATTGCCCTTTACATAATAGACAACCTTGTTCAGCCGCCTAATGATGATGCTGCGATAAGCCTGCTTGCGGTGGGCGAACAGCGAATCCAACTTGCCCATCGTAGGCATTTCTGCCAGTGCTAGTATGGTCTGCTCTACTTCGTCCATGAACTCCTGCCTGACCCGTTCGCCAAAGTCGCGCAGCACGTAGTCTTCCACCTGGTGCAGTTGTGCGGCAGCCCGTTTGTGCCAGAGTATGGTCATACGGTATCAGCGGTTTTACGATGGTGGAAAACTTCATCGTTGGACAGGCAGTCGCCAGCCTCGAAAGCTGCCTCTGCCTCGTCGAGCATGTCGTCTATCTCCTGCATGGTGTAGGGACGAAGTTGCTTGTCCTGTTCCTGCTTAGCATACTCTATAAGGTGTTCTCCCACCCATTTCATATTGCTGGGTGTAAGTGTGCCGTAGAGATAACTGAGCAGTCCTTCAAGTGCTGTTGTACTCATATCGTGTCTTTTCTTTTTATTATTTCGTTGCAAAGATACGATTAAGTGAGCAAAGAACAAAATAAATCTATTTATTTTTTCTTTCGAACGCAAGTATCTTCGGGTTTACCGTAACTATTCAGCGATTAGTTTATCCTGCCCGTAAATAGCATTCCTCATCTCGCCAACGGCTTATAATCCCGTATAGAGGTACGAGTG
>CALFUF010000031.1 GCA_937916405.1 uncultured Prevotella sp.
TGTCTCCATTTTTGTTTTGACTTCTTTCTGTTTGCAAATATACACACTTTCCTTGAAACCTCCAAATTTTGAGGAGGGAAAGATTTGGCTCCGCTTTAACTACGATGCGCCTAAAGGGGATGAAGGTGCCACCTAAAGGGGATGAAGGTGCCACCTAAAGGGGACGAAGGTGCCGACTAACGAGTTTGCACCTACGGGTGAAGATATGTTCACCTATAGGTGCAAATATGTTCAGCAATAGGTTTACATGTTTTCACCTAAGGCTGAAAACCTACATCCGATAATAGACATACGTGCGTCCCATTTGCTTTCTCCGTAAGAGGGGACTTTCTCCTCCGCAAAAGTCATCGAGGCAACGACGTGCGGAGTGGTAGCGCAGTCCGCTGAGAGCCTGGAACTGGCGGGCAGTAGTCATACCGTTGCAGTTGTCGAGGATGCGGTTGAGGATGCTGAGCATCAGTTCCTTGTCGTACATCTGGCTATTGCCGCAGAGGTCTGTCGCCTTGTGGAAGCCACGGACGCGGTTGCCCACCTCCAAGAGGAAGTCCTTGTTGGGGGTGAAGGTGATGGTGTCGAAATAGATGTCATTGGCAGTAATCTTCTTCGGATCCGTCTCCTGACGGCGCAGTCGGAGCACTGGGGAGAAGGTGCCGATGGGGGTCTCCACCGTCATACCCTCGCTGAGGTACCATTTGGCAGCCTCCTGGAAGGCAATGAACACACGTTTGAACTCTCCGAGGGGCAGTGCGAGATGGTTGTGGCAGAACTGCTCAATGCCCTCGGTACTGATCTTGTTACGCTTTTTAGGACGCACATAGAGTAAGGAACGTCCCTCCGCATCCTTCTTGGGACTGGGATGAATCTCATAGGGGATACCTGAACTTCTTGGCATGGCTGATGCTAGTTAAATGGTTTTTTGTGGTGCAAAGGAACGATTAAACGAGAACAAAATTAAGAATTTATTCTTTTTTGTCGAGCGTGAGTGCCTTCGCCATATTTTTGGCAAAGGTACAAAAAATATTGAGAATATGGTAAAATAACAAAATAAATTTGTATATTTGCAGTCACAACGACTATGATTTAACAAACGATATACTAATCTCTAAAAAGGACAAAAGCTTATGAAAGACTTAAAAATGTACATCAACGGTCAGTTCTGCGAGAGTTCCAACGGGAAATGGATTGACGTGTTGAACCCCTCTACGGAGGAAGTGATTTCCCGTCAACCTGAAGGAACCATCGAGGACGTAAACCGTGCGTTGGATGCTGCCCGTGCCGCCCAGAAAGCATGGGCAAAGACCCCAGCTATCGAGCGTGCCCAGTATCTGCTGAAGATAGCAGCCGGCATCAAGGCTCGTGAGCAGGAGTTCACAGAAATCATCATGCGAGAGCAGGGAAAGACTCGCAACTGGGCGAGTATCGAGGTAGGAGCCACCATCGCTTATTTCGAGTATATGGCATCCTTCGCCCGTCATATCGAAGGCGAGATCATCCCCTCAGACCGTCCTAACGAGACCATCCTGCTGACGAAGAAGCCGATTGGTGTGGTGGCTGGTATCCTGCCATGGAACTTCCCCTTCTTCCTCATTGCCCGTAAGGCTGGTGCTGCCCTTATCGCCGGCTGTACCATCGTCATCAAACCCTCACAGCTCACCCCTGAGAACTGTACGGAGTTTGCCAAGGTAGTGGCAGAGACTGGTCTGCCTGCTGGTGTCATCAATATCGTGACGGGCAAGGGCTCTGTCATTGGTAACGAGATGGCTGGCTCACCCAAGATCGACATCGTCAGTGTCACTGGTTCTGTCGGGGCTGGAGAGAGCATCATGGCAGCAGCCAGCAAGAACATCACGAAGGTCAGTCTGGAGCTGGGTGGCAAGGCACCAGCTATCGTTTGCAAGGATGCTGACCTGGAGCGTGCCGCCCAATGGATCGTCGACTCCCGTATCGGCAATAATGGTCAGATTTGTAATAATGCGGAGCGTGTTTACGTACAGAAAGAGGTGAAGGAAGCCTTCACGAAGATTCTTGTCGACAAGATGAAAGCTGTCAAGGTGGGAGACCCCTGTGCGGATGAGACGGTAGACATGGGACCTCTCGTAGAGGCACGGGCTATGGAGAGTGTCACTGAGAAGGTGGAGCGTGCCATCAAGCAAGGAGCCAAACTGCTCTGTGGCGGTCAGCGGGTAGGCACCAAGGGCTATTTCTATGCTGCCACCGTCCTCGACGAGTGTAAGCAGGAGATGGATATCATCCATGAGGAGACCTTCGGACCTGTCATCCCATTGATAGCGTTTGACACCATCGACCAGGCTATCGCATGGGCTAACGACTGCGAGTACGGTCTTGCCTCCTCTATCTTCACCAAAGACCTTAACATTGCCACCAAGGCTTGTCGTGAACTGGAATTTGGTGAGACGTATATCAATCGCGAGCATTTCGAGGCTATCCAGGGGTTCCATGCTGGTGTGAAGAAATCAGGTATCGGAGGAGCTGACGGCAAACATGGTGTCGATGAGTATCTCGTCACTCATGTCACCTACCTCGACACATACGACGATATGTAAGTCGCTGAACCAAGAATCCTCGCAGACAATCCGCGAGGATTCTTGGTTTATTGAAAGAAAAAAGTCTTTTTTCTTTGCTTTTCGCTCGGTTTTCACTACCTTTGCAGGCTGAAATTATAATAATTAAATAGGAACATGAACGAAAAGATTCAAAAGACCCTTAAATCCGCTGAGACGGAGGACTGGCTCGACCTGCATGTGGTACGACCGTTCTGCTATTGGTGGGCGGTGCTCTTTGCAAAACTCGACATACACCCTAATACCGTCACTATTCTCTCTATGATCATCGGAGCAGCCAGCACCTTCTTCTTTGCCTGTGGCTGTTTCTACTATGAGGGTACCTACGGACTGGTGATGAACATCATCGCTATCCTCATGCTCTGTCTTGCAGACATCTTCGACTGCACAGACGGACAGCTGGCTCGTATGACGGGTAAGAAGAGTCGTCTGGGGCGCATCCTCGACGGAGCTGCTGGGTTTACGTGGTTTATCCCTATCTATCATGGACTCGTGTATCGTTTCTATATCCATCACGATTTGGAGTTCTCATGGCTGGGTATTGCCGATACAGAACAGAATGTCATCATTGCCACCCTCATCGTGTATGCACTGGGCATCATCTCTGGTATCGCAGGATTGGCTGGTCAGCAGCGACTTGCTGACTACTATATCCAGGCTCACCTCTTCTTCCTGAAAGGTGAGAAGGGCTCGGAGTTGGATAACTCGAGGAAACAACAGGAGATCTACGACCAGATGACGAGTGAGACACCATGGGCGGAGCGTTACTTCCAGAAGACGTATATCGACTATACGAAGAAGCAGGAGAAGAAGACTCCTGAGTTCCAGAGGATGCTGAATGCGATGCGTGAGAAATATGGCAGTCTCGACAAGATCCCTGCGGACATTCGTGAGGACTTCCACAAGAACTCACTGCCTCTGATCACGTGGAATGGTCTGCTGACCTTCAATTTCCGCTCTGCATGGCTGTTCTTGTTCTGTCTGCTGGACATCCCTGTGATGAACTTCGTCTTCGAGATCGTATGCATGGGGCTGCTCGCTTGGTATGTCAACCATCGTCATGAGACGTTCTGCAAGCAAATCAGAATGAAAATTGAAGAATTGAAGGGGTGATATCATGAAGTGGACGAAACAAAGGTTGAACAACTTGTTCTTTTTTCTCGGCATTGCCGCTATCGTGGTGATGCTGTTTACCTTTGACGTCAGTTTCGTCGAACTATGGGACCACCTCTGCCATGCCGGCTATTGGCTGATCCCTATCATTGGTGTCTGGATATTCGTCTATGCGCTGAATGCCTTCGCATGGAAAGCCATCATCGAGGGGAACATCCAAGGGAAGATGCCTGTCAGCTTCTGGCGACTCTATAGACTGACCATCACAGGTTATGCCCTCAACTATGCCACACCAGTAGGTGGACTGGGGGGAGAGCCTTATCGTATCATGGAACTGTCGAAGGATATCGACAAGGAGCATGCCACCTCGAGTGTCATCCTCTATGCCATGATGCATTTCTTCGCGCATTTCTGGTTTTGGTTCATCAGCATCTTCATCTATCTCGCCTTGGTACTGATAGGAGACTTGCCCATCAATGTCACGATTGGCACTACCTTAGGTATCATCGTCGTCTTCTGCCTGTTCTTCTTCTATCTCTTCTCAAAGGGATATCGCAACGGACTGGTGAAATATGTGCTGGGCGTGGTAGCGAATATCCCAGGACTGAAGAAATGGACATTGCGTTTCTGGGCACGACACTCGGAGGCTATTGAGAATATCGACAAGCAGATAGCGGCACTTTACGGACAGGACACCCGTGCGTTCTATCGCAGTCTGCTGCTGGAATATTTCTCTCGTGTGGTACAGAGTTCGGAGGTGATGTTCATGCTCCTGCTCTTTGGCATCGACTGTGGAGGCGGATGGGACGGTCTGACGCTCACCTTCCTCCATAGTATCCTGATTGTCGCCTTCACCACCCTCTTCGCCAACCTGATTGGTTTCCTGCCTATGCAGTTGGGGGTACAGGAAGGTGGTTTCGTGCTCTCTATCGCCGCATTAGGACTGTCCGCAGCCCTTGGCATCTTCGTGAGTATCATCTGCCGTGTGAGGGAGATTATCTGGATTGCCATTGGTATGGCATTGATCAAATTGAAGTAATCGTCGCAAGACGCTTTTACAAAGCGAAGCGACTAAAAGAATTGAAAGATTGAAGAATTGAAATATCGAAATATCGAAAAAAAACAAAACAATATGAATTATCTCGACAGAAACGAATTTAACTTTGAGCCCAGCCAGAAAGTGGTTGACACTATCAAGAATTTCGACCCAAAGACATTGTGTTTTTATACCCGTATCTACGATCAGGGTAAGAAGAGTGTGATCTCTGTACGCCTCAGCGAGATCTATAACGTACCTGAGGAACAGGTCTTGCTGACCTATGGTGGCGAGGACATGCTAAAGAACTCCATCCACTATTTCCTGATGCTGGGCGACAACAAGAAGATTCTTATCCCAGAGTTCTCTTGGTGGTATTATAATCGTGTGGCAAGTGAGTGTGGTGGTACCTTCGAGATGTACCCGCTCCACGAGCAGGAGGACACCTTCGCCTATGACGTGGAGGAGGTGATTGAATACACCAATCGTGTGCATCCTCGCATGCTGCTGCTCGCCTCTCCTAACAACCCCACAGGTAATGGACTGACTCCTACAGAGATTGGTTGTATCATGGAGAATATCCCTGAGGATACCATGGTACTCATCGACGAGGCTTATGCCAGCTTTATCAGTACTGACACAGCATATATCGCTCCTTTGGTCAGCAAATACAGCAACCTCATCATCTCACGCACCCTCTCTAAGTTCTATGGACTGCCTGGTCTGCGTTGTGGCTTCGGCTTTATCGGAAAGGGACACGACCAGTTCCTGAGCTATTGCAACAAATACCTTGGTTACAACCGCTTCTCTGAGGCTGTCGCTCTTGCTGCTCTAGACAGCGATGAGCACTATCGTAAGGTGGCTGATGATATGGAATGGGGACGCCAGTTGTATAAGAAGGAGTTAGGCAACCTGCCTGGCTTCAAGGTATACAAGTCTGTTGCCAACTTCATCCTCATCAAGTATCCTGTGGAGATTAAGAACGCACTGATGGAGGCTTTAAAGGTGCAAGATTATAAGATCAAGTTCATGGGCGACAAGGGACTGGAGTCCTGTCTGCGCATCACCTTAGGACGTAAGGAGCAGACCCAGACGGTCGTTGATACTATTAAACAGGTACTACAAAACCCCTAAGTTAGGGGCTGGGGGGCTGAACAAACGAAGACCCCTTATAGACAAAGATATACGGAAATGAATAAACCTTGTTCAGACCCCCAACCCCCTAACTCAGGGGGCTTAATAGGTGTCATTCTTGCCGCTGGCATGGCAAAACGCCTGCGCCCACTGACAGACACAAAACCCAAGTGTCTGCTGAAGGTGGGTGAGCGCACACTCTTGGAACGCACCATTCGTGCCATGCAACAGGTTGGCATCAGCGAGTTCGTGGTGGTGACAGGCTATCGCGCAGAGCAGATAGTCGACTTCATAGAGAATACTATAGGAACTATAGCCCCTCCCACCTTCCACTTCCTCCATAATGCGGACTACGAGCATAACAACAACATTTATTCGCTCTGGATGGCTGGTGAGTATGTGCGTGACAAGGCGTTCTTGCTGATGGATAGTGATATCCTCTGCGACCCTGCCGCTGTGGCGCGTATCGCCCATGAGCCGGAGTCTGCCCTTGCCCTCAATCGCCATGAGTGTGGAGAGGAGGAGATCAAGGTTATCGTGGATACTGACGGGCATATCACAGAGATCAGTAAGGTATGCAGCATCCAAGACGCTATCGGTGAGTCTGTGGGCATCGAGAAGATGACGGCAGAATACAGCACGGCACTCTATAAGGAGCTCGACCAGATGATTCTGAAGGAAGGACTTATCGATGTGTTCTACGAGCGGTGCTTCGAACGTCTCATTCCACAAGGTCATACGTTCAAGGTGGTGGATACCACGAGTTATTTCTCCTATGAGTTAGACACGCCAGAGGACTTTGAGCGAGCCAAAGAGCTCATGCCCCAAGAACTTCTGTAAACATAAAAGGAATCAGCCAAACGGTTGATTCCTTTTTCTTTTATGATTGGGCAGCATCCTCTGTCTCTTCTTTTCGTCTCTTCTCCTCCGCCATCCGCTGGAAGTCTTTCTTCTGCAAGACGAAGTTGGAACCAAGGTATTTCTCTTTCACAATAGGATTGACGGCTAGTTCGTCAGGACTGCCCTGGAACAGGATACGTCCCTCAAACAACAGATAGGCACGGTCTGTGATGTTCAGGGTCTCGTGCACGTTATGGTCAGTAATCAGAATACCAATATTACGATACTTCAACTGCCATACAATCTGCTGGATATCTTCCACAGCGATCGGGTCGACACCAGCAAAAGGCTCATCTAACATGATGAACTTCGGCTCAATGGCAAGACAACGGGCTATCTCCGTACGACGACGCTCACCACCAGACAACTGGTCACCCTTGTTCTTGCGAACCTTATTCAGACGGAACTCCTTGATCAGACTCTCCAATTTCTCCAACTGGTAGTCACGGGGCTTACCCGTCATCTCCAATACGGAGAGGATATTATCCTCCACAGACATCTTACGGAACACGGAATTCTCTTGGGCAAGATAGCCGATACCAGCACGGGCACGACGATACACAGGATAGTCTGTCACCTCCTCTTCACCCAGATAGACGTGACCGCCATTAGGTACCACCAGACCTGTCGTCATATAGAAAGAAGTAGTCTTACCAGCACCATTAGGTCCCAGCAGTCCTACAATCTCCCCTTGTCGAACGTTAAAGCTCACGTCGTTTACCACTGTACGCTTGCCATATACCTTCACAAGTCCTTCCGTACGAAGTACCAATTGCTCTTCCTGCTTGTTTGTCATCTCGTCCATAACGACTGCAAAGATAGTGCAAACCGAGCAAAGAACAAAATAAATTCATTTATTTTTTGAGAATTTCGTAAAAACATATAACCATATAACATAACCCACTTCAAATGCCCTTGTACAAAGGGATTAAGGCATGTTATATGGTTAGGAAACATCTAACATACTTCTCACTGATTATATCCATGTTATATGTATGTTATATGTTTGAGCAACATATAACATACTGCAAAGTCCCTGTCTATCGGCATTTGAGCCTCATCATGTTATATGGTTATATGTTTTTGCGTAATTCTTAAAAGCTCCAATTAAAGCCTTCATTTGCATAAGATATCGTTCTTCCCTCATTCCGATACCTCCTATGGGGGTATTAAGATACCTCCCATGGGTGATGGGAAGCATCCCCAAGGGGGTATCGGAGGCATCCCCATGCCCCTTGGGGATAATCTCCATGTCCCACGCAGGCGGCACCTTCGACCCTCGAAGCCCGTACCTTCGACCCTTGAAGCCGGCACCTTCGACCCTCGAAGCCTAAGGCTTCGTAAGGAGGAGATGCCTCCTTCTAAAAATTTGTTTGTGGTTATTTCTTAAACTATGTTGTAAATGAAAGGTAAAGTTACGGTTTTTGGCGGATATTTATTACTTTTGCATCCAACATTTAACATAAGTTGATGCGGAAGCGCGGTTTCATATGGTTTCTGACGGCTCTTTGTGCTGTATACCTTGCAGTGGTGATGCACTGGCAGGAGCAGAATGTCGTGCCAGAGCAGAACCTAAAGGAGCGGACGGAGTCGTCGCTCATGACACCCCAGCGTCAGCAGCCTCACGAGGCTACGCTGACAGATGCCACACAGCTGTACCGCATCTGTTCGTCACGCCCCCAGCGCATTCTGCCTTCGCAGGGTTCAAGGAGCGAACGGACGCTGACACCCGCATTCAACCTTATCAGGCAACACATTGTCAAACCACTCCATTCATACTATGACAGCAGATGCCGCTTGGAGTCGGCACCATTCTGTCTGTCAGCCTCGTGCGATTACTATGTCATCGCTCTAAGGCACATCATTCGTTAGCTAACGTCCCCCCTAAGTTAGGGGACTACAGGGGGTCTGAACAAATGCAGACCTCATATTATCATACACATTTTTATTCATCAGGAGGTCGTTCAGACCCCCATCCCCCTAACTTTGGGGGCAAATAAAAGATTCAACGACTATGTCAAGTATCAAAAGCTTGGATATGGCTGCTGCCATATCCGCATGTAAGAATATCACTATCAAGAAATCATTGTTTTCCACCAAGACCATCTATATGCCTACTGGCAGCACCGTTAAGGCGATGGTGCTGGAGTATTCACCATCGGAGGGAGAGAAGGTTCAGCACCTTTTAGACATGCCACTCGACAAGATGGCTGCCGACATCGCGCAGAAGGGCAAACCTGCAGCAGGTGCCAACGGCAACTTCCGTCTGGAGGTATGCCTGAGCGACGACCGTCAGTTCTGCGCCCTGCAGCTCTTTCGCTTTGTCGACTTCAGCTACCGTCCCCTCTTTGAGCCTCGCTTCTATGAGGGCACAGATGTGGAATATATCGCAAAACTCTTGTAAAAAGTGAAATAGCATCAACAAGGCAATGACTGTCTTGTTGATGTTTGTTACTGCATGTAATATATGGGTATGTTTATGAATATGATGGGAGATGTTCAAGCATAATAACAGCGAACAGTCTGACCCCTCGCAGAATATCATCGTGCGCTAGTTCAGAAAAGTCTATCCCGTCACAGACAGGATGCATGGTGACAGCTTCTTTATCATTGAGAACAGGCGACGGATGGCTACTCCGCTTTTCGTCGCACTGCTGGTCATTGAGACCACAGACGTTGCCTTTGCCGTTGACAGCATCCCTGCCGTGTTCAGCGTCAGCCGCGACCCGTTCATCGTGCTTACATCTAATATCTTTGCCATTCTTGACCTTCGGGCACTATATTTCGCACTGGCCGCCGTGGCCAAGTATTTCACCTACCTGAAGTATGGTCTTGGCATTATCCTCATCTTTGTCGGAATAAAGATGTTGCTGGCTATGAACGAATATATCAACAATTTCGGCGCTTTGATGGGCTTCAATCTGAATGTACCTCACATCGAGATTCCCACACCAGTCAGTCTGGTTGTAATCTTCGGAGTCCTCTTACTGTCAATGCTGTTCTCTGTAATGGTAACACGCATGGAAAAGACAACAGACGGCATGATATAATCAAACAATAACAACAAATATGACATTCACACCAGAAAATATTTTCTTCCTCGGTGCTGTGCTCATCTTTGCCAGCATCGTCATCAGCAAGTGGGGCTATCGCTTCGGCGTCCCCACCTTGCTCTTGTTTCTGTTCACGGGTATGCTCTTTGGCAACGACGGGTTGGGACTGGAGTTCCATAGCCATGAGGATGCCCAACTGATAGGCATGCTCTCACTGTCAGTCATTCTGTTCTCGGGTGGTATGGACACTAAGAGGCGCGACATTGAGCCGGTGGTCAAAGAGGGGTTGATGCTATCAACCTTTGGTGTACTCATCACAACGGGCATCACGGGGCTGCTCATCTACTACCTCTCGGAGTGGACGCAACTCGACATCGGTCTTACTCTGCCCATGTCTATGCTTCTGGCAGCCACCGTGTCGTCAACGGACTCGGCGTCCGTATTCAACCTGCTGCGCACCCAGCACATTGGACTGAAGTACCGTCTGCGCCCCATGCTCGAACTAGAGAGCGGATCCAACGATCCGATGGCCTACGTGCTGACCATCGCCCTGGTGGACATGATTGTAACGGCAGGCGAGTTCTCTGGCATGGCCTTGGCCACGAAGATTATCGGACAACTGGCCGTGGGAGGACTGTTGGGCTACTTAGGAGGACGCTCGCTGGTGTGGATTGTCAACCGCATCAACCTGCCCAATCCCTCGCTCTATCCCATTCTGGTGCTCTGTTCCATCCTGATCATCTTCACGTTCACCGATATGTTTCAGGGTAACGGCTATCTCGCCGTCTATGTAACGGGACTCGTGGCAGGCAACTGTCGTCTGTCGTATCGTCGCGAGACCACCACTTTTATGCAGGGCATCACATGGCTCCTTCAGATTGTGATGTTCCTTACGCTTGGCCTACTGGTCAATCCGAAGGAGATGCTGAACGTGCTGCTGGTGGCTGTCAGCATCGGAGTGTTCATGATGTTCGTGGTCCGTCCCGTCGCCGTGTTTCTCTGTCTTCAACCCTTCCGTGTGCCGTTCAAGGCCAAGGTGTTCCTGTCGTGGGTGGGTCTGCGTGGTGCTGTGCCCATTATCTTCGCCACCTATCCCGTCATAGCAGGCATCGAGGATGCAGACTTCCTGTTTAATGTGGTGTTTGTCATCACATTGCTCTCGCTGGCCCTACAGGGCACCACTATCACGTCAGTTGCCCACTGGCTGGGACTGGCAACAGATGAAGAGAAGACTGGCAACGACTTCGGCATCGAACTGCCCGACGAACTGGAGTCAAAACTCTCGGAACTGACGCTGACAG
>CALFUF010000032.1 GCA_937916405.1 uncultured Prevotella sp.
GGGCTCGAACCCAAGACCCCAACATTAAAAGTGTTGTGCTCTACCAACTGAGCTAGCGGATCATTGCTTTGAAAGCGGGTGCAAAGTTACAATGATTTTTTGAATCTGCCAAATTTATTGGGATGTTTTTTATCTTAATGCTCATGCAGATGCCATACGGTGAGTACTTTACGACGTATGGCAACGTAGTTGAGCAAGGCGACCAGCAGATAGAGTGCGATGCCTGTCAATAGGGCTGGTGTGAGGCTCGCCGCAGTGTAGCTGGGATAGAGTTGTCCGAACAAGGGGAGGTAATAGCCTCGCAGAACGAGGACGATGATGATGGACATTACGAGTACCAGGGTGTTGAGGCTGATGGTCAACAGATGGTAGGGGCGTGCCACGGCACTTGGCGAATAACCGATCAGCAAGAGAGTATCTATCTTCTCCGTATTCTTTTGCAGGAGCAGGAAGATGCTGAGCAACAGGACATAAAAAGCGAGGGCACTGATGATCAGTCCTACGACGAGGACAATACTGATGATGATACGTAGGAAATGAGCAGTACGTGCCGCCTCGGCATCATCCGCCTCTGTCTCGTAACTATGATTAGCAAGGTACTCGGCTATTCGCTCGTCTGCAGGGTTGCTGACAGTAACAATCAGTCGGGAAGGCGCTGGTTGGCGGTCTGGTGAAAGCGTAGAATTCATCTGTTCCATAAAAGCCTGTGGTACCAATATCGTGTTGAGCTTCTTGGAGAAAGCCATCACCCTGCCTGTCAGTTCTTTACGCCCTGCAGTTCCACTTAACAAGAACCGTATCTTCACCATGGTTACCAGACTCTCAGAGAGTGCCGGAAGCCCCTGACTGCTGGCAAATCCGAAGTTATACAGGTTCAGGTAGTTGCGAGGTAGGATGATAGGTACCTCGTTATCTCCCTCTTGCCATTTCCATCGCGCCAGGTCGACATCGATGAACGCATCAGGTACTGCCTCGAAAAACATCTCCGTAGAGAACTGTACCCCCAGCTGTTGACTGCCCAGTGTTGCCACCACACTAAAGAGGGAAGGGGTGAAAGTCCCCACATTACTGACGAAAGGCTGTTTGCTTACATCAGTAATCTCCTTCTTTGTAAAGGTGGGAGCCTTACCTGTCAGGGTGCGGACGGTGCTCACATGCTTCGCCATCACCATCTGTCCTGGTTTCAGGAAACTGTCGCTACCTGTGAACATCGGGATGATATCCGTGGCAAACTGGATAGCGGCGAGAACGATGGTCATACCACAGAGGTTGGCGAGCACGAAGCCCGCCAACTGTCCTGCGTTAAGATGTCGGCTTAATAGCCTGTAGAGCAATCTGTTCACTAAGAAAGAGTTACATGATTTGTTTCAGGAACATCTGCATGAAGTACTCCAGCGGATCCTTCTCCTTGTCCTTCATGTTCAGTACCAGTTCGATACTGGTGTCGCTGATGTCAAACATCTCAGCGCTGCTGACATGCTCTCCAACAGCCTTCACGCCTTGGCTTGCCGCATTGTTTGCCAAGCCAGCCAGGTTAGAGATCAAGTCGATGTCACATGCGATGTAGAAACGACGACCTTTCACATCCTGGTAAGTCTCCTTCGCCTCTGTGAAAGCACTCGTCTCACCAACAGCAACATAGGTAGCACCATCTTTGAATCCGAAGTCCAACCCCTTCTCAGGATTCATGCCGTTCTCTTTGGCAAGGTCAACGACACTCTGGTCCTTTGTCTTGATATAGGCGGCAACATTAGGCATTCCGCCCTTGAACTCACCAATGCCAATAGCGAGGTCGCCGTCAATAGACTCAAGCACCTTCTTGGCAAGTTCTTTCTGTGCGTCAATACCTAAGTCTTTGAAGACGTCTTTCTTATCCAGCATCTCAAAGAGCTTCTTGCCGTCGAAGTTAGCAAAGATAGCTAACGCGCCCTTCTCGATATATTTCACATAGTCGCCACTGATCTTTCCGCACATCTGGTTGCTCTCCTCGATAGACTTCTTCCAAGCGTCAGACTTGGCAAGGCACTCGACATCGAGTTTTGCCACACCCTTGTCGGAAGTAAGGTTCATGATGATACTGAGGTCTTTCAGCTCAGCACCCTCAGGCAGGTTTTTCTTGATATCGGCAACCTGTCCTTCTGCGATAGCCATAGGGATGAGTGCCTTGATATAACCCTTACCCTCAGCGAGTTTGGCAAAGTCCTCATTCTCAGCCATTGTGTTCTGGGTGTCGTCATTCTTGAACTTGGCGATGATATCGTCAATAGTGCTTTCTGAACCATAGAAAGTCGCATCGTCGAATGCAATAGTATATTTATTGCCGTCAGTGCAATACTGGATGCCGTCTTTCTCCTTCACAGCCTCTAAGTCTCCCTCTTTGGCAAGGGTGTTCAGCAACTGTGCGAAGTCATCCTTGTCCAGAATAGTACCGATGACACCAGTTTTCCCTTCGTTGTTTCCGAAAATATAAATAGGCTCACGCAGGTCGACACCAGCCTTGGCGGGGTCTTCCACAATCTTCTTGATAAGGTCTTTTGACTCTTGGCTCTTGGCATTACCCTCCACGGTCTCCAGTAATTTCTTCTTTGCTTCCTCATTGTCGCCCACCTTACTCTTCTCAAACATCTGCTTCACGTCGATGCTGACTACAGCAGCGTCGGCAGGGATGAACTTAGCGTTCTTCGAAGATTTGGCACAAGATGAGAGTACGAATACTGTTATCAGCAGCAGGTACATCAAGTTAATTTTCCTCTGTTTCATAATAATCATGTTTTTAGGATTAAAGATTGATATAATTTCAAATTATGCCACAAAGATACTAATAATTCATAATTAATAATTCATAATTAATAATTATTTTCTATCTTTGCACAAAATTATGGGCATATTATATATTGTACCCACCCCTGTGGGCAACATGGAGGATATGACTCTTCGTGCCATCCGTATCCTGAAAGAAGCCGATCTCGTACTGGCGGAGGATACGCGGACATCGGGCATTCTGCTGAAGCATTTCCAGATTCAGCAGCATCTTCTTTCCCATCATAAATTCAATGAGCACGGAACCAGTGCCTCTGTTGTCGAGCGACTACAGGCAGGACAGACGATAGCCCTTATCAGTGATGCTGGTACGCCTGGTATCTCCGACCCGGGATTCTTCTTGGTTCGGGAGGCTGTCAGGGCTGGTGTCGAGGTACAGACACTGCCTGGTGCCACTGCTTTCGTGCCGGCTTTGGTGAGTAGCGGACTGCCCTGCGACCGTTTCTGCTTCGAGGGGTTCCTCCCTCAGAAGAAAGGTAGGCAGACGAAGATTCAGAGTCTAGCTGATGAGGAGCGTACGATGGTGTTCTATGAGTCACCTTATCGGGTGTTGAAGACGTTGCAGCAGTTTGCCGAGGTGATGGGACCCGACCGTCAGGTGAGTGTATGCCGTGAGATCAGTAAGGTACATGAGGAGAGTGTCCGTGGTACCCTGCATGAGGTCATTGCCCACTTTACCGAGCATGAGCCACGTGGTGAGTTCGTGATTGTGCTGGCGGGGCGAGATAAAGTTTAAAGTTGATAGTTTAAAGTTTAAAGAGAAAAAATCAATGAAAGATATGAAAAAGTTAATGATTTTGGCACTTGGTGCCGTAGCAATGGTAGCCTGCAAGCAGCAGGGACCAAAGGCAGAGGAGTTGATGATGGCACAGCAGGCTGACTCGCTGAACCGTATCATCCAGCAGAAAGACAATGAGATTAACGACATGATGGCTACTTTCAATGAGATTGAGGAGGGCTTCCGTGCCATTAATGCCGCTCAAGACCGTGTGACTCTTGCTAAGGATGGTGAGGGTGCTAACCGTACCCAGCGTATTCGTGACAATATCGCACAGATTCAGGAGACGATGCAGCATAACCGTGAGCTCATCAACAAACTGAAGAACCAGTTACGCCAGAGCTCTGTAAAGGGTGACGAGTTGCGTAAGACCATCGAGAATCTTGTTGCTCAGATGGAGGAGAAAGACAAGGAGATTACTCAATTACGTCGTGACTTACAGGCACGTGACATCCGTCTTGCCGAACTGGGTAACGAGGTCGCCGACCTGACGGTGGAGACTTCTCAGCAGAAAGCGGAGATTTCTCAGAAGTCAGAGACTATCTCGGCTCAGGACAAGGCTCTCAACACCGCTTGGTTTGTGTTTGGTACGAAGAAAGAGCTGAAAGACCAGCATATCATTGAGAACGGCAAGGTGCTCCAGTCGAACTTCAACCGTGAGTATTTCACGAAGATTGATATCCGTGTTGACAAGGAGATCAAGCTCTATTCCCGTTCCGCCAGGCTGTTGACGGCTCATCCTGCTTCCAGCTATGTGTTGGAGCGTGATGCCAACAAACAGTATGTGTTGCGTATCACCAATCCGCAGTTGTTCTGGTCGACCAGTAAGTATCTGGTGGTGTTAGTTAGCTAATCAATGAAGAGTAGGAAAATTCTGGTCTGTATAGGACTAGCCTTGGCCCTTGTTAATTGTGGGGGCGACGATAGCTCGTCTGAGAGCGGTGGCGACTCTTCAGTTCAGGTCGCAGACGGGCAGGAGTCGTTTACATGGGGCTCGGATGTCCGTTCACAAGAGATTCGTCTGACAGGCAGTACCTCATGGAGCGTGAGCAGTGACGCCGATTGTCAGAACTGGTGCTATCCTGAGAAGGAGAGGGGGAATGGTTCTTCCATCCCCTTGTGGGTCAGTCCGAATATCACCAGCAAGGCACGTTCTGGAAAAGTGACTGTCACGGTAGGGGGTAGGGCATATACGATCCATGTGTCCCAACCTGCCTTCACGGGTGACCTTGATAAATATGTGTATCATTTACCTGTGGTCTTTCATGTGCTCTACAAGGATGCTAATGACAAGACACAGAATGCACTCCAAAGTCAGTATACGAAGATTCTCGACGCTGTCAACAAGCTCTATGCTGACAACGACATGAACATCGTCTTTGAGATGGCTAAGTATGACAAAGACGGCGAACTGCTTGCTGAGCCTGGTATTATCCGTCACCAGGTCAGTTTCGACGAGTTGGATGCCAGTGACTTCCTGGGCAGTACCGAGGAGAAATACGAGAAGTATGTCGATTATCAGCTGAACCTGAAGAAGTGTATCAATATCTTTATGTTCTGTTTTACACAGGATGACGAGGAGACGACCTCATTGGGGCTGACGACATTACCCATTGTCACCTCGGCAAATTCGTTGGAGGGACTTTATGAGACTGACAAAGCCAGCGACTATGCCTATCTGGATCAGGTGTGGTGTGTCTGTATCAATAGTGCGTTCATCAATGAGTGGCAGGATGACCAGCATGTCAATTCAAAATACATCGTCTCTACTTTGGCACATGAGTTAGGACATTATCTGGGATTGCTCCACACCTTCTCCGAGGACGGGTGTGAGGAAGATGACTATTGTGATGATACGAATATCAGTGATTATGAGAACTATTCCGCGTACATTATTAAATATATAGAGAAGGAGTTAGCACTTGACCCCAAAAGAACCTTCACGATCGATGAGGTAGCCACTCGTACCGATTGTAAGACAGGCGAGAAATTTGTGGCAAAGAACATCCTTGACTATACCTATACTCGTAATGAGGAGTTCACCAGAGACCAGCTCCGCCGTACCCGTTTCGTCCTAGAGTATTCCCCCTTGGTGCCAGGTCCTAAATTGGTAGACTACAACACCACCGGCAAGGGACAGCGTGCGGCAACGGCTCCCGTCACCTTACCTAAGCCGAAGCCTTGTCCCCCTGTTTCCGCCAAACAGAAGCCACAAGTACTAAAAGAGTAAATGATAAGCATGATTCTCCAAACATCCCAATGAATGGTAGGAAAAGTAAATCGGGAGGGCTGTAACGCTCTCCCGATTTAAATTTAGTAAACTCAGTTCTTCACTTATTTGTTCATGTACTTCTTACCGTTCTTAATGATAACTCCCTTGTAGCTATCTGCAACAGGTTGTCCGTTCAGGTCATAACTCCGAGCATCACGCTGCTCTTTTGCCAGACGAACGGCATTGATACCTGTGGGAGCCTCTACCTCCACGGGAGTCTCCATCAGATAGAACTCATCAACCAGTGTGCCGGAAACCCTGTCTGTACCAAAGATAGCCTTGACATCATAGTATTTCCCACTATAATTAGTAGGGATACTTGCTACAGAAGCACCGAACTTCTGATACACACGCACCTTCTTGTCTCCACTGACAGCGTAACACAATCCGTTAATCTTCTCAAATTTCACTGCACGGACTACGATAAAGTCACTATAGTCTTCCTCACTCAGACTCTCAAAGGACACCTCACGAGGCTCTACAGGATCACCTGCTGTAATACTAACACCTGACGCATCGGTATTTTCCGACTTCATCGCCTGCGGCATATTATTCACAGAACCTAACTTCACATGGACAATACCATTGAGACGGTCGTTAGGCTTGACAGTCAGTCCAAGATTATTCAGCGTGATGGCACCTGTGGCATCTCTTACATAGATTCTTGTCGTATAATTGTACAGAACTTCTGCGTCATTTAACTTCAATAGGACTTCTTGGTCCTGTTCACCGTTCTTCAATTCCCCGATAGTCACACCATCCATGCTGACAACAGTTACCAGACAGGTTGACGAGATATTATTATCACCTGTGACTGTGATATGACAGGACCCTGTGCTGCCCCCCGTCACATTACCCTCTTGGTCTACTGTGGCAACAGCAGGATTATCACTCTCCCAACTTAGCTCGAAATCATCTATATTGGGCTTCACAACCACGTCAAGTTTTTTCTTCATCCCCTCAACGACAGTGACGGACTCAGGCAATGTCAAGCTTTGGAGGACATAGGCGTTTCCTACTTCAAAGGAGATGACACCGTCAGTCATCTTGATTCCCGTCAGCCCCCACTCAACAGGTTCTCCAGACCATGAATTCAAGGACGCAGGCGAGGTACTATTGCTCAGTTCCGTGACATTTGCCTTGCCTGGGAATACATCATATTCTGTGGAATAGGTTCCTTTTCCTTCAAAAATCGTCTCATGTAATCCATCTGCACGAACAACCTCATAGTAGTTACGAGAAGGATTATTGTTTACTTCATTTCGGTTCCAAATATTTTGATTGGAAAGGTCTACCCTATGTACCAGCATACCGCTTCCAGGCAGATAAGAGTCCCACTTAAAACCCTCACGCTGGCGGTTCTCCAGCAAGAAGAACTCATTAGCCTCTGGGGTGTCAATACGATAACCCTTATTACTGCTATATAGAGGATCAAGCGTGAAACTACCCTCTCCCTCTATCTTTTGCGGCTCATCCGCAAAGCCAACCGAATAGCGTTCATAGAGAGAATAGCCCACTGGTGTACGGGACTTATTATTGTAACTTCCACTTGCCATAAGAGACCACAGATCAGGATGATAGCTCTCACCTCCCTGCTCATAATCTGTGTCATAGAAGTCGGGAAGACCCAACACATGACTGAACTCATGACAAATAGTACCGATACCGTCAATCGTCACCGTACTTGGCTCGGATGTCCATCCATAAAGCTCTACAGAGCTGGCATAGTCATATAGATAGACATTATCTTTCACAACAGATCGATAGTTATTCGGATTATAAACCACGGAACGATGAGGCCAATAAAGTCGTTGGTCATTTCCCCCATAGTTAGCGCCATAACCGGCAAAGATAAAATAGATCATATCCACGACACCGTCACCATCTCGGTCATAGCTGCTAAAATCAATGTCCTTATCAGCCGCATTGACAGCAGCATAAATGAGTTCCGCAGCATTGTTGGCTCCTTGCGCATCATACTGGCTGTAGTCGATAGAATAGGGTCCATAGATATCGAAGTCAGGTTTGAACTTGCCACAAGAATTGTCGGTGAAATAGTCACGTACGCTACCTGTAAAGCTCTGCATCACACCTTTGCCATCTTCATAGCCCTCATAGCCTTCCTGGTTAAACATGTCATAGGCAATCGCAGGATAATCCTCATTTGAGAATGTCTTGTCGTTAAAATCCACTAGAATGACCAGACCCTTGAAGTTATTATAGTCATACTGAGAGGCCCGGTTACTGGCAGCCCTGCGCCTACTGAGCACCTGTTGCTGACGCTGCATGACACGGTCCTTCATCTCCGCCATAGCTGGAGCCATATCGGGAGCCAGGTATTTCTCTACTCCTTTCAAGTAATTCTGCTCTTCTGTCTGACGTGCCTTGGCATCGTGCGCTACATGAGTGGTAGGCTCCAGCCTGCCATTTTTCAGTTCCGCATAGACATAGAAGCCCCTCTGGTCCTTAACAACGGAATAGCCGTCACTCGTCGTGTTAAAATGTCTCCACTCGTCACCAAGCAGTTGGATGGTCACTTGACTGCCGTCGGGCTGTGTGATTTTTACTGTCCCAGGATGAGCAGGGGCCGCTATGCTCTGGCATACCACCAGTGTCAGCATATAAAGAATAAATACTATTTTTTTCATGAAATTGATAGTAATTAGGTCGCAAAGATACGAATAAGCGAGCACAAAACAAAGAAATTTGTTTCTTTTTTAGTCGAGCGTGAGTTTTTTCGCCGTATGCTTACGGAAAAGATAATTTACTTCATTTCATTAAACATGGCTATCTCAGAGTCAAAACATGATATTATTTCGTTCAGCATGGGATGTGAGCGTTGTACTATCAAAGCTACATATTCAGTAATAGGTTTACCCTCATTGTCTTCTCCTTTTACTTCTGAAGATTTAATTGTATATTTCTTCTGTTGCTCATAGCCATTGAACCAATGCAAGAAGAGTCGTGCTCTCTGGGCTTGTTGACTATTGTCTGTACTGCACATGTAAAGCAATACTTCTGGATTCTTTTGGAAAAATTCTTCAATGATACAGATAACGGTTTGTGCTATCTTTATATCACTGGGTGATTTCATGTTTTCTGGATTAGCCAGATTAAACCAGTATGCAGTAAAGTAGGGATTGCTGTCTAATTCAAAATCAACCCTATAAATAATTCCGTTGTCTGTTGTAAAGATAAATGCCTTTCCGTCATACCCCACAATATATGGACTATGCAGATTTATGGTATCAATACTAAGACTGTTCATGGCTGAACAGTTTCAATATTATAGTAGCCAGAATCTTGGGCTTCTTTCAATCCTTGCTGTCGGGCCTGCCACCATTCATTGGTTTCTCTTTGGAATGCTTCTTTGCGCTCCCTTGCCTGTTTCCACCAGGCAACAATCTCCTCGCGCGTTCTTTTCTTTATCGGTTTCATTTTGAATACAAATCATGTTCAACGTTGCAAAGATAATCATTATTTCGTAATATGCAAACAAAATCGGGCAGGAATTTGCGTTCCTGCCTGATGATATTGGTTAAAGTCCCATCGAAGCTATAGATTTTGTATTTTTTCTATTGAAAGCCCTAGACTTTTGGCTATTACATCTACAGGCACACCATTTTGCTTGAGACTACGGGCATTTGACAATCTCTCTTCTGCACGTCCTTCCGCACGTCCTTCTGCACGTCCTTCCGCACGACCTTTATCCTGTGCAGTCTTCATGGTGCTATAGTAATCCCAGTAATTCTTGATGCTCGCCTCGTACTCACGACGCTCTTCTGTTGTGTAGCTTGCAATCTCTGCTTGTTCGAATACCTTTTGGAAGACCCGGTCTTGCAATGCTTTTGGGCGTTCTAACAGACGGGACAGGTTGCGCAAGACAAACATCCATTTGTCGAACATCGTCTCCAGTTCTTCCTCCTTCTTGTTGAACTTTGGCATCTCCAAATACACAAAGGTAAGCTTGTCATAAAAGACATGGTTGTCTGCCACATCTTTCAATTTAATCTCATGACGATAACTATCTGCGAGGTATTCGTCATTTGGAAACTTAAAATTAAGCACCCCCACTGTATATACATCTTCCAAATGATAGTCCCATTGCTGACCTTTGGGAGCCTGCTCACGTATTGCAAAGGTGGAATAGTATAGGCTGCGGTCCTTGAAATAGGACTGCTCAGCCTTCTGCATCTCAACGATAAAACGACCACCGTCCTCTGTCTTGCAATAGACATCAAAGACAGCCCTGCGATCACCATAATTATCACCAAGATGTTCGCTGTTCAGGTACTGGATGTCTGTTATCTCTTTCTTCGAACCGCTAAAGAGCGCATTTAGAAAACTGATGAGCAAATCCTTGTTCATCTCTGTCCCAAACAACTTCTTGAAACCGAAGTCTGTATATGGGTTAATATATATTTCTTTTCTGTCGTCTATCATCGTGACACACTTTTCTGTTGCAAAGATACTCATTATTTCGTAATATGCAAACAAAATCGGGCAGGAATTTGCGTTCCTGCCCGATAGGTATCATTAAAATTCAATTCGATTAACGAGTCGCTGTAATAACGGGGCTATTCTCATTGAAAAGTATAGCATTATCGAATTTGCTCTGACGCGAAGACCTGTTGCTCATAGAACGTGAAGCCTCAGGCTGTACCTTTTCAAGTTCAACGTTATATATACGGGTCAAATATCCAAGATTTGCATCAGCCGTGAAACTTCGTGCGGAAAATGCCTGGAAGTTCCAGCCGTCAAACGGATAGTAATCCAACAATGATCCTTCGAACTTTCCACCTATCGCTACATAACCATCTTCATCAACATTCACATCAATGGTAGCAGCCATCGTCTGATTCTCAGAAAAGTCATATCCAATACCAGTCCAATATCCACCGTCAGTCATATCTAAGAAAATCAGATAGATAAAGTAACGGCTATATGTTCCTACATAACTTCCAGATGTCATGGTAAATGTCGCTGTTGCCTCATCAGTTTCCAAAGGAATCGACCATGGGTAGTTGGTATATAACCTGAAATCAAGAGAACTCGTCGAAAGTGTGGCTGGTACATAGTAATAGTCCTCCGAGTCATATGCCTCTGTAAAGTAAAGTCTGTAATCTCCTAAGAGGTCATTAAATTCGTATTGAACAAAAATCACCTTCTTCACTACTGGACCAGAGGTAATCGTTACCGAACCCACACGAGGTGCACCAGTCTCATTAGCTGTTACAGAACAAGTCATCGTATTAGTTCCAGCATTCCATGTTGCGGTAATCCACTCGTTATCACTATTCACGGTAACGGTCCTTGAGTGATCAATAGAGATCGTCAACTCAGAAGCATCATTCGTAATTTTCACCTGATTCGTCTCAGGTGAAAGCAGGAATCCCTGCTGAGTAATCACAATATCGTTAGAATAACCACCCATAGTGATAGTAACAATACCTGTGCGAGGATCTGCCTCATTATTGTCCTCAGCGACGATTTCTATCTGGCTAGTCTCTTCATTGAAAGTTGCTGTAAGCCAATCTACCTGACTTTCAACGGTCACATCCTGATTGTGGACAACGTCAATATCAAGAGATGCCTGATAGTCACCAATCTCATAGTCCAAAGATGGAACACCATAGACACTACTCTTCTGTGTGGCTGTTACCTGAGCTTCTGTACCAGCAGAGACGAGTATAATAAGTGCTGAACGTCCTTCAAGTGACAAGTTTGGCTCAGCAGCTACAAGGACCTTATTGCCTTGCACGGACAACGAAAGCCAACTAGCATTAGTGGTAGCAGAGATGGTACCACTTCCGTTCACAACGATACTGCCATCGCCACCTTCAGCCTCGAACAACACATCAGCGTTGGCAATCTCTAGCTTTGGGGTAGTCTGATAGGTCGCATCGTCATCGCTACAGGACGTGATAGAAATCACGCCTGCCAGCAATATGACAAAACTTAATATCTTTTTCATATTCTAATTCTTTTTTAGATGTGCTTAATTGTTAAACGGATTAGACACAGAGGCAATAGTCAGTTTGAAGTACTTTGTATCGTCATTGCTGTCTGTCAGGATGAAGTAAGACGGATTGTCCTCGTTATCAGCAGACATTTTGAACGTTGTACTCTCCAAGTAGTCTATCAACTCATAGTAGCCATAATTGTAATACCATGTACCATTGCTGTAGTTACGGGCTGGGGCATAGGTGAACTTAATCTCCTTATCAGCCACTGCCTCTACGTCAAGGGCCATCAAACCAGCGTAGTTGCCACTGACGAACCAGATACCGTAGCCATAGGGATCACCAACATTCACGAAGCACATCTCTGAGATGGTCTCACCCTCACTGTCAGAGAGAGCCTTACATGCATCGAAGTACGGACGGGCAGCAGCACTGATATTGCTGTAAGCCACGTAAGCCTCTGAGTTGAGGAATATCTCATGGAGAGGTAGCTGCATCACGGTAATGGTGGCTGTACCCAGTTCTGTTGTTATAGTGATAATGCCGGAACGTGAGGCGCCTGTGGTGTTAGCAGCCAGCTGAATGGTAACATTATTACCTTCAGAGGTAACAGTAATCCAGTCAGAATCTGTGGTATAAGTGAACTTATCAGCCAAGTTGAACGTGTAGTTCAATGTCGCAGCACCATTACCAACAATGATGCTCTCGCCAATGTTGTTGGTAACGATGGAAGGAGTCAGCAGTGCGGTGAACACAACACTGTTGTCCTCCTCAGCAACAAAGGATGCCGTTTCTTCATAGTATTTGAATACACGCACCTCTTTATCACCGATAGTAACAGGCTGATAGAAAGAGAAACCATCAATATTAAAACAGAAGGGAGCTTCAATAGGCTCTACCTCTACTTCTTCCTCTGTCTCTTCTCCTTCTGAAGCATCAGCAACAACTGGTTCGATAGTTATATATCGGTCTGTAGCAGCAATGGACATATTATATGTAGTACCATCAACTACACCAACTGCTTGGTCAAACACCAAGTTCTCCATGAACTCCTTCATCTCGGTCTGATAGGCGGCGATGCTCTGAGTAAGCTTGTGCATATACATAATATTACCAGAGCGGTTACCTTTCAGTGTTATGGTGTTCCCATCCTCACTGATGTTCATAATGATGAAAATAAAGTCACCGTCGTATGCCTCATAACCACCTGCACTAGAAGAACCGGTAGGTGTGGCAAAGAAATGCATATAATCATTATAGGTGTCAAACATCAGCACTGGTCCGTCCTCGTTGTTCAGGATATAAGTGGATGTTATTGACTTGGTGACATCATTAGCCAATTCAAAGCATACTTCAGCATTATGTTCGTCGAACTTCAAGGTATAGGCGTAACCACCATAACTCTGCTCACGGTCTGGGAAATAGTCCAATACCCATCCGTACTCTGCACTAGTCAGCACATTTTTCACATTGGACAGATATTTAGTAGAACGTGCAGACGCAGAATCCTCAAACAAATCTTCCTGATCTTTTAAGCACGATGTTAACAACAACGGCAGTGCCAGCAGGAAATAAATGAATATATTCTTCTTATTCATAGTCATTTTCTTTAAGCATTAATCAACAGAGACATCAGTTAAATCAACCAAGCCACTAATAACATTGCTCTGACGGCGTAGGATGCAGTCACGAAGCTCATCCATGTCAATGCCCCATGTATCCAACATATAGGCACGTACGATATCCAGCTTCTGCTCAATGAGCGCACGCCCCGTCTCAGTCTGGTTGGGGTCTTCGCTCCATTTTGCATTGGCAGCAGCCATCTGAGCATCCCACCACTCAGCACTGTGGGTCACATACTCAGACATCATCTCTGCAAAGTCCTCGCGAGCTTCTGTCTGGGCGTAGGCTGAGATAAATCCACGTTTCAGATAGGCACTATTGTAAGGCTCAGAGAACTGGTTGTCGTTCACATAAGAGTTCGGTGTCACCTGTGTGAATGATGTCGGATAGTCACGAGTCTGGTTCAGAATGTGCGTGAACTCGTGGTGAATGGTCTTGATATAATAATGGTTCAACTCATCAGCACTTCCAAGATGAGATTTTAACTCATTAATACCCGCAAGCAGGATTTTCTTACCACCCTCGGCTGTACCCAGAATATAAGAACCATTGTTACGATACTCCCAAGTACCAATCAGATAGAACATTTTGGGGAAGTAGGCGCGAGTAAAGTCGATGCCAGCCACCTCGTTATAGGTCTCCACACAAAGATACTTCACCAAATGAGCCATAATGATAGAACAATCCATATCGGCAGGAACAGTGTAGTAGTTGTAGTCACTCTCAATCTCCTCATAACGATACTTGAAGTCGATGTTATAGGGATTGCGATAATTTGCCTCCAGCCACTTGTCGAATTCATTCTGTTGGTAGCTGTCTGCCGTGATAACACTCTCACTCTTAATCTCATCCTTATCACAGGAGATAAGAGTCAGTGTCATCATAATCAATGGCAATATATATAATATATTCTTTTTCATAACTTAGTCTTAATCTTTAATAAGGAAATTGTCAGGTATCAAAGCCCCATCGGTGTCATCACTGGAATCAGGACGCGGGTTAGGCGTATAACCTGCCTCACGAACCTTCTGAGGAATTTGAATGGCACGACGAACATCATCAACTTTCAGCCAGTCTGTAATCTTAAGAGGATTGCCGGAACCATCCATCGTACGACGAGGAATTTCAATTCCCCAACGCTTGATGTCGAACCAACGCAGACCAATATGTAGTGTTTCATAACGACGAACTGCAAGAATCAACTGTATCAGATTCTCCTGCTCAGAGCCTTCTTCGTCAATCGTAAACTTAGGATGCAGATGCTTCTTCAGAGTTGAAGCCATTCCGGTTTCGTCATCATAAGAATACGCCATTGCTCCAACGTAATTTTCCACAACATCTTTGGTAACAACAAAGTTCTGGAAATTGACAGTCACTGTATTCTGCACCCAAGTAGTCAGGTCGTCGTAAGCTTTGTCATATTGTTTCAGCAACGCATAAGCTTCGGCACGGTTAGTGAGCACCTCGTCAGCAGTAAAAGCACTGTAAACGGCATGATAATAACCTATCTGTGCTACAGGGTCAGTATACTCAAAGAGGGCAGGCACTGTCCATCTCAACCAAACGTTCAAGTTGGTTCCTGAATAACGTGCCACCTGAGCGAGATAGGAAGCGTAGGTACCACGCCACATAGCGGCAATTGCAGAAATATCCTCATTTGTACCGATGTAGGCATTGTGAGAATAACGCTTACCTGTATAATATGGACCACATAACACACCCTGTTTCGAATAACTTGTCAGCATCAGCAGGTTGTCACTCTGGGTGGCGTTGATATAGTACTGTGATACCACATCCGGGTCGCGTGAAAGAGAGGCGATGTGCTGATTGTTACGGATCATAGTCTTGGGATTAGTACCCAAAACCTTATTGGCATACTCAATCACCTTGTCATATTTCTCGTAATAGAGATAGAAACGAGTAGCGAAAGCATAGGCAGCCAACTTATTGAAGTGGTACTTAGGAACATCGTAGTAGCTGTCCCCAACGTAAGGCAGGGCAGCCTCCAGGTCCTCAGCTATGTGCTTGTAGTTCTCATGAACGGTCTCACGCTCGTATTGTGGGTTTAGCTCCTTCTCACTGGCAGTAACGTAAGAAACACCAATGGCATCAGGATCGTTAGCATTATAGTGCATGGCGAATACATTGACCAACATGAAGTGAGCATAGGCACGACAGAGCAAAGCCTCTGCTTCCATTTCTTTCAGGGTAGTAGTTGTCGCACCACCCATTGACTCAATACCTTCCAAGGCTACATTGGCAGTCTCAATGCACTGATAGAGATCCATCCAGTAACTCTCTGGATCCTGGTTGTCTGTCTCTGTGACATCCATCCAACTATATACTTGATCTAAGAAACGGTCAGTATAAGGGTTGTTGGCACCCATATCGTCCACATTATCAGAAGCATACTCTGTGAATGCCATGTGGTCATGGGTCGGATAAGCTGCTACCAACAGTTTCTGAACCTTCTCAACCGTATTAGCCTCGGTACGGTTATCGGGCAACTTGTCAAGGAAATCGTTGCACGATGTTAGTCCCATGCCCAAGGCAATGATGGATAATCCAATATATTTCTTCATAATCTTCTTTTTTTTACCTTTTTCTTTTTTTCCTTCATATTTTACAGTCCCAGACGGAGTGTCAATGTGAACTGCTTAGGCATAGGAACGGCAACACCACCAGTGTTAAAGAACTCTGGATCCTGACCGTTCAGCTTTTTATCAGCATAAATCAGGAACAAGTTGGTTGCCTGCAACTTCAGTGAGAGATTGTTCAATTTCAACGGAGCAATCAGTTTCTTCGGGAAGTCATAACCGATGGAAATTTCCTTCATACGGATGAAATCACCTTTGGCAATACGCTCAGTAGAGTAGTTATAAGCATTGTATGCATAGCTTAGGTCTGAGTCGTTCCGGTTCTGACGGCTTGAAGCGATAACAGGAATAGTCGTTGTTTTCTCGTCACCAGGAACCATCCAGCGGTTGGCAAACTCCTTCGGCATAGAGTTCAGGTCGTTATACTCGTTCTTGAAGACAGGATCCAGACGAACGACATTTCCGAAGCTATAAGTAATAAATACGTTCAGCGTGAAGTTCTTGTACTTGAACAAGTTTCCAAAAGACCCCGTATCAGTAGGATCTACGGAACCGCTATACTCAAGGAAGCCAAGTTTCTCCTTATCCTGCGTCTGGAAATAAATACCTGTAGTGGTGATATTTCCATCCTGATCGAGGAAAGTAGGAAGACCCTCGTCGTTCAGTCCCTTGAAGGGGATGGAGAACAGAGAGCGTACTGGATAGCCCTCAAGGGCGAAACCAGTGCCAGATACCAAGTCAATCACACGCTGGTTGTTCTCCAGTTCTGTTACCTCGTTATGGGTATGTGAGTAGATGAAATTGGTTGTCCAACTGAAATCCTTAGTCTTGATGTTGGTAGTACTCAACGAGATTTCCACACCACGTGACTTCATGGAGGCTACGTTACCGTATTTCTGACCACCCATCTGGGTGTTCACAATACCAATCAAGTCATAGTTGTTACGCTTATACCAGTCGAGCTCGAAGTTAATGCGATTGTTCAAGAAACCTAACTGCAAACCGAGGTTAAACTCGTGCTTCTTCTCGAAAGTCAGCTCACCATTGGCGCGATCACTCTCCTGCAGTCCGCTTTCACGAAGACCAGCAGAGGGACGCCATGGGTTGTAGCTTTTGATAACCGGCAGAGAGTTCGTCACCCAAGAAGGACCGCTCTCAGCAGTCAATGAGTAAGAAGCCTTCAATGTCGCTGTAGTCAGTACATTCTTGAAAGTCTTCTGGAACCAAGGCTCCTCATGGGCATTCCATGCTCCAGATACGTTCCAAGTAGGCAACCAGCGGGCACTGGTAGCTCTACCAAGTTTGTTAGTACCCTCATAACGGAGAGTTCCATTGATAGTATATCGTCCCTTATAAGAATAGGTGGCGGTACCAAAGAAAGCGGCTCGACGCTCATGGGTATTGCTCAGTGTGAAATAGTCGGAGTTTTCTTCTGCACCCTTTTTGAATACCATATAAGCATAGTTGGGAATCTCACCCAATGAGTATTGCATACCCCAGCCACGGAACCAGTCTGCGGTGCGGTCGATGTTGTTCACCTCCATACCACCATACAGATTAACAATATGGTCGTTGGCATATACATCATTATAGGCAGCGGTGAAACGGAAATCCCAAGCGCTCATCTTATTGGTGGTCTTGTTCATGATACCACCATAGGGCAATATGGTTACAGGAATCGCAAACTGGTCGTCTGGGTCTGTATAAAGGAATGGGTTGGCATCACGAATAGCGGTAGTACCCATAGAACGATATGCGTTTGCCTGGTTAGAATCGTCAGCAATTGTATGGTTTTGAGTAGATTGATTGAACTTAA
This sequence comes from uncultured Prevotella sp., assembly GCA_937916405.1. Taxonomy (GTDB): domain Bacteria; phylum Bacteroidota; class Bacteroidia; order Bacteroidales; family Bacteroidaceae; genus Prevotella. The sequence goes on from CALFUF010000032.1 coordinate 17,870, forward strand.
AAGCACCTAACACACCAATCTCAATTTTCTGGATGGGCTTGTATTTTAATTCACCTTGTACACGAATGTCAAAAATGTCAAGGTCGATGTAGTTGTTGTCCAATTCATGCAGGATGTTGAATGGAGCATAGTTACGGGTATAGAACGTATTAACATCCAAGGCACGAGAGGTGTTCAACGCATAAGAATAGGGGTTGATATCGAAAGAGCGATGTACCTCACCTGATACAACATCTGTCTCTGCCGACAAGGTACCAGGTGCCTTCTGCTTACGATAGCTGGCATTGGCAATCATATTGAATGTCAACTTCTTCGAGATATTGAACGTATTGTTCAGGTTAGCGGTATAACGCTCCACCTTAGACTGCTTCGTCCAACCTGGGTCGAACATAGCGGATACAGAAGCATAGGTCTGGGCACGATCCGTACCAGTAGAAATACTGATAGAATGGTTGTGCTGGATAGAGTTAGAGAACAACTCGTCGAACCAGTCCGTATTACGATACTCTGCCTGACGCAGATAGTCTGCACGAGCCTCAGCGGTATTAGGTAAGCCATATTGACCTGTTACTGAGTCATACTGACCCAACAACTGATACATCTTACCATAGACACCACTACTTGCTGCATTGGAGGTCTCAGCGTAGTTCAGGTAACCCTTTTGCTGCATCTCCTGATAGATAGACATCTGATCCTGAGAGTTCATGATGTTGAAGGTTGAGTAACTGGGCTTCAGACGCATGGTGTACTCACCAGTGTAGTTGATGCGAGCCTGTCCAGCCTTACCTTTCTTGGTGGTAATGACAATCACACCAGCCATGGCGCGGGCACCATAGATAGAGGTCGCACTACCGTCTTTCAGAATATCAAAAGTCTCAATATCATCTGAGTTCAGACCTGCGATAGCAGAAGAAATCAGGGTATTTGCATCACCAGAAGAAAGCTCATCGGCACTTACGTCCGTCACATCCTCCATGATGACACCATCAACGACCCACAGGGGCTTTGAGTTACCATAGATAGAGGTAGCACCACGTACACGAATCTTCGGGGCTGTACCGAAAGTACCTGTCACATTCTGCACAGACACACCGGCTGCACGACCCTCCAAAGAACGTGAGATATCAGCCATACCGTCAATCTTTGCATCTGAAGCACTAATTTTGGTTGAAGAACCAGTGAACAGACGTTTGTCCACTTTCTGCATACCCGTTACAACGACCTCTTCAAGGGCTGCACTGGGCTGCAAGGTGACCGTCATACCATTTTTAGGAGTCAAGGTCTGAGTCTCCATACCAATAAAGCTCACTACAATCTTCTTACCCGAAGGTACGTTGATTACGAAGTGACCATCGGCATCTGTCACTGTACCAGCTTTCTGTCCCTGTACCAAGACGGTGGCACCGATAATGGGCTCATTGTCTTCTCCAGAGATAACGGTACCAGTAACTTTAGTTTGTGCCATCGCCAGTCCCAAACTCAGGAATAGGCAGGCAAAAAACATCGTTAGTCTTTTTTCCATAAACACTCTCTTGATTGTTATTAAATTGTTAATTTATACTTATTTTCCAGTTATTTGTAGTATTTTTGCCGACACCTCCCCGCGCGAGGTCGGCACACAAGATTTTGCAAAAATACAACAATTATTCACAATTGGCAAATAAATTTTATGAAAATTCTCATTTTGACTCAAAAATTTAACAATTAAGCCGTTTTACCTTCCTAATTCATGTGATTTGCACCCAAAAACTTGCAATTTGTTAATAGAGGTAAGAGGTGAGGGGTGAGAGGTAAGAGGTGAGAGGGGAGTATATAATAATAAGGTACGCGCGAGAATTTCTTTTGAAACCTCCAAACAAAAGCAAACAAAAATTGGGAAGCCTCGTCATGAGGCATCCCGATTTGTATAGATCAAAAGAGGGGATTAGTTGTTCTCCCTTATATAATTTGAAACTTTAGCAATTAGATTTTTCGCAGGTAATATCATAGGTTCTATTTCTTGCTGAGTTGCATCATATGAGCAATTATAGTCACTATTATTTCTCATGGTCTGCAGGTCGGAATACAATCTTCCATCTTCTGAAGCAAACAGCCCAGTACGTATGTAATAGTTGCCGAAAAGTGCGATGACACCTCTATGGGTATTCACAGGATGACCATCGTTAATCAACAAAGCATTAACAGCGTGAAAAACTGCATAATATAGCCTGTTGGCAATATTATCCCAATAACCCAATCTCTGTAATTCTGGAATTTGTGCCATCGTGTTGACAGCTTTTTCCAGTTCGAGATTCACAATAATCCTACGTTCGTCATCACTTAAACTCATAATATTACTATTTTATCTCGCTCAACATTTTTGTAATATGGAAGGTAAGACCAAGATTTCCACTGTGTCTTTGTATATAGTGAGGGACTCAAATCTTCACCTATTTCCCACCCAAGTTGTCGGAAAGGGTATGCGACACCATAATCCGATGCTTCTAGAGACTGTTTGTCGAGTAAAATCAGTAAGTCCCAATCCGAACCAGCATGAGCGTCTCCACGCGCTCTAGATCCATATAAAAGTAAAGAACTTTGTGGAGGCAACGTGTTCATTGCCACATTTCTGATTTTATTGATGACATCTTTCTGCTCCATATAGTGATACTATTATGCCGCAAAAATAAGCATTATTCTCCAAACTTCCAAAGGAATTGCAGGAAAAAGTAAATCGGGAAGCCTCGTCATGAGGTATCCCGATTTGTATAGATCAAAAGAGGGGATTAGTCGTTCTCTACAAGACCAGAGTAGCGGACACCGCTCACCTTATACTTGGCATATCCCAACATTTCGGGATAGTTATCATCACTGAAGTTTACATAGAATACGATACTGTCAGCGGGTGAGCCGTTGTTCTGACGACCTGCCTTAGGAAGAATCTTACCACCAGTAATGCTGACGTTGATGTCCTCATAACCAGCCACCATATTGTTGTCCTCTGTCGTGTTGGTCTGGAAAGTCAATGCGTTCTGGTCACAATTAACTTTCACTTTGAACTCCCAGAAATTGCCGAGGTCATCGACAATCATCTCTGTAGGATTGTTGGCAGCGGTATTGTAGGTAATCATCTCGAAACGTCCGATACCAAACAACTCATCGTCACT
>CALFUF010000033.1 GCA_937916405.1 uncultured Prevotella sp.
TTTGAGATTTATCTTGAATGTTAATGAATTTAACTATATTTTTACCGAACTATTGAATCTTAACAGAGGTACGATCGTCTATATATATCGTCTGGGACACATAGCCCACCGCACTGAACGTCAAAGCCCACCCTGGATACTTCTGAATAGTATAACGTCCGTCAATACCAGAGGCGACAGCAATCTTATGTCCCTTATACGATACCGTCACAGAAGGAATCGACATCTTGGTCTCCGCATCAGTTATCACTCCAGACATCAGCTGCGCCTGGACTGACTGACACCATAAGAAAAAAAGGAATAATATATAAAACCTAAAAGTACGCATGATTTTTTACAGAGGAATCTCCACCCAGAAGGTTGACCCTTGCTCATAAACAGACTCTACCCCGACAGTACCACCTAAAATATCGGCAAGACTACGGCATATACTCAGACCAAGTCCTGTTCCTGCCACGAAATCATCCACTTTCACGAAACGCTCAAAGAGATGCTCATTACACTTATCGGCAGGAATACCCTTTCCTGTATCACGAACCCATATCCTCATACTCGACGGTTGCTTATCGTAACCAAGGGTAACGCTACCTGTAGAGGTAAACTTCACGGCATTATTCATGTACTGGTTCAAGATTTCTTTCAAACGGTCATGATCCGTTTGTACCACTACCGATTCAGCAGATTCATCCAAGCTGACAGTGATGCCCTTCTCCATGGCTACTGCCAGATATTTATCAGCAAGCTCACGCAGCAGAGGTAACAACTCTACAGGCTCCTTGATGATTTCCCCTTTGTTACCAGCTTCCAATTTCGAGATATTCATCATATCATCGAACAGACGGAGCAAGTGGGCATTATTTTGTTTGATCAACTTAATCAACTCATTACGCTCCTCCTCACTTTGTGCCATCGGCAGAACATCACTGAAACCAACAATGGCATTCAAAGGAGTACGCACCTCATGGGTGATATTTGCCAAGAAAGCAGATTTCAAGCGGTCACTCTCCTCCGCATGGTTACGAGCCTCTATCAATGCCCGCTCTATCTCTTTCCGGGCATCGATGCGCATCGATGTCCCCACTATGGTCAGAGGCGAACCGTCAAGATCACGCTTGTCGATGGTGGCAAAAGTCTCAGCCCAATAGAAAGGGGAAGTGAGCGATGCCTGTGCCCTATATTGCTGATGATAGTCCTCATACCTTCCCTCCATCAGTCCTGTCAAAGCCTCTCTTACCCGCTCACGGTCATCTTCATGAATATAGTCGAAAGTATTCTTCACGGGGATTGCCCCATGCGATGAATAAGAATTAGCACCCTCGCGGTAATCACTCTCATAAGAGACAGTACCCTCTGAGACATCTATTCGCCATGTAGACAGTTTCATGGCTTTCAGCACCAACTCGTATTCAATATTATGCCGCTTGATTTTTGCCAGCTGGGCTAATTCCTTCCTTAACTGGCGATACTGCTTCACCTGATAGAACAAGACAAACAACAATGCAATGACAACTGGTATTCCTACTAGCCACACCAGAATATCAATTCGCATCAGGGAACCTAAATCAACCAAGAGTATATCTAATCCATTCATCACAACCAGAAGGTATGTTCTTGTATTGGTGGCAAAATTACACAAAAGATTCATAATAATGAAAAAAAATGCGATTTATTTTGTATTTAGACCACTTTATTCGTATCTTTGCACCATATTTATAAAAGACATTATGACACAAGATTTCGAACTCATCGCTAAAACATTCATGGGACTTGAACCCGTTTTGGCGAAAGAACTGACGCAACTGGGCGCTGAGAATGTAGAGATAGGTCGTCGCATGGTTTCCTTTACTGGTAATAAGGAAATGATGTATCGTGCTAACTTCCAGTTGCATACTGCCATCCGTATTTTAAAACCCATCAAGCACTTCAAGGCACTTTCTGCTGATGATGTCTATGAAGGAGTAAAAGATGTCGACTGGACAAAGTTTTTGGATTTGGACACTACCTTTGCCGTTGACTCTGTGGTATTCTCTGAGGAGTTTCGTCATTCTAAATTTGTCGCTTATAAGGTAAAGGACGCCATTGTAGACCAGTTCCGTGAGAAGACCGGCAAACGTCCGAACATCTCTGTCACTAACCCGGACATCCGGCTGAACATCCATATTGCGGAAGACAAATGCACATTGTCTTTGGACTCAAGTGGTGAGTCTCTTCATCGTCGTGGCTATCGCCAAGAGTCGGTGGAGGCACCCTTAAACGAAGTATTAGCCGCTGGCATGATCTTGATGACGGGATGGCAAGGTGAGACGGACTTCATCGACCCGATGTGCGGCAGTGGCACACTCCTGATAGAGGCGGCTCTTATCGCCCGTAACATGGCTCCAGGACTATTCCGCAAAGAGTTCGCCTTTGAGAAATGGAAAGACTTCGACCGCGACCTCTTTGACGCCATCTATAATGACGACTCACAAGAGCGGGAGTTCAAACATCATATTTACGGATATGACGTAGACATCAAGGCTGTCAACACAGCACGTCTCAATGTACGTGCTGTCGGCTTCACCAATGACATCACTGTCCAAGAGGGTGACTTCAAGGATTTCTTACAACCAAAGGAGAAAAGCATCATGGTCACCAACCCTCCTTATGGGGAACGTATCTCTACCCCTGATTTGCTGGGAACTTACAAGATGATTGGTGAACGACTGAAGCACCAGTTTACTGGAAACGATGCTTGGATTTTAAGCTACAGAGAAGAGTGTTTTGACCAAATTGGTCTGAAACCTTCTATTAAGATACCTCTGTTTAACGGTAGTCTGGAATGCGAATTCCGCAAATACCAGATGTTCGACGGTAAGATGCGTGTCTTCCGTGAAGAGGGTGGAACAGTAAAGACAGAGGAGGAGAAACGACAGATGGCAGAGAAACGCCGTTTCAAGCAAAATCGCGAGTTCAAGAAACGATTGGAAGAACAGGAAGAGAATGAAGAGGCGGATATACGTTCCTTCAAATTCCGTTCATTGGAGAAGAAGGAGCCTAGGAAGACTAGGGAGACTAGGGAAGCTAGGGAAACTAGGGAAACTAGGGATTCTAGGGAAACTAGGGAAACTAGATATTCTAGATATTCTAGGAATCCTAGGGGGACCAGGGATGCCAGAAAACCCTTCAAGAAGGGACGTGATTTCGGAAAACAAAATAAACGATTCGACCATCATGACGAAGATTAAGCTGATTATCTTACTCGCTGTATTTACCCTATCCCATCTCCCCATGACAGCACAGGACAAACTCTTCACACTGGAAGACCTTAATTACGGTGGTACTAACTTCCGTAACCTCCAGCCTGAGAACTGGTGGCTGACATGGTGGGGCGATCAACTGATGTATCTGGATGCGGAAGAGGGGGGCACTATCGACTTCCAAGGAAATAAGAATGCTGTTTTTAAGCTAAAAGACTTAGGAAAAGAATGGCATTCGGCATATTCAGCACAATATCCCTACCCCACCCAACACGTTGTATATCTAAAGAACGCCAAACAGCGTATCCTCTATGACTGGGTTAAGAAACAGATCGTATGGACTCAACAGTGTGAGGAAGAGGGTAATGCGGACTGGAATAAGGTTTCCAAAGCTGTTGCCTATACGAAGGACAACCAACTGTGCATCCGTAACGCTGACAATAAAGAGTTTCAGCTGACGACAGACGGCAGCAGGGAGATTGTCTATGGACAAGCTGTACATCGTAATGAGTTCGGCATTGAGAAAGGTACTTTCTGGAGTCCTGACGGCAAGTGTCTCGCTTTTTATCGCATGGACCAGAAGATGGTTACTGATTATCCACAGGTGGATATCGACCCAAGGATCGCCTCTTACGAGCCTGATAAATACCCAATGGCAGGAATGACCTCCCATGTGGTGACCGTCGGTGTGTATCATATGGATACCCAGAAGACTATCTACTTGAAAGCCGGCGACCCCACAGACCGCTATTTCACCAACATCGCTTGGAGTCCAGATGCCAGAACGATTTATATGTTTGAGCTTAATCGTGACCAGAACGACTGCAGACTGGTGTCCTATGATGCAGAAACAGGAGAAAAGATAGCAGAGCTCTATCGGGAGACTAGTGACAAATACGTGGAGCCTTTACATCCTATTATTTTCCTACCATGGAATGATGATTTGTTCATCATGCAAAGCCAGAAGGACGGTTATAATCACATTTATTTATATAATAAGGAAGGAAAGCTACAAAGACAGCTGACAAAAGGCAATTTTGTCGTACAGGAGGTGCTGGGGTTCAACGAGAAACAGAAGAGCATCATTATTGCAGCCAATAAATATCATCCTCTCCATCGTTGGCTATATAGTGTCAGTACGAAAGATGGTAAGATGACGGCACTCGTTACAGCCGATGGTGTGCATCGTGGTGAGCTCTCTACGTCCGGCAATTATCTCGTCGACAAATGGAGCAACCCCACCACTCCACGCAATATCGACCTCATTGAGGTTAAGTCTGCAAAGGCATCACGACTGTTGACAGCAGAGGATCCCTGGAAAGATTATCAGCAACCTCTCTTCGAATGTGGAACTATCAAGGCAGCCGACGGTGTTACCGATCTTTACTATCGCATGGTAAAACCTTCCGACTTCAATCCGACAAAAAAATATCCGACAGTCATCTATGTCTATGGTGGACCGCATGCCCATAACGTGGAGGCTGGATGGCACTGGTATAGCCGTTCTTGGGAAACCTATATGGCACAGAAAGGCTATGTGTTGTTTATCCTCGATAACAGAGGCAGCGAGCATCGTGGACGCGATTTCGAGCAAGCCACCTTCCGTCAACTCGGACAGATAGAGATGCAAGATCAGATGAAGGGGGTGGATTTCTTACGGACCCTCCCCTATGTGGACATGGACAGACTGGGTGTGCATGGCTGGTCGTTCGGTGGTTTTATGACTATCACCCTCATGACCAACTATCCCGATATCTTCAAGGTTGGAGTGGCTGGCGGACCCGTCATCGACTGGAAATGGTATGAGGTCATGTATGGGGAGCGGTATATGGACACGCCGGAGACCAACCCTGAAGGCTATGAGAAGACCAGTCTGCTCTCCAAAGCAAAGAACCTGAAAGGAAAACTCCAAATCATCACTGGATATAATGACAACACCGTTGTCCCACAACATTGTCTGTCATTTCTGAAAGCATGTATCGAGGCTGGCACTCAGCCCGACTTCTTCGTCTATCCTGGTGAACCGCATAACATGAGAGGACATGCCAGCGTCCATCTGCATGAACGTATTACCCAATATTTTGAAGACTACTTGAAATGAATCACAGAGAAGAACAAATCCTCGTCCGTATCACTGGTCAAGACCGTCCAGGATTAACGGCAAGCGTCATGGGTATTCTGGCAAAGTATGATGCCCAGATATTAGACATCGGTCAGGCAGACATCCACTCTACCCTCTCATTGGGAATCCTTATCCGCATGGAAGAGATGAACTCTGGACTTGCCATGAAAGAGCTGTTGTTCAAGGCAACTGAGTTAGGGGTGAATATCGGTTTCTCTCCTATCAGCGATGACGAGTATGAGGACTGGGTAGGTCATCAGGGTAAGAACCGTTATATCCTCATGGTCATGGGACGACAGTTGGAGGCACGACAAATCGAGGCTGCCACCCGGATTATCGCTGACCAAGGACTGAATATTGACTCTATCCTGCGACTGACAGGTCGTAAGAGTATCAAGCAGTTGGACAAGCATACCCGTGCCTGTATCCAGTTCTCGCTACGTGGCGAGCCTGTAAACTGGCAGGAGATGCAGTCGAAACTCATGAGGCTATCTTCGGAAATGGAAATCGATTTCTCGTTCCAACGAGACGACATGTTCCGACGTATGCGCCGCCTGATATGTTTCGATATGGACTCGACACTTATCCAGACAGAGTGTATTGATGAACTTGCTGAGCGTAATGGCGTCGGTGCTGAGGTTCGAGCCATCACAGAAAGTGCCATGCGTGGTGAGATTGACTTCAAAGAGAGTTTCACACGAAGAGTGTCCTTATTAAAAGGACTGGATGTCAGTGTCATGCAAGATATTGCGGAGCATCTGCCCATCACGGAAGGTGTCGACCGTCTGATGAACATACTCAAAACATGTGGTTATAAGATTGCCATTCTTAGTGGTGGATTCACCTATTTCGGTGAGTATCTGCAACGCAAATACGGCATTGACTATGTATATGCCAATGAACTGGAGATTGGTGAGGATGGGAAACTGACGGGTCGTTATGTCGGTGAGATCGTTGACGGACATCGTAAGGCTGAGTTACTGAAACTCATCGCACAGGTAGAGAAAGTCAACCTCGCCCAGACTATTGCCGTAGGCGATGGTGCCAACGACCTGCCTATGATTAGTGAGGCTGGACTGGGTATCGCCTTCCATGCGAAGCCTCGTGTCGTCGCCAATGCGGAGCAGAGTATTAACACTATAGGACTGGATGGTGTGCTCTACTTCCTCGGCTTTAAGGATTCATATTTAGGTGAACAAGGTAAATTATAAATAAATCAATATGAAAATACTTTTATTAGGCAGTGGCGGACGTGAGCATGCACTAGCCTGGAAGATTGCTCAGAGTGAGAAATGCGAGAAACTGTATATTGCCCCAGGTAATGCTGGAACCAGCAATTGTGGTGAGAACGTAGTTATGAAAGCGGACGACTTTGAAGCTATTAAACAGTTCTGTGTAGACCAGCAGATCAACATGGTGGTGGTTGGACCCGAGGACCCATTAGTAAAGGGTATTTATGACAACCTGAAAGCTGACGAGCGTACAAAGACTATTCCAGTCATTGGACCATCGAAACAAGGTGCGGTATTGGAAGGTTCTAAGGACTTTGCCAAGGCATTCATGCAGCGCCACCAGATTCCCACAGCCCGTTACCAGACATTCGACGGTGAGCACTTGGAGGAGGGACTGACATTTTTAGAGACACTTGAGGCACCATACGTTCTGAAGGCAGACGGTCTGTGCGCAGGCAAGGGTGTGTTGATTCTCCCTACCCTTGAGGAAGCCAAGAAGGAACTGAAGGAGATGCTTGGTGGTATGTTCGGAAACGCATCAAGCCGTGTGGTCATCGAGGAGTTTCTGAGTGGCATCGAGTGCTCTGTCTTCGTACTGACTGATGGCGACCACTATAAGATTCTGCCAGAGGCAAAGGATTATAAGCGAATCGGTGAGCACGATACTGGACTGAATACAGGTGGTATGGGTTCTGTAACCCCTGTGCCTTTTGCTACGAAGGAATGGATGCAGAAAGTGGAGGACAGGATTATCCGTCCTACTGTGGAGGGACTGAAAGCTGAGGGCATCCTGTATAAGGGCTTTATCTTCTTTGGTCTCATTAACGTGAAGGGGGAACCGATGGTTATTGAATATAACTGTCGTATGGGCGACCCCGAGACAGAGAGTGTCATGCTGCGCCTGAAAAGTGATATCATAGACTTATTCGAAGGTGTGGCAGAAGGCAATCTCGACAAGCGTACCATTGAGTTTGACGAGCGTGCCGCCGTGTGCGTCATGCTGGTCAGCGGTGGTTATCCACAGGAATACAAGAAGGGCTACCCTATCAATGGCATCGAGGATGTTCAAGGCAGTATTGTCTTCCATAGCGGTACGGCTCTCAAAGACGGACAGGTCGTAACGAATGGCGGACGTGTGATCGCTGTCTCTTCTTATGGTAAGGACAAAGCGGAAGCGCTGCAGAAATCGTTCGAAGAGGCACAAAAGATTCAGTTCACGGACAAGTATTTCCGTCGTGATATTGGCGCAGACCTATAATCACACATGAAGCGACTGCAAAATAAGATATCAGAGAGCAGACTGACATTGCCCATTACCTCTGTGCTGGCTACAGGGGTATGGGTACTTGCCGGGTTATTTCAGGAGCAATGGTGGGTACAGTTCGGGTGTTTCGCCCTATCCACATTCCTGATGGTTGAGTTAAACAACAACAACGCTCTTCTCAGGATACACTCACGTATGGTCTCCTGCTCTTTTTTAATGCTTACATGTGCAGCCTGTTTCCTGTTTTCCTCCCTTAGGGAGTGGATGGCTGAGCTATTCGTCATTGCGGCTTATGTGGTTCTATTCAGAACCTATCAGGACAAATACTCTCCGGGACTGACATTCTACGGATTCTTACTTCTTGGTTTAGCAAGCATGTCGTATGTTCATATTATCATACTGGTTCCCATTTTGTGGGGATTGATGCTAACGAACCTACAATCCCTCTCATGGCGTACATTCTTCGCATCATTGATAGGTATCTTTACCCCTTACTGGATACTGTTTTGTTGGGAAGTATACCAAAACGATTATACCCTGCTGATGACCCATATCACAGCCCTTGGGGATTTCCAGATACCTTTTCAATTCTCGGCTCTTGCCCCCCATCTGTCCATCACATTTGTCTATATTGCTATTCTCACTACTCTCGGAATCATCCATTTTTTGAAAATCAGCTATCAAGACAAATTCCGTATCCGCCAACTATATGGGTTCTTTATCAGGATGAACCTGTTTCTGTTCCTGCTTTTCTGCTTGCAGCCTCAACATGGTACCATCTTGCTTCGTCTGATCATCATCAACACAGCACCACTTATAGCCCATTACATCGCATTGACACAGGAGCGAATCACCAATATCATTTCTTGCGTCATCATCATTTCTGTCATCCTTTTAACAGCCTATAACCTATGGATGTAATCGTTTCCCTCTTAATCAGCTACGGCTACTGGGGTATGCTGATAACGGCTTTCGTTGCAGGCTCTTTCTTTCCTTTCTCCAGTGAAGCAGTGATGATGGGATTATTGGCAGCGGGACTTGACCCTTGGGGATTGATTATCTATGGAACCATCGGAAATGTCACTGGGGGGATGTTCAACTATACCGTTGGTCGCATGGGCAAACTGGAATGGATAGAGAAATACCTTCATGTGAGTAAGGAAAAACTCGACCAGGCAACTCGTTTTATGGGTGGACACGGCGCATGGATGGGATTTTTTGCCTTTATCCCTATTTTAGGCAGTGCCATCACCATCGTATTAGGACTGATGCGCTCCAATATCCCCATTTCAATAACGAGTATGGCTATTGGCAAGTTTCTACGTTATGTTGTATTGATTTATGGGGCGCAACTTTTTATATAGGTAGTTAAAAATACTGAAACATGCCTTGCTTAAAGGGATTTGTATTAACTTTGCAGGTTGGAATTAAACGACACTAATAAATAATGAAACAATTTAGACTGGTAGACAATATCCTTGGATGGGTCAGTTTTCTGATAGCCGCCTTTGTATATTGTTCCACGATTGAGCCGACAGCATCCTTCTGGGACTGTCCAGAATTCATCTCAACAGGTTACAAACTGGAAATCGGACACCCGCCCGGTGCTCCTTTCTTCATGCTTACAGCCAATCTTTTCTCACAGTTTACAAGCGACCCCTCTCAGGTAGCTCGAATGGTGAATATCATGAGCGCTTTGCTTTCTGCTGCGACAATCTTGTTCCTATTCTGGACGATCTCACACTTGGTACGTCGTCTGCTGATAAAAGACTGGAGTGAGCTAACCATGTGGAAGATGATTGCCATCGAAGGCTCTGCGATGGTAGGAGCGCTGATATACACTTTCAGCGATACGTTCTGGTTCTCTGCTGTCGAGGGTGAGGTATATGCCTATTCCTCTGCCTTTACCGCTGTGGTATTCTGGTTGATACTGAAATGGGAAGACCATGCCGACGAGCCTCATAGTGACCGGTGGCTGATATTAATCATGTATATGACGGGACTGAGCATTGGTGTCCACCTGCTTAACTTACTCTGTCTGCCAGCTATCGTATTGGTTTATTACTATCGTAAGTTCCCACAAAGTCTGCCTCGAAAAGACCTCTACGGTTCTTTGATAGCCTTAGGTATCTCTATTATCATCCTTGCTGCTGTACTCTATGGTGTCGTTCCTGGCATCGTACAGGTTGGTGGATGGTTTGAGTTATTGTTTGTCAATGTACTTGGCTGTCCTTTCAACACGGGTGAGATTATCTATATCTTCCTGTTGATAGCCATCACTATCTGGGCAATCTACGAGACTCATCGGGATGTCAGTGTGAAAAAGCAGAACATAGCTTTCCTGTTGTCTGTTGCCATGCTGGGTATTCCCTTCTATGGACATGGCTGGTCTGCAGTCATCATTGGTGTTGTAGTACTTGTTATTTTATGGTTTGTATTACAATACCGCCAACAGAAAGAGCTACTGGTGACTGCACGTATCAAGAACACCTCTCTGCTGTGCATGCTGATGCTGATGATTGGTTACAGCAGTTATGCGCTAATTGTCATCCGCTCTTCTGCCAATCCTCCTATGGATCAGAACTCACCTGAGGACATCTTTACCCTTGGCGAGTATCTTGGACGTGAGCAATACGGACAGCGTCCCTTGTTCTATGGACAAGCATATACTTCACAGGTTGCTTTGGAGAAAGACGGGGAGTACTGTCGCCCTGTTATGAAGAAAGGGGCTCCTGTATGGCAACGTAAGGAGAAGGCTTCTCCTGACGAGAAAGACAAGTACTTTGTAGTTCGTAATAAGGATGAGTACCAATATGCTCAGAACATGTTCTTCCCCCGTATGTACAGTTCTGCCCATCGTGCAGCTTATGAGAGTTGGATGGGTGGCAGTGTCGACGGTCATGAGGAGATGTATGACCGATGTGGTGAGATGATAAGCGTTAAAGTTCCCAGTCAATTAGAGAATATCCGTTTCTTCCTCTCCTACCAGTGTAACTTCATGTACTGGCGCTATTTCATGTGGAATTTCGCTGGTCGTCAGAACGACATCCAAGGCAATGGCGAATTGGAGCATGGCAACTGGCTCAGCGGCTTCGACTGGTTTGACAATATGCGCTTAGGCGACCAGAACACGCTGCCTGACGAGTTGAAGAACAACAAGGGACATAACGTATTCTATTGTCTACCCCTATTACTCGGTCTCATCGGACTGTTCTGGCAGTCATGGTACACTCGTAAGAGCCGTGTCGTTATGAACGGAAAGGAGAAGACTGAGATAGAACCTGTGGGCATCCGTCAGTTCTGGGTAGTCTTTTTCCTGTTCTTTATGACTGGTCTTGCCATCGTCATCTATCTGAACCAGACACCCATGCAGCCCCGTGAGCGAGACTATGCGTATGCTGGCTCATTCTATGCGTTTGCTATCTGGTGTGGCATGGGTGTCGCCGCCTTGATAGACCTGCTACAGCGCAAACTGAAAATAAATCCTATCGCTATAAGTACTATCGTTACTATAGCTACTATATTTGTCCCCATCCAGATGGCATCCCAGACCTGGGACGACCACGACCGTAGCAGACGCTACACCTGTCGCGACTTCGGACAAAATTATCTGATGTCCTTACAAGATGAGGGTAACCCGATCATCTTCACCAATGGCGACAACGACACCTTCCCGCTCTGGTACAATCAAGATGTGGAGGGCGTACGTACTGATGCCCGTGTCTGCAACCTCTCGTATTTGCAGACTGACTGGTATATCGACCAGATGTGTCGTCCTGCCTACGACTCTCCTTCTGTTCCTATCTCGTGGAGCCGCCTGGAATATTGTTCTGGTACTAACGAGTATGTGGCAATAGACCCGGAGATGAAACAAGCTGTCCTTGATTTCTATGAGCAAGACCCAGAGACGGCAAAGAAACAGTTTGGTGATGATCCCTTCGAACTGAAGAACATCCTGAAATACTGGGTACGCTCGAAGAATGCCGACCTCCATGTCATTCCTACCGATGTGATCTATATGAACATCGACAAGGAGGCTGTTCGCAAGAGTGGTATGATGATGGCAACAGATTCTATCCCTGACCGCATGACCATCTCGCTAAAAGGAAAGACGGCACTCTACAAAGGTGACTTGATGATTCTTGAGATGCTTGATCAATGTAATTGGGAGCGACCTATCTATGTTGCCGTATCAGTAGGCGACGAGAACTATATCAATCTGGGGGACAACACCATCACAGAGGGTCTCGCCTATCGCATCACACCTTTCACCACCAATCAGGAAGGAGCCAAGAACTTTGACACGAAGCGTACCTACGAGAATATCATGCATCGCTTCAAGTTCGGTGGCGCCAGCACGAAGGGTGTCTACCTTGACGAGACCGTCATGCGTATGTGCTATACCCATCGCCGTATCATGGCACGTCTTGCCATGCAACTCGTCAGCGAGGGTAATGACAAGCAAGCCACAGAGGTTTTGAAGTATGCGGAAAAAGTACTACCTGCTTACAATATACCTCACAATTACACTTCCGGGTCCCTCGATATGGCACGTGCATGGTCTGCGATGGGCAATCAGAAGGAGGCGATGAAGCTCATTGACCAGTTATGGAAGAACTCCGCCCAGTATGTGACGTGGTATTGCAACCTTGACAGCCAGCAGTTCAACCTGTCAGAAGACAGTTGCTATATGCACATCTACATCCTCAATCAACTCTTACAGTTGGGAAGCAATATAGATGAGGCTTGGGGCGACAAGAAAGAGACAATCCTCAGCAAGATGCTGGATGCTTTCCAGGCCAAGGGTGGCAGACTGGGTGCTGAGAATTAAATATTGTAACTATGTTTATCGAGCAACCGGCAATATGGTTGCGCTGGCTTTACCCCAGGGCAACGTGGCGTATGGATCATCACGAGAAGGCAGTCTACCTGACCTTCGACGATGGTCCTATCCCCGAAGCCACCCCGTTTATCCTCGATACGCTCAAGCATTTCGGCATCAAGGCGACTTTCTTCATGGTGGGAGATAATGTACGTAAATATCCTGAGTTACATCAACGGGTGGTGGATGAGGGACATCGCATTGGTAACCATACCCATAACCATATCAGCGGTTTCCGCCATAGCATCCGTGACTATAGTTATAATGTGGAGAAAGCGAATGCCTATCTACACACAGACTTGGTACGTCCACCCCATGGCTGGATGCGTTTTAGCCAGTATGCATGGTTAGGCAGGAAATTCCGTATTGTGATGTGGGACCTTGTCACCCGTGACTATTCCAAATGGATGACAGCCGAAGATGTGCTCAACAATGTGAAGCGTTATGCTCGTAATGGCAGCATCATCACCTTCCATGACTCCTTAAAGTCTATAGAGAAACTGCGCACAGCACTACCGCAAGCCATCGAGTGGTTACAAGGGCAGGGCTATGCCTTCAAGGTTTTTGACTAATCCTAATAAAATAATAAAAGTACTATGACAACATTATCTATTATTATCGTCGTCGCTTTCGTCTTCGGCTATCTGTGTATTGCCCTCGAGAGTGTGACGAGAGTCAACAAGGCTGCGATTGCCCTGCTGATGTGTGTGGTCTGCTGGACCTTGTTGATGATGAACCCAGGCTCATTCTATCCGGAGATTGCCGCTGACAGTGTGGTGCATCACATCGCTGAGGTCATCGAGCACCACTTGGGAGATGCCGCCGGTACGCTGTTCTTCCTGATGGGAGCCATGACGATTGTTGAGATCGTCGACTCCAATGGTGGTTTCAACTTCGTGCGTGATGCTTTGAAGACCCGTTCCAAACGCAAACTCCTTTGGCGTGTGGCATTTATGACCTTTTTCCTGTCGGCTATCCTCGACAACCTCACCACGTCCATCGTGATGATTATGGTACTTCGCAAACTGGTACAATCACGTGGAGAGCGTCTGCTCTATGCCGCTCTGATCATCATCTCCGCTAACTCAGGAGGTGCGTTCTCACCTATTGGCGACGTCACGACCATTATGCTATGGATCAAGGGTGTCATCACCACACAGGGTGTGCTCACTGAGATATTCATCCCCTCACTGGTGTCTATGCTGATTCCTGCAGCCATCATCAGTCTGCAATTGAAAGGTAAGTTTGACAAGGAGCAGAACCTTCCTAAGTCGACAGCCAGTCAGTTTACGAAAGTACAACGTGACATCATCTTCTGGTTGGGCGTAGGCGGTCTCGTCTTCGTACCTATCTTCAAGACCATCACTCACCTGCCCCCGTTCATGGGTATCCTGCTGGTATTGGGTATTCTTTGGACAACGACAGAAATTTTCCATTATAACACTTCTGAGGATGACACCATGGCAAAGCGTGTGAGTGACATCATGACGAAGATCGACCTCTCTACGATCATGTTCTTCCTGGGCATCCTGATGGCTGTAGCAGTATTACAGGAGATTGGTGTGCTGACAGCGATGGGTGAGGGACTGAATGAGGCATTCTCTGGTAACTATTACCTTATTAATGGTATCATCGGCGTCCTCTCGTCTGTTGTCGACAACGTGCCGCTGGTTGCCGGTTGTATGGGTATGTATCCTGTTGCCGAGGCTGGTCCAATGGCTGTCGATGGCATCTTCTGGCAGTTACTCGCCTACTGTGCTGGTGTGGGCGGCTCGATGCTGATCATCGGATCCGCTGCTGGTGTGGTCGTCATGGGCTTGGAGAAAATCACCTTCGGCTGGTACCTGAAGAATATCACCTGGATTGCCTTCGTAGGTTACCTTTGTGGTATCCTCATCTACTGGGTAGAGCGCATGCTGTTGTTCTAAACACACCTGCTTCATGGAATACATGTCTCAAGAGGGCTTTGACAAGCTCGTAGCAGAACTCCGACAGATGGAGAATGTCGAACTGCCCCAGGTCAGGGAGGCTATTGCGGAGGCTCGCGACAAAGGCGACCTCAGTGAGAACTTTGAGTATCACGCTGCCAAGCGTGAGCAGGCTCGTTTGTTAGGCAGAATACGTTTCAAACAGCGTGTTCTTGCTAACGCAAGGGTCATCGACACGTCCCGGCTGGGTAGTGATACCGTCCAACTTCTCTGCAAAGTGGAAATCACCAATCTTGCCAATAACAGCAGGATGTCGTATACGATTGCCAGTCCGCACGAGGCAAATCTCCGCGAGGGCAAGATCTCCATCAAGTCCCCTATTGCCGAGGCTTTGCTGAACAAGAAGGTCGGAGATGTCGTCGAAGTCCGTGTCCCGGCAGGCACTCTTCGACTACGCATAGAGAACATTCAAAGATAAAACCACATACAGCTGGCAGGATCGTCGATTCTGCCAGCTGTTTTCCCTACACGTATTTTTTAAAACCCTTGTCACCGTTGCCGCCTTGCAAAACTATTTGATTGTCAGTTGGTTGCAGGTGACAAGGAAGCGGCAAGGGCGGCAAGGAAAGGCGATTTTGCCCTCACCAACCATTCCAGGCATTGGAATCAATCATTCCAGGCATAGGGACATTTTATCCGAATAAAGGGGATGATTTGTTCCACCCCATGGAACAAAATGTTCCACCCCATGGAACAAAGTGTTCCACCCCATGGAACAAACAGGAAGGCGGCACCTTCCTCTGACGGAGGTGCTACCAAAGCGATTGGTTTAAACTATTTAATCTAAAAAACTTGGGGTATTCAAGAAAAAGTAGTACCTTTGCAGACTAATAATAAAGACGTTAGTATGAACGAGCATAAGAACCCTTTTTTAGAACCTTACGGGACACTGCATGACACGGTGCCCTTTGATTGTATTCAGCTGAAAGACTATGAGGAGGCGTTTATGGAGGGGATCCGACGGGATAACGAGTATCTCGACAGGACCATTAACAACCCAGAGAAGCCGACTTTCGATAATACCATCCTGAATCCCTTCGACGAGGGGGACGGCTACTACGACTTGTTGGACAGGGTGTCAACCGTGTTCTTCAACCTGCTGAGTGCGGAGACCAATGACGAGATGGATGCCCTTGCCCAGAAGATGCAACCCATCCTGACCCAGCATGCCAATGACATGCGACTGAACCCACAGTTGTTTGAACGCATCCGCAAGGTACATCTGCACCATCGCAGACTGACTGCCGAGGAGAAAATGCTGCTCGACAACTGCTATGAGGGCTTCGTACGTAGCGGTGCCCTGCTGGACGAGGAGGGAAAAGCGAAGTTGCGCCAGTTGACAGAAGAGGCTTCGATGCTCTCGTTGCAGTTCTCACAGAACCTGTTGAAAGAAAACAAGGCATTTACCCTGCACATCACTGACGAGGCACAGTTGGATGGTCTGCCTGACACAGCAAGGGAGGCTGCGGCACTAACGGCTAAGGAACAAGGTAAGGAGGGTTGGGTGTTTACCCTCGACATGCCGAGTTACTCTCCTTTCATGACCTACTCTACCCAACGGGAGTTGCGCCAGCAGATGTATATGGCTCGTAATACGGAGTGTACCCACGACAACACAGAGAACAATATCGAGATATGCAAACGACTCATCAACCTGCGTCGTGAGATCGCTCAGCTGCTGGGTTACAAGACCTATGCCGACTATGTGCTGAAACGTCGCATGGCATCGAATGTCCGCCATGTATACAGACTGCTCGACGACCTTATTGACGCCTATAAGCCTACAGCTATCAAGGAACGTGACGAGTTGATAAAATTGTTCAAGAAGAACAACGCTCAACACTCAACGCTCAACGCTCAACAAAAGATGATGCCATGGGATGCCGGGTTCTACTCCCACAAGTTGCAGATGAAGAAATACAACCTCGATGCGGAGATGTTGCGCCCTTACTTCGAGTTGTCGAAAGTCATTGAGGGTGTCTTCGGACTCGCCAACCGCCTCTATGGTATCACGTTCAAGGAGAACAAGGACATCCCCGTCTATCATCCAGACGTAAAGGCTTACGAGGTATTCGACAAGGACGGCTCCTACTTGGCAGTCTTCTATGCCGATTTCCATCCTCGTAAGGGTAAGCAGGGAGGTGCGTGGATGACAGAATACCAAGGACAGTTTTTTAGAGGTAAGAGGTCAGAGGTAAGAGGTAAGAGGTCAGAGGTAAGAGGTAAGAGAGAATTCGTCGTCAAAGAGAATATCCGTCCACACGTCTCTGTGGTGATGAATCTCACAAAGCCGACAGACGAGAAACCAGCCCTGCTGACATTAGGAGAGGTGGAGACCTTCCTCCATGAGTTCGGACACTCCCTACATGGCATGTTTGCCAACACCCGTTTCGAGAGCCTCAGCGGTACGAACGTTTGGTGGGACTTCGTGGAACTGCCCTCACAGTTTATGGAGAACTTCGCCATCGAGAAAGACTTCCTGCGCACCTTCGCCTTCCATTACCAGACTGGAGAGCCTTTGCCTGACGAGCTCATCAAGCGAATCGTCAAGAGTCGTAACTTCATGGCGGCGACGGCATGTCTGCGACAAGTGAGTTTCGGACTGCTCGATATGGCATATTATACGAAGAAAGACGCCTTCACTGACGACATTATCCCCTTTGAGAAGAAAGCATGGAAGAAGGCAATCCTTGGGGAGCAACTGCCCGACACCTGTATGACGGTACAGTTCTCGCATATCATGGCAGGTGGCTATGCGGCTGGCTATTACAGTTATAAGTGGGCGGAAGTACTCGACGCAGACGCCTTCAGCGTATTCAAACGCCATGGCATCTTCGACCAGAAGACCGCCCAGCGTTTCAGAGACAATATCCTCTCCCGTGGAGGCACAGAGCATCCGATGACGCTCTACAAACGCTTCCGTGGTGGAGAACCGACAATAGACGCATTACTAAAGCGAAATGGAATCAAACGAGAAACAAAGAAGATTTGACCTGCGCTATTTGCGTATGGCACGCATCTGGGCTGAGAACAGCTACTGCGTACGCCGCCAGGTGGGAGCCTTGGTAGTGAAAGACGGTATGATCATCAGCGACGGCTATAATGGCACACCCAGTGGATTCGAGAATGTCTGCGAGGACGAGAATAACATAACGAAGCCTTATGTGCTGCATGCTGAGGCTAACGCCATCACAAAGCTTGCTCGCTCTTCGAACAATTCCGACGGCTCGACCATCTATATTACCGCCTCCCCTTGTATCGAGTGTGCTAAACTGATTATCCAGTCAGGCATCAAACGGGTGGTCTATGGGGAGAAATATCGCTTGACAGACGGTATCGACCTGTTAAAGCGTGCTGGTATCGAAACAATTTATCTTAATCCTGACGAAGCATGAATGAAAAGAAGAACAACCACTTCATGCCCCTCCTGATGGCTGTCAGCGTGGTGGTAGGTATCTTGATTGGTACTTTCTATGCCAACCATTTCTCTGGCAACCGTCTCAGCATCATCAACTCGGGCAGCAACAAACTGAACAACCTGCTTAGACTGGTCGACGACCAGTATGTGGATACGGTCGATGTGAACGACCTCGTGGAGAAAGCGATGCCTCAGATTCTCTCTGAACTCGACCCCCACTCTGTCTATATCTCCGCCAAGGACATGCAGATAGCCAATGACGATCTGAAAGGATCGTTCTCGGGTGTGGGTATTGAGTTCACCATTCGTCAGGACACCCTGCATGTACAGAATGTGATTAAGAACGGGCCTGCTGAGCGTGCAGGACTCATCGCTGGTGACAAGATCGTCATGGTCGATGACAAGCCTTTCACAGGAAAGACGTTGACCAACGAGGAGGCTATGCATAGACTGAAAGGACCAAAGGACACAAAGGTGAAACTGGGTGTCATGCGTAATAAGGAAAAGACCATCCGTAATTTTGTCGTCACACGTGGGGATATTCCTACCAAGAGTGTCACAGCAACCTATATGCTCGATGACAAGACGGGGTATATCCGCTTGAAGAACTTTGGGGAGAACACTTATCCAGAATTACTGATCGCTCTTGCCAAGCTCTCACAAGAAGGTTTCGAGAACCTGACCATTGATCTGCGTGGTAATACGGGTGGGTATCTGGAGTCCGCTGTTCAGATAGCCAACGAGTTCCTTCCCAAAGGGCAATTGATCGTATACACCCAAGGACGCAGGTCACCACGACAGGAATTTCGTAGTGACGGACGCGGCTCATACCAACAGATACCCCTGGTAGTACTGATTGACGAGGGTTCCGCCTCAGCCAGTGAGATTCTTGCTGGTGCTATTCAAGACAATGACCGTGGTACAATCATCGGACGACGCTCGTTCGGCAAGGGACTCGTCCAAAAGCCCATGGCTTTCAACGACGGCTCGATGATCCGCCTAACGATTGCACGCTACTATTCTCCTTCAGGACGTTGTATCCAGAAGCCCTATGTCTCTGGCGACAACAAGGACTATGAGGAAGACCTGCTGACACGCTATGAGCATGGAGAGTTCTTCTCACAAGACAGTATCAAGCATACCGGACCTGCCTATAAG
The DNA here is from genome assembly GCA_937916405.1 of uncultured Prevotella sp. Taxonomy (GTDB): domain Bacteria; phylum Bacteroidota; class Bacteroidia; order Bacteroidales; family Bacteroidaceae; genus Prevotella. Next base: position 19,301 of record CALFUF010000033.1, read on the forward strand.
ACCCGCATCGGGCGTGAGGTCTTCGGAGGTGGCGGCATCACACCTGACATCTTCGTTGCTGAGGATACTACAGATGTGACTTCCTACTACAAACAAGCTTCCTTGAGCGGACTCATCCTACAATTTGCCTTTGATTACACAGACAATAACCGCCAGAAGCTGAGCGAGTACAAGACGGTGAAAGACTTGGAGAAATATCTGAGCAAGCTCAATACGGTAGAGAAGTTCGCCACTTACGCTGAGAAGAACGGACTGAAACGTCGCAACCTTATGATACAACGGTCCCATAAGCTCTTGGAACGTTATATCAACAGTCGCATCGTCTATAATATGATGAGCGAGGAAGCGTGGGTACAATATGTGAACGAGGATGATCCAGCCATCCAAGAGACACTGAAACTGTTCCGTGAGAACAAGGCATTCCCTGCTGTTCCACAGAAACAGGAGACAAAGAAAGTTGCATGACCAACAAACAAGACATACGCAAGATGCTTCGACAGAGAGGATCAACAGGTTCCACTGCCGAAGCATCTGCTATCATCTCTCAGTTAAGACATCATCCACGTATCTTTCATGCGCGTACATTATTTATATATTATAGTCTACCTGACGAGATTCCCACACAAGAATTGCTCGACGAGTTTGTGAGCAAGGGAAAGACGGTGTTATTACCCCGAGTCGCCAATGCGACTGATATGTTCCTGCACTGTTATACCGGTGCTGCTGATCTGAAGTTAGGTGCTTTTGGTATTCTGGAGCCAACAGGGAAGCCATTCACAGACTATCAACAAATTGAGGTCGCCATCATTCCTGGCATGGCATTCGACAAACAAGGACATCGCCTTGGCAGGGGAAAAGGATATTACGACCGTTTCCTCCCATTACTGACTAATGCATATAAAATCGGGGTTTGCTATCCTTCACGATTACTCGATGAGATTCCTGTAGACGACCATGACATCATCATGGATGAGGTAATCAGTTAAAACGGATATCAATGATTACCTGCTCGCCCACTACCGCATTCAGTTTCTTCACCAACTCCCCGCGCATCATTGACAAATCAGAACGGAGGGCTGGATTTGACAACCGGACATACAGAGTCTGGTTGTAGATATAGGTATTCAGGGTATAACGGGCAATCACTGGACCTGCTACCTCCTGCCACGACTCCACCAGCCGTTTCTGCTTTAAAGGTGTCTCCAATCCTTGTTCCCGTAAGTTACGCAACAGGATATCCTTAAGTGATTCTGTATTCCGCTTAAACATCTTTCTCTATGATTTCTCCGTTATCTACGTCAAATATCTTATAGTCCAAAGCACTTTCTCGAAGAATCTGATCCAAGTGGTCACGATTAGTATCCGTGATGAAAATCTGTCCAAAGGCATCACCAGACACTAGTCGTACAATCTGTTCCACACGCTCGGCATCCAGTTTGTCGAAGATATCATCTAACAACAATAAAGGCGTCGTCTTGGAGGACGTACGCTTCAAGAAGCCAAACTGTGCGAGCTTCAAGGCAATGGCATACGTCTTGTTCTGTCCTTGAGACCCCTCCCTTTTCATCGGATGCCCACCTAACGTAAAGATTAAGTCATCACGATGAATACCATGCAGAGAATAACCTACGGCAAGGTCTTTATGACGGTCTCGCTGGATGACTTCCAACAAGGAACCACGCTGACAATGGGAGAGATATTCAAGTCCTACCACCTCACGCTCAGACGATATCTGGTCGTAGAATCGCCGAAATAAAGGTACCAGTTCCTTTACAAAGGCATCACGCTTTCGGTAAATCTCTTCACCTGACTCAGCCATCTGCTCTTCCCATATCTGCAAGAGCATCGGGTCAGGAGCCGGGTCTTCCTGCTTTAATAAAGTATTTCGCTGAAGAAGGGCATTGTTATAACGTGACAAAGCATCAATATAGGAACGGTCATATTGCGAGATAACCATATCCATCAGGCGACGACGCTCCTCACTACCTCCTTCTATCAATAAGGTATCCGCAGGAGCAACAACCACCAAAGGAATCAAGCCAATATGCTCGGATAGTCGCTTATACTCTTTCTTATTACGCTTGAAATGCTTCTTCACACCACGTTTGATGCCACAAGAAATAAGTTCTGAACTCTCATAATCTTGAGAGTCCTCAGAGTATTGACCTTCTATCATACAGAATGGCTCTTCATGGCGAATCACTTGCGAGTCTATTGGATTAGAGGCGGAACGACAGAATGACAGATAATAAACTGCATCCAGTACGTTCGTCTTGCCCACCCCATTATGACCAATAAAGCAATTGATTTTGGGAGACAGCATCAAAGTCGCCTCCCGAATGTTCTTATAATTAAGTATAGATAGCTTTCTAAGTATCATTATGGTGCAAAGGTACGAAAAAAATTAAATAAATTTGGTTTTTTACTCACTTATTCGTACCTTTGCAACCGATTTGTGTACGAACAATAATAAAAACAAGAATAATGGCAAACAAAAAACAACAAGCCGCCCCTGAATTGGAGCAGGTAAACAAAGCAGAAGCTTTCTTCGAGAAATATAAGAAGGCTATTATTATCGGCGTTATTGCAGTGATCGTCATCGTTGTAGGCGCTATTCTCTTCAACAATTACTATCTCGCTCCCCGTGAGAATGAAGCAAGCACTGAACTTGCCAAGAGTCAGGAGCTGTTTGGCAATGAGCAGTATGACAAGGCACTCGCTGGATTCCAGAAGATTGCCAATGATTATGGATCTACTGACGCAGGTAATCTTGCTCAGCTCTATATTGGTCTCTGTCAGGCTAATCTGGGTAAATGGCAGGAGGCAGTCAATGCTTTGGAGAGTTTCAGTGGTAAGGGTGACGCTATGATTACTCCTGCCGCAGAGGGTGCACTTGGTAATGCCTATGCTAACCTCAACCAACTCGACAAGGCTGTGGAGCATTTGAAGAAAGCCGCTAAGATGGCAGACAACAACTCTCTCTCACCCACATTCCTTATTCAGGCTGGTGAGATTCTGGAGAGCCAGGGTAAGAAGGACGAGGCTCTGAAACTGTATCAGGAGGTAAAGGAGAAGTATTTCAACTCTATGCAGTATCAGAACATTGATGAGTATATCGAACGTGCATCTGCTAAGTAATGGCAACCAAGAATCTTTCTGAATACAACGTCGACAAGGTGCCCGATGCCTCAAACATGATTTTTGGCATTGTAGTATCTGAATGGAATCCTGAAATTACCGGAGCATTACTTGAAGGCTGTCGTACAACCTTAGAGAAGCATGGTGCCTTGCCTGAGAACATTCACGTCAAGACAGTCCCTGGCTCTTTCGAGTTAATCTATGGAGCACGTCAGATGACACTTAACGACGGTTACGATGCTGTCATCATCCTTGGTTGCGTGATTCGCGGTGAGACCCCTCATTTCGACTATATCTGTCAAGGGGTAACCCAAGGTATCGCACGCCTTAACGCCACCAACAATATTCCCGTGGTATATGGATTGCTGACGACTAACGACCTGCAACAGGCAAAAGACCGTGCTGGTGGTCGTTTAGGCAATAAAGGTGATGAGTGTGCCGTCGTCGCTATCAAGATGGCGAAATTCTGACTCTCCTGATGAAAAGGACTCATTTAAGGTATGAAATTCATCTCATGGAATGTTAATGGACTGAGAGCTTGCGAAGGTAAGGGCTTCAGCGACATCTTCAAAGAGTTAGATGCAGACTTTTTCTGTTTGCAAGAGACAAAGATGCAGGAAGGTCAACTTGACTTACAGTTTGACGGCTACACATCTTATTGGAACTATGCGGAAAAGAAGGGGTACTCTGGTACGGCAATCTTCACTAAGCACCAGCCATTGAACGTGGAATATGGTATCGGTATTGATCTGCACGACCACGAAGGACGCGTCATCACATTGGAAATGGAAAACTTTTATCTAGTTACCTGTTACACCCCTAACTCTCAGGACGGACTCAAGAGGCTGGAATATCGCATGTCATGGGAAGATGCCTTCCGTGCCTACCTTAAACGACTCGACCAGAGAA
>CALFUF010000034.1 GCA_937916405.1 uncultured Prevotella sp.
GTCTGGGATTTCCGCAGACAGCGATTTAATTACGAAGCTCAACAACGAGGTATTCGCGCTGACCACAATGCAGATGGAGGCTGCTGCATGATTGGAGGGATGACCAAGTGTTAACATTTTAAGAATTTAATTACCGAAGTATTGATATAATTAATCTAGCAGTTTTCCTATGTCCCATGTCAGGAATTCGTCTATTGGTATTCCACCAGAACCAACAACGAAAGAATGAATGGGGTGGAACTGCCCAGAGAACAAAGAAAGTCCGTTATTGGCAGTTCGTCGACCACTCTTCACCTCTATGGCTATGCACTGTTTGTCAAACTCTATGACGAAATCCACCTCGTCTTCTCTTTCACGCCAATAATAGAGTTTATAGTCATACTCATCGACTTGATTCAAAAGATGTGTGCCAACGACACTCTCCACCCAACGTCCCCAGAATTTGGGTGTAGTATATGCTTTATTGAAGGACATTCCACTTTGCACAGAGAATAAAGCCGTGTTGTAAACCATCAACTTAGGAACAGAATTGTACTTCCGAGCATTGTCGGAAGCATATTTGTTTAACCCACAAAGTAGCCTTGACTCGTCAAGGGTTGCCAGATAATTTGCTAATGTCGTGACATTACCCGCATCCTGCAACTGCCCCACCATTTTGTTCAGCGAGAGTTCTTCACCTGAGTATGCACATCCAAGTTCGAACAACTGCTTCATCAAAGCAGGCTTATAAATTACTTTCGTTCGCAGGACATCTTTCTCTATGGCTGGAGCAACGATACTATCCTTGATATACCTGCGCCATCGACGTTCGTCTTTGATATACATGGCTCCTCCAGGATAACCACCATAATATATATATTGGTCTATATCCAGACCAAATGCCTCGAGCATTTCAGAATAACTCCAATGTGGCATTCTAATGAGTTCATACCTTCCTGCCAAAGACTCCGTCAAGCCATCTTTAAGCAATAGCCTGGAAGAGCCAAGAATAACGACTTTCATATTGATATCTTTGAAAGTATCATCATCCCATTCTCTCTTGACAGCCTCACTCCAGTTGTCTATCTTGTGTACCTCGTCGATAACGAGCAAAAACTCAATAGCCTGTGCTACCTTCATACGGGCCCTGGCTGTAGCCCACATCTCTCCAATCCAAGCCGTATTTGTATGGGGTATATTGTCTGCACTGACAAGCATATAGGGTATGTCAACTTCTTGAAGAACTTGCTTCACCATCGTAGACTTGCCCACCTGACGAGGACCAGATATGACTTGTATCTTACTCCTTGACTCTGAAAGTCGTGATTTCAATTCTTGAAATTGTGCTCTCTTAAACATAACTCCTTGATTTTCTGCATGCAAAGATACGCAAAATTCTCAAATTCACCAAACAAAATTCTCAAAAGTTATAATCAAAATTCTCAAAACTATCCTTTGTGAGTATCTTTGATTTTTCTTTTTTTATGAAATAAGGCGACCTTACTTCCCATCTGATTATTATTTTAATGCCTTGAACATCAGGTTAATGCACTTTTTCTTCTGCTCCATGTTCGGATGAACGTAGAGGTTGAGTGTCGTGCTGATATTAGCATGACCAAGTATGACACTGACGGTCTTGTAGTCACACTTACTTTCAACCTGCCATCTGGCCTACCTACTTTATGCCCTAAGGGAAAAAGGAATGATAGACAACTGCGACTACATCACCTTCCATCGCGCCATTCAGCCCTTGTCAGCCAAACCGATAGGTGACCCTGACGTTCCCCAACGACGATATAACGAGCTGTTGGCCAACCCCAAGTTGCTCAACGAACCATCCGACAAGTGGAAACGAGCCAGAGCCATCATTGAACGACTGACGGAAGAGCTTGATAGGCTCTAATAAAAGAGTAAAATGTGCTTAAACCAGCGGAATCTACAAAATTATGGCAGATTCCGCTGGTTTGAATACATTTTTTAGAATTCTTGTGCTAAAGGAACAAGTCGTCTAAGCACACTTCATTCTGAATTTCTTTGGAGTAAGCATTGTGTGCAAGACCATCAGTTGTAACCATGATGTTATGCACGGCTTTCGGGGTCTTGGATGCCTCTTTAAAAATATTCTTCCTGTTGTTCAAGTCCTCTTGGTATGATTCTGAAATGGCAAACTTACCCTCATGATACTTCATTTCACAGAGGTCGATAATGCCATCACTACGGTCTATCAATAAATCTACCTGGCCACCCTCCTTCTTCTTTCCTTTTGTCGCTACAGATTCATCACCATCCTTTTTCTTTTTGGGAGTGTATCGCCAAGCGTACTCCTCCGTCAGAATTCCGCTAATACCCTGTTTCTGTTTTATCTGGTCAGTATGCCAGAGACAGACGCGCTCGAAGGCACGGCCACACCAGTTGTAATATCGGGGTGTTCCTTCCGTTGCCTGCCAGAAATTCTTACCATGCCGTTTCCCGTTGATATACTCATAATAGAAGAGTGTGAAATGGTCGATGAGTTGGAATATCTCGTCCTTTGTCTGTTTGCCGATGACGGAGTAGCCACGGATGAAACCACACCATTCCAGGTCGTTCAACAGATCCGTTAGTTTCCCATTATCCTCCAAGCCTCCTTCCTCAATCAGCTCCACTCTTGTCATTCCCTCTTTCTTCCCTGCCAGAAGACTGATTACCTTGATGTATGGCTCAGGTTTCTTGAAGAGCGCCGCATAGAGCATACTGAACTCATCATACATATCCCCCTCCTTCGAGAAAATCAGACGGTCAATCTCTTGCGAGAGACTGGCTCCTTTTTGCAGCAGACTCCAATAATAGGGTACTCCGCTGAATATCATATAGCCGTTCAGTATCTGCTTGCGGGTCATCTCGATACCGCGCGATGCCATCAACTCTTCGCACAGCCGGAGGGAGAAAGGTTTCAGGGCTATTCTATGAGTGAGCCTGTTATGCAGTCCACCCCTGTTCTTGATAATCTTCTTGACCATCCACGATGTAGCACTGCCGCACACCACGAATACGATGTCCTTTCTGGCCGATGCCCATCCATTCCAGAATGATTACAGTTCAGAAAGAAAACCAGAGCGAGGGGCATCCATCCAAGGCAGTTCGTCAAGGAAGATAGTCTTTTTTCCTTCTGGCTGAAGGGTGATAAATCGCTTCAATTCAGAGAATGCGACTATCCAATTGGAGAATACTGGCGGCATATCCGTCAGCCCATGCTCCTTCAGTGCCATTCGGAAGCGAGCCAGTTGTTTCCTGGCTGGGGTCTTAGCAGCCCCAGTGAACTGGAACGTGAAATGATAGTCGTATGACTCCCTTATCAGGAAAGTCTTGCCAATACGGCGACGGCCATAGACCGCTATAAACTGAGAATATTCATCAGTAAGCGCATCCTGCAGTATCTTTCTTTCGTTGTCTCTTCCTATCAGCATAATCTTAGAATTTTGGTGCAAAGATAATAAAAAATGTGCTTAAACCAGCGGAATCTATCATTTTTTTGAGATTCCGCTGATTTACGCACAATTTTTGTGTTTTGGAGTTCAAACAGGGGAGTGATTACTTCTTGCCTTTTCTCATCTTTCTCCTGCTTCTCTTTTTGCTTTTCCTACTTGTTTTCTGTACATCCATTCTTCTATTTTGTCTTTTGGGAGAGAGATGCCACTCCTGTCGAATGTTCTAGGCATTGGAATCAATCATTCCAGGCATAGGGACGTTTTATCCGAATAAAGGGGATTATTTGTTCCACCCTATGGAACAAAGTGTTCCACCCCATGGAACAAACAGGAAGGTGCCGCCTTCTCGGGTCGAAGGTACGGGCTTCGAGGGGAGGAAGTGCCGCCTTCGTAGGTCATGGGAATTATATCTTATACTAGATGCTGGCTTTCGCTTTCTCTTGCGCAGCAATGACTTGGTCGCACCATGCGTCGAAGGCAGGGTCCTCCACTTGCAGTTCAGGATGAGCAAGCAGATAGGAGACGCAGCGACGGACACCCTCGTCAAAGCGAGTAGTGGCTTGGAAGCCAGGAACGGCACGTTTCAGTTTGCTGCAGTCGAAGACGACCGTTACGGACTTGTCACCCAACAGATTACCTGTGAAGTCCCATTCCTTAGGAGACACGGCAGCAAGGAAATCAGAGGCGACATAATAAGGTTTGAGAGTGACCTCTAACGCATTGGCGACACACTGGTATATCTGGTTCCATGTCAGCTGTTCGTCACTCATAATCTGGAAAGCCTCGCCAATAGCTTTGGGGTTGCCCAGCAGTCCGATGAACCCTCGAGCGAAGTCCTCGTTCCATGTCAGTGTCCAAAGCGAGCTGCCGTCCCCCTGTATGATGACAGGTTTTCCGTCCAGCATCCGTTTGATGACCTGCCAGCTGCCGTTAGGACCATGCACGCTGGTAGGAATGCCCCGCTCGCAGTAAGTATGACTGGGTCGTACGATGGTCACAGGGAAGCCCTCCTCCCGATATTTCCCCAGCAGCAGTTCCTCGCAGGCTATCTTGTCGCGTGAGTACTGCCAATAGGGATTGGCAAGGGTCGTACCCTCCGTGATGACATGATTGCTTGCCGGCTTGTTGTAGGCAGAAGCCGAGCTGATATACACATACTGACGGGTACGTCCGTAGAACAGTCGGATGTCACGCTCCACCTGACTGGGTACGAATCCGATAAACTCACAGACGGCATCAAACTGCTCGTTGCCGATTTGTCGGAGCACCTCCTCCTCGTCATTGATGTCAGCGATGACCTGTCGTACATTCGCAGGTACCTCATTCTTACGATGTCCACGATTCAGCAGCCATAAGTCATGACCGCTCTCTGCCAGTTGGCGAGTGATAGCACTGCTGATGGTGCCAGTTCCTCCAATCATTAATATCTTCATACGCTTGTAGTAATTAATCTTCATTAAAAAAGGATGTGTTATTCGCACATCCTTTAGCATTTGAACCTCGTACCCAGACCCGATACACAACCCTACAAAACAAAGGAAAATAAGAAAAACAAAAAGAAACAAAAAGCCCTTATTTACAGGCAGTTATAAAATACCCCTATTTTCTCTTAACATCTTTTAGTTTCTTATAGTGTGATATTTTTGGCAACCCGTTTGGCAACCCAGAAAATTTTTAGTAACTTTGCACCCAGAAACCAAAAGATAAGTAAGTTATGGATAAGAAAACTATTAAGGATTTAAGAGTTGGTGAGAGTTGCATTATTAGCAATGACCGACAGGCAAACCCCAAAGTGGGTGCAAAGTTGTTGAGTGATGGTAGAGTTAGCCTCTTCCTTGATTATTACTTTGGTTACACAATGGTTTATAGTGAGAGCCAAGATAAGATGGTGCCAAAGAAACAGAAGAGAAGAGAGATGCTTAATATCTACATCTTGCAAAAGCCCAGAACCCCAAAAGAAAGACAGGAGTACAAAGATGGCATTGCTTTGGCTGACAAGATAAGAAGAGAGAAAGCCAATGCCGTTGAAGATGAGGACAAGAAAGAGGCTTTGAAGAAAAAGAAAGTAAGCATCAACTTTCTCGTTTTCTTCCAAGAGTATCTTGATGCCTACACAAAGAAAGATGTTAGGATGATACAGATAGCCTTGCAGCGTTTTAAGGACTTTCTTAGAGATACCCCAGAGTATAGCATCTATGTGCAGAAGATAAAGCCAGAGCAGATTACAAGTGAAATGGTTGAGGCTTTTACAGAGTACCTACAGAGCAGGAGTGTTGGTGAGGGTGCAAAGAGCATCTACCAGAGATTTAAGAAAGTGTATAAGGCTTGTGCCATTAAGTGTAACATCAATTACCAAAGACCCTTTGTAAATGAAGATGGCAAGAGTATCACTATAACAATAGATGAGGATGCCATTGTTAAGGACTTTCTAAGCCCAGAAGAGGAAAAGCAGTTAATGGCAACCCACTACACAGGAGAGAACCCACAGATAAGAAATGCCTTTGTGTTTTGCCTTTATACAGGTATGAGATATTGTGATGTGAGAGATTTGACCTTTGGCAACTTTGACTTTGCCAACAGATTGCTTTCTTATGAGCAGAACAAGACCAAAGGACACAGCAAGCACAGCAGGGTTACTTTGCCCCTTGCTGATAGTCTGTTAGCCCTGATCGGTGATGAGCCAGAGAGCCAAGATAAGGATGCCTTAGTATTTACTCTTCCAAGCCATACAATGTGTCTTAAAGCCCTTAGAAGATGGACTAAAAGAGCAGGAATTGACAAGCATATTACATGGCATTGTGCAAGGCACTCTTTTGGCACAAATATGGCAGCAACAGCAGCACAAAGAGGACTTAGTGTTAGAGTGGTGCAAGAAATGATGGGACACTCTTCCCTCAAATATACAGAGCGTTACACCAGAGTAATAGATGAGCAGAAGAAACAGGCAATGCAGGAACTAAGTAAACTTATGGAGGGTTAAGCATGAATAGTTATGAGATAGACAAATTGGCAAAAGGAGTGGCAAAGTACCTTGCAATAGAAATAATGAATAATCAAGAGTTATTAGATGCCATTTCCCCACCAAGGCTAATGGATATTAGTGAAGTTTCAGCCCTTACAAAGATACCCAAAGGTACACTTTATCAAAAGGTGAATGAAATTCCACACACAAAAATAGGTAGGAGGCTATTATTTACAGATAGAGGTGTGATTAGTTGGTTACAGAGGAAAGCAAGGTAAGAAAAAGGGGGTAGCCCCCCCTTAACACCTTTCCCAACCAGTAGTGACTTGTCGCCGAGATTTTTTAATTTTTTTCAGATAGATTATAAACCAGATAAATGAAAACAGAGTTAGTGCAAGCATTTACAGAGCAAGCAAAGCGTTTGTTTTCCTTGTGTGAAACCTATATAGATGGCACTTACAGCCCAGATGAGAAAGAGCCCCTGTTAGATGCTATAAAAAAGGGATTAGATGCCCTTGATGGTGTTGGTATGCAGGAGTTGTTTAATGAGATAACGGCAACCCTTAATGAGCCAATGAGCGACAGCCAGAGGGAAAGGTATTGTTTTTCACTGATTACACCCTTTGAGGCTTGCAGCAACGCTTTATATCCCAAAGTGCTGATAAGTAAGAGCCAGGAAAGCATAGACAAATTGCAAGGGCTTGATGGTGCAGACAAGTTAATAAGCATCTTTGAGAACCAGATAATTGATGCCAAAGAGAGAGCCAACAAATACTTTGGTTTGGGCTTTGATGCTGATGGCATAGAAACAGGCGATGAGGCTAAAAGCATCTTCTTTGAATTAGCCCATATTATTGTATGGTATGGCAATATGCTTGATGCAGCCTTTGTGATGTATGGTTTGGATCTAAAGCGATTGCAAAAGAGGTGTGGGGTTTACATTAAGCAGTTTGTTGGAGGCTCTATAGAGTTGGATAAGAGAGCAATGCAGATTAGTGGATATGTGGGCAGCATAACTTTGGCAAAGGAGTATTTGCAGGCTCTACAGCCAACAGAAAAAGATGAGGCTAAAGAGCCTCAACAGGGGGAACAGAGACCACAGGAACAACCCAAGGACATACCAACACTTATGCACATAGACAGGGAGAGGTTAGTTTTTGGCAGTGCTATAGAGAAAGGCTTTATGTATGAGAATAATGGCAAATATCATTGGAACATGGCAAAGAACCTGTTAGCCTATATGTGTGGCAAATTGTATTGTGGTGATAGAGTGATGGAAGATAAAAATACCTACAACTTAAAACTAAAGAAAACAGGCAGAAGATTACAGGCAAATGCCTTAAAAGAACTCTTTGAAGGATTTGATGTGGCAAATAATAGAAATGCTATGAATGAACCGCCAACAGGGTATGAACAGATAGACGCTTTGTTTGAAGAGCAAACAGGGGGTAAGCAGTAGTGTTTACCCCTTTTCTTTTGGTTAATGTTTAAGGCAGATTAAGGAAAGGTTAAGGCAAATTATATCTTCATTAAGGATATGAGGCTTTTGTTTTCTAATGTTTGTAACCCTTGCTTTTTTCCTCTAATTTTGCACCTGTTTTCAAGAAAGTGGGATGGATAGCAAGCCCCACCAGACTGGGAGCAGGGCAAATAGGGGGGTGGACTTGCTAACTAACCCCGACAGCCAAAACCCTCTAAAAAATAAGAATATGGCAGAGGATTTGCAAAAGGTGGCCGACCTGATAACGGCAAGCATCATTGGCACACAAAAAGAGGTGCTTACAAGTGATGAGTGTGCCAAGTATCTTGGAGTGAGTATGAGTTGCTTGTATAAGTGGACTATGACCCGACAGATACCCCACTACAAAAGCCCTACAGGGAAGATGTGTTTTTTCAATAGGAAGGAAATTGAAGATTGGATGCAGACTAACAGGGTGGCTACAGATGAAGAGTTAGAACGGCAAGCCCAAAAACTAAACAAGAAAGGAAACAAGAAATGAATACACCAAGAATTAAGTATTATGCTCGCCTGGACTATTGCCAGAGTAGCGGTGAAACGCCAAAGTACACCATAACAGCAGAATGTGGCTTTATGCCAGAAATGGAGCAGTTAAGAGGCAAGGATGGTAAAGTGTCGATGTACTTTAGAAAGAAGATAAAGGACGATAAAAGCAGTACACCTCCCATGATGCTGCAGGCCAAAAACAGCCTCAACTTTACTGGACTAAAAGATTATTGGCTCGACGGCAAGATGAGCGGCTATTGCTTTGGCTATCCCGACCCAAGACCGACTTACAGCAGCAAAAATAAGCCAAACCCTCTTTTCCCCTGTAAGGATGATGGATTTTTGTTTGTGGTACATGATAGTGATACACAAGCCCAGATAAAACCAAAGGCATTTGAATTGATTGTGATTGAGGGCGGCAAATTGATGATTAGTGCATATTGTAAGCAGTTAGTGATGGGTGGCTTTGATGAGGCTCTAAAGCAGTTAAGAGAACAATCCAACCTCTTATAAAAAGGGTGTATTTGTTTACAAATTCTGTAACAGGAATGTATGAGTATGTTTGATAAAGTTAAGTTGTGGATTAGTAGGGTTGATGTGGGGGATGCTTACCCCCATATCTCAACCTATCTCGATGAAGCCAGAGAACAAACCGACCTAAAGACAGGTGAGGTAAAGACCTTTGGCAGTCTGCAAGGACTAAAAATAAGTCTGTATGTTGGTGGAATTTCTATTGTGGGGAGCCTCCCTAAATATATGTATGGCAGTAACATATATCCACTTGATAGAGCATCTACAAAAGTAGCATTAAATAAGATTGGAGAGTCTTTGCACTTGTCTTTGGCTAACGCAAAGGTTACAGGCTTTGAGTTTGGTTGTTGTTTTAATATGAGGCACAAGGTTAAAGAGTACCTTGATAGGTTAGGCAGTATGCCCAGACTACAGCGATACCGATTTAACCCAGAAACCCTCTACTACAAGCACAGGGGCAAAGAGCAACCAAAGACTTTCTGTTATTATGACAAGATAGCAGATGCCAAGACAAAGAAAATGGAGATACCCCAAGGCTTACAGGATGCCAATTTATTGAGGTGTGAGATTAGACTGGACGGCAGACTACCCCACCAATTAGGAGTGCCAGAGGTAACAGCCTCAACACTAAGCGACCGCCAATTTTACAAGATGGTGATGCAGAGGTTTGTAGATACATACTTTACTATTTCCAAAATGAACCGATTAAAAGATAATGCAATGAGCGAGATTAAGACAGTTACAGATGGCTTTGATTGTTTTGTAGGACGATTAATGAACCTTACAGGGCAAGGTCAGGAGCAAGTTAATGATTTTGTGGAAGAATTGAAGAGTGCAGGAGTTTTCAAGGACAGGAATAGTTATATAAGACTTAAAGAGAGAATTGAAAAGGCTGCAAGCAAAACCAACTTGACTATTACAGATGAGTTAATCAAGGAACTCGACGATGAATTTCAAAATGTAGGTGCTTATGTGTAACCTCTTTATAATAAGGGGTGATTTGTTTACCAAAATTGTATCAGAATAGCAATGGAAAGAATAATTAAACAAACAGAGAATTACACCATTTTTGAAGATGTATTTGAGGGTGTAGTGCTGACTTTTAGGCGGTGGCACCATGTAGCAGAAGGGGCAGATATTTTGTTTACTGATGCCTTTGCAATGGCTTGTGGCTATGCCTCTAAAAATGATATGATAGCCTCAACTATTGGCGAGAATGGAAAGAAAGAGATTATTGCCAGATTTGGCTATTTGCCCCAATGGGTTAGATGGTATGATGATGGCAGTATCTATTTTGTGGGTGACACCTGTAAAGTGGTTGGTGAGGCTTAGAGAATAAAACAACTAAAGATCAATTATCATGGTACTAAGAGAGAGAAAAATTAATTATAAAAGTGATGATGTAAAATTGTCTATTTCATTTGGTGTGCCAGATTGCCGGGCATTTATGAAAATGTATGCAGAAATGTTTGGTGATATTCAAATAACCAAAGACTATCCATGCAGTGAATATGATATAAGATATTGGTTGGAGCATGATGGCAGGGCTTTTCTTTCTATGCCTCTTAAATGGAGAAAAGAATTGAGTGGATGGTGCTTTGCTACAGCAGTAAGAAACAAATTGCTTATACCCACAGCAGCCGATGAAAATAGATACTATCTTTCAGAATATTTGTTTTCAAAGAGAGGCAGACCCAAGAAAGAAGAGTGATTTTGTGCCTAAATCATGCTAAAAACAGGCTAAAGAGTGACTTGGCAGAGAGAAAGTTGATGAAACAAATAAGAAAAAGCCAAAATCAGAAAGAAAATAAGTAACTTTGCACCCGATAAGTACACAACTTATCTTTTGGTTTGAGGTGAGGTGTTGTGAAACACTTGCACCTCTTTTCTTGATATTACATTATGAAACACAAAGATTGTTGTAGATGGTTAAAAGTTGTACATTGATGTCACATTATAGCAGACTATAGATATAATGTGACTTTTGGGGTTAATGGATGTGAAAACCGATTTGCAAGGATGGAGGGGAAATGCTATCTTTGCACCCAGAAAAAAATCATTATCACTGATGGGAAATTGGCATTTCCTTTCTGTACAATGGCAATGCCCAAAGCCGTTAGAGGGCAAATAAAAAACCAAAAGAATTATGAAAAGGTTTTTGAATGTTACCATTACTTATGGTGGGAGAAGAACTCTGTATGACATTATTTGTGAAGCATCTAAAGAAGATGCAGATTACATTGTAGAAAAGGTTAGTGAACTGATGGATGAAAAGTTTCCAGAGGACAATTAAAAACATGAAGATTATTATGAAAGAAAGTATTGAGTTTGCTATTGGAGAACTTCAGGCAATGTTGGATGATGGACTTACTCCAGATGAGCAGTTTAAGCATCTACAGGAGGCAGAGAATTTGTTGGGTGAGGCAGAAGAAGAATTGAAAAAGAGTGGCCAGATTAAATTAACAGAAAAAGCCAGAGCAGAAATGCTTTTTAAGTGCCAAAGTAAAGTTGCTTTTTCTCTTGTAGGGCAAGATGTAAGTTATGGCTACATTTCAGAAATGATTTGGCAGGGGTGTTTGTATCTTGTGGAAAAGATTGCAAGATGCCACTCCACAGAAACGGCAAGAAAAGAGTTTATCTACAAACAACTACACAGCGGGCTTTATTTGTGTTATTTGTTGATGGGTAAGAATGATGACCAGATCAAGCAGAGTATTGAGGTGTTTAACAATACTATCTTGAAGAATGGTGCCGCCCAAGAGAGTATAACAGATTACTTTACCCAAATGATGAAGAAAGATTTGTATTACCCTGAAGGCAATTTTAAGGATTGGCAGATGCCGACAGAGGACTAAGTGTTATAAACCTATAGAAGAGTGAGAGATAATTATATCCCTCACTCTTTTTTTCTTTTAGGGGTAAAAGATGAGGCTTATAGGTGGCAATAATTGGCAACCCTGTTAGAATTGGCAACCCTTTGGCAACCCAGAGAGGTGGTAGGTAAAAACAAAAGATGCCATAACTTGTTGTGTTACAGCATCTTGCTTTGCTTTTGAGACCGTCAGTTTTGTACTCAAAGAGTACCCAGACCCGGGCTCGAACCGGGATGGGTTGCCCCACTGGTGTTTGAGACCAGCGCGTCTACCGATTCCGCCATCTGGGCTCAAATTGCGGCTGCAAAGATACAAAGAAAATTTGAAAATAAGACAATGAATATTGAAAAATTTCTAAAAGTTGTCGTTTTTCTGATTATTTCTTGGTAGATAGTATGGTTTTTTGTATCTTCGTAGCATAAAATCCTAACACTGTCTAATCTTATGGAAATTATTAAAGAAAACTATTGTATTATCCTCGCTGGTGGAAAGGGTAAACGCCTATGGCCCTGCAGCCGAGAGGAGCACCCCAAGCAGTTTATTGACTTTTTTGGAGTCGGTCGTACGCAGTTGCAGCAGATTTTCGACCGTTTTGCCAAGATATTACCCAAGCAGAACATCTTTATCTGTACGAACAAGGAGTATGCGCCCATCGTCAGAGAGCAGTTGCCCGCTTTGAATGAGGAGAATCTGATGATTGAGCCAGTCAACCGTGGCACAGCCCCCAGTGTCGCATGGGCTAACATGCGTGTTTGTCGCAGAGACGCCCAGGCGAATGTCATCATCACCCCCAGCGACCAGTTGGTGCTGAATGAGGAAGCCTTCTACCAGAATCTTGAGGAGGCCTTCTATTTCGTGTCCCATCAAGACTACCTGCTGACCCTGGGTGTACAGCCCTCCCGTCCAGAGCCAGGATATGGTTATATCCAAAAAGGAGACCTTGTCACTCCTGAGCGTGCCAAGGTAGCAAAGATAAGTACGGTGAAGTCGTTTGTGGAGAAGCCAGACAGAGACTTCGCCCAGATGTTTATGGAGAGTGGTGAGTTCCTGTGGAACACATGTATCATCCTTGCCAATGCCCATTACCTGAACCAGTGCTTCCGTCGACTGTTCCCAGAAGTGCTGAACCGTTTCGACAACACCCGTACGGATGTCACCATCGAGGAGGAGATGGCTTTTGTCAACGAGAACTATCCCTCCTATCCCAACCTGTCTATCGACCGTGGTGTGCTGGAGCATGGAGAGAACGTGTGTGTCATGAACTGTGACTTCGGATGGGCAGACCTGGGGACATGGCATGCCCTCTATGAGTATATGAGCAGAGGGCTGGGTGACAATGTAGTCGTCGACTCAGAGGTGATGATGGAAGACAGTCATAATAACGTCATCAAGTTGCCGAAGGGTAGGTTGGGAGTCATCAACGGACTCGACGGCTACATCGTCGCAGAAAATGATAACGTATTGTTGATCTGTAAGAAAGGAGACTCCTCGGCGCTCGTCCGCAAATATGTGAATGAGGTACAGATCAAATATGGGGATGAGTATGTGTAGACCCCCTCTTTCTCCCCCTGCTTAGGGGGAGAAAGAAGACTCCTATGAATAAAAAAACTCCCCCTGCTTAGGGGGAGTAGTTCAAAATTCCTTTTGTATTTTTGCTGCTATTTCCTTGAATTCCTCTTCCGTGAGTTTCAGCTTCTCTTTGCGGAAGTCGGCATCAGCCTCACTCTGCATGGGAATCAGGTGGATATGCGCATGAGCCACCTCCAAGCCCAGAACGACCTGAGCCACCTTACGACAGGGGAACGCCTTCTTGATGGCGATGGCGACACGCTTGGCAAACTGCTGATAGCGAGCCAGCTCGTCATCATCCATATCAAAGAAATAATCCACCTCACGACGAGGAATCACCAACGTATGTCCCTTTACCAAGGGGTTGATGTCCAGAAAAGCGTAGAACTCATCGTTCTCCGCACACTTATAACTGGGAATCTCACCAGCTGCGATTTTACTGAAAATGTCCATAACAATAAGGATTAAGCGATAGAGATATTGTCGATGCGTAACTTGATGGTGCCACGGGGAATCTTGATCTCCACCTCGTCACCCACCTTCTTACCCAGCAAGCCCTGTGCGATAGGGGTCTTGATGGATATCTTCCCAGCACGGAGGTCAGCCTCGTTCTCGCTGACGATGGTATACGACATCTTCGACTTAGTAGTGAGATTCGTCATCTCCACCTTTGTCAGAATCTGAACAGAGTCAGTACTCAGACGAGAGGTGTCCACAATCTTCGCCTCCGAGATCGTTACCTTCAACTGGTTGATCTTGTCCTCCAAATGAGCCTGAGCCTCCTTGGCGGCATCATACTCACTATTTTCACTCAGGTCGCCCTTTTCACGCGCCTCTGCAATGGCTGCGGAAGCCTTGGGACGTTCTACCGCTTCCAAGCGGTGCAGTTCAGCTACTAACTTGTCGTAGCCTTCTTGTGACATGTAAGCCATACTTATCTAATTTTTAAATGTTCAAAAAAATAAAGAATTCCGACGCTGTTATTGTCGAAATCCCTAATTATTACTATGTCTTGTTATCGTGTGCAAAGATAGAAATTAATTTGCAACCGACCAAATTTTTTCGTGGAAATTCGTTCTTTTTGCTTGATTTATGTCAAGAAAGTGTGCGGACACAGGAATTTTTACGGGTCAGAACTTGCAGATTCTCAGAATGTTCGTATCTTTGCAATGTGTTTTTCATAGTATTAGATTTAAGGTTAACAAAGATTTTTAGGAACTCAGCGGAGTTCCATTTTTTTTGCCCTTAACCGAAGAACCCAGTAGATAATGATACCCGTCAGGAACCCTGCTATGGCATCGATGGCATAGTGGGCATAGATATAGACGGTGGAGAAACACATTAATATATAAAAAGGAAGCATGGTGAGGAAGAGTCTCTTGCTGCGTGTATGGGCGGCAAGGAGCATCATGACCGTCGTCACTCCCACATGACTGCTGGGGAAGGCGGCAGTAGGACGCTCTCCGGCATCATGTGTGATGTCCAGCAGGTGATAGAAGAAACCGTCGCTCCATCCTGGTGCTGCCATGCGTTCGCTATGTGTCAGGAAATAATCTGTCAGGTTAGGGAAGATACCAGCAGCGATCTTGTCAGTACCAGCAGCAAGATAGTAGAACTGCGGACCTGTTACAGGTAAGATGACGAAGATGGTGTAATAGATAAAGAAGGAGGTGATGAGCACAAATGATGCCATTCCGAACTCCTTATAGCGACAGAAGAAATAATAGAGGAGGATGGTGACCATCAACGGGAAATAGCTGATATATCCCATGCACATCAACTCCGAGAACCATCCCCAAGGACATTTCTGTGAGAATAACAAGGAGGGCTGATAACCAAAGAGCTGTTGCTCTAAGCCTGCGAAGATATGGTCGAGGTTAGGTAGTACCCGGTTGACCTCATAGGTATCGGGATAAAACCACGACAAGGAAATCATCAAGACCGCCACCCGTAAGAGACGGGTCAGTTTACAAGGTTTCCAGCAATAGAGCATCCACATCGCGATGATGAGGAGTACCGCTTCCAGGCGCATCACCAGCATCTGGGTGGCATTCACCTGCTTGTCCCAGAAACAAACCATCAACAGGATGGTGAAGGAGATATAGGTGAAGATGACTTTCTCGACTGCCCACAGACCTTTCATAACCAGTGATTCTCTTGATACCATTGGATGCTGCGACGAACACCCTCAGCAAGTTTGACTTTCGGTTCAAAACCCAGTTCCTGACGGGCAGGCTGGATGTCACAACGCCAGTTACGCTGACGGAGGATATTAAACTTATCGTTGTTCAGTGCCGACATCTTACCTGTCTTCCTGCCCCACCAGTCACCCACACAGGTGATGATACGCAGTAACCAGATAGGTGCCGTGACACGAATCCACCAGGGGCGTCCCAGTTCCTCGTGTACCAGGTCACTGAAGGTCGCCGACTGATAGACCTCCCCGTCAGAGAGGAAATACTTTCGTCCGACTTCCCCTTTCTCCAAAGCGAGGAAGATCGCCTGTACCACATCAGTGACATAGACAAAGGTGATGTCCTGAAGCTGAAAGCCCACGGCAAAGTCCATATGGCGCTTGATACTCTGTATCTGCAGGAAATAGTCACGCTCACGAGGACCATAGACACCAGTGGGTCTTAATATAATATAAGGTATCGACTGTGTCTCCAACCACTTCTCTGCTTTCAACTTACTCTTGCCATAGGCGGTATTAGGTTTTGCCTCATCGCTCTCACGTATCTCCTCGTAGGGCTGTTGCTCACGGATGGCACCCATGATACTCAGACTGCTGATATAGACGAAACGCTTGATGGGCATCTGGAGGTTGAGCAGTGCCTTGACGAAAAACTTGGTACCCTCTGTGTTGATACGGAAGAAATCCTCCTGGTGCAGGCATTTCGTGGCTCCTGCGGCATGTACCACATAGTCGAACGCATGCCCTTTCAGTTGTGCCTCCAGCTGTTCCTGCGACGAGAAATCCAGTTCGATGAAATGGATACGCTCATCTTGTAAGAAAGCCTTCGAGCTGGACTTGCGGATCGCCGCCCATGTCTCAAAACCTTGTCTTAGTGCCTCATCCACGATGAAAGACCCTATAAAGCCACTGGCTCCTGTGATGAGTATCTTCATAATTAATGTAAATTTGGGCACAAAGGTACAAAATATTCTCAATAATTTTGTATCTTTGCCACAAAGAAACTAAAAAACGAGATACTATGAGTAAAAAGAAAGGTGGTAAAAGACTGACGAAAAAGCAGGTTGTGGAGATGCTGCAGACCTTCTTCCAAGAACATCCTAACGAGACTTATTCGTTCAAACAGATATTCCGTGCGCTGAAACTCGATACACACCCTGCAAAGATGCTCGCCATCGACACGATGGACGAGATGGCATGGGACGACTATCTCACCAAGGCTTCTGACAACTCCTATCGCCTGAACCTGAAGACACAGGTGCAGGAGGGTACCTTCATCCGTAAGGCGAATGGCAAGAACTCGTTCCAGCCGGACGATGGCGGTAAACCTATCTTCGTCTCAGAGCGTAACTCGATGTTCGCCCTCAACGGAGACCGTGTGAAGGTGACGATGATGGCTCGCCGTCAGAACCATATCAAGGAGGCGATGGTGGTGGAGATCCTGTCGCATAAGATGGACCAGGCGGTTGGAAAACTGCAGGTGGAGAAAGACTATGCCTTCCTGATTACGGAAGGTAATATCTTCGTACACGACATCCTCATTCCCAAGAAGAAACTGAAGGGTGGCAAGACAGGTGACAAGGCTGTCGTCAAGATCATACAATGGCCCTCGAAGGAGTCGAAGAACATCGTGGGCGAGGTAATCGACGTGCTTGGTAAGGAGGGTGATAATAATGTGGAGATGCATGCCATCCTCGCCCAGTACGGACTCCCTTATAAATATCCGAAGGCTGTCGAGGATGCCGCTGAGAAGATAGAGCCGGGTATCACGGAGCAGGAGATCAAGCGCAGGGAGGACTACCGTGATGTCTTCACCTGTACGATAGACCCGAAGGATGCCAAGGACTTTGATGACGCATTGAGTATCCGTCCCGCAGGAAAGGGACTCTGGGAGGTCGGTGTGCATATCGCTGATGTGTCGCATTATGTGAAGGAAGGCAGTATCATCGACAAGGAGGCTGTGAAGCGTGCCACAAGTATCTATCTCGTTGATCGTACCATCCCCATGTTGCCGGAACGCCTGTGTAACTTTATCTGTTCCCTGCGGCCTGACGAGGAGAAACTGACCTACTCCGTCATCGTTACCCTCGATGAGGAGGCAAATATCAAGAACGGACATATTGCCCATACCATTATCAAGAGTAACCGCCGTTACGCTTATGAGGAGGTGCAGGATATCTTGATGGGGAAATCAGAGAACTCAGACCCCACGGAGTATTCCGAGAATCTGAAAGTCCTCGACCGTCTCGCCAAGAAACTGCGTGAGAGGCGTTTCAAGGGCGGTGCCGTGAAGTTTGACCGTGAGGAGTTGCATTTCGATATAGACAAGGACGGTAAACCCATCCGTGCTTATTTCAAGAAGTCGACGGACGCCACCCAACTTATCGAGGAGTTCATGCTGCTCGCAAATAAGTTTGTCGCTGAGAGTGTGGGCAAGGTGAAGAAGGGTACCAAGGCGAAGACGCTGCCCTACCGTATCCACGACCAACCGGACCCCACCAAGCTGGAGTCGTTACGTGAGTTCGTCGTGAAGTTCGGCTATAAGATGAAGACCTCAGGTACGAAAGGAGCCATCTCGAAGAGCCTCAACGCCCTGATGGACGGTTGTCAGGGTAAGAAGGAGCAGAAGCTCATCGAGACGGTAGCGCTGCGTGCCATGATGAAGGCGAAATACTCGACGCATAATATCGGACACTACGGACTCGCCTTCGACTACTATACCCATTTCACCTCTCCCATCCGTCGCTATCCTGACACGATGGTACATCGTCTGCTGACGAAATACCAGGATGGTGCCCGCAGTGCCAACCAGGATAAGTACGAGGAACTCTGTGAGCACTGCTCCGACATGGAGCTGGTAGCACAACAGGCGGAGCGTGACTCCATCAAATACAAAATGGTGGAGTTCATGGTTGACAAGGTAGGGGAGTCGTACGATGCCCATATCAGCGGTATCCAGTCGTATGGTATCTATTGTGAGATAGACGAGAACCACTGTGAGGGAATGGTGCCCATGCGTGACCTCGATGACGACTATTACGATTTTGACGAGAGGAACTATTGTCTCGTTGGTCGTCGTCACCATCACAAATATCAGTTGGGCGATCCTATCCGTATCAAAGTCGCCAGAGCCAATATCGAGAAACGTCAGTTAGACTTCTCCATTGCGGATGACTAATTTTTAAACAGACGATGAAAAGACAGTTATTGACAGGACTGCTGACGAGCATGCTGCTGCACATGTCAGCACAACAGTTGCCGATGAGGCTATGGTATGATCAGCCGGCACGCTATTTTGAGGAGTCGCTGCCTATTGGCAATGGGAAATTAGGAGCGTTGGTATATGGTGGGACAGACACCTGTCTCATCCACCTGAACGATATCACATTCTGGACAGGGAAACCTGCGGATCGTAATCTCGATGCGGAGGCTCACCAATGGATTCCAGAGATCAGGAAAGCACTCTTCAACGAGGACTACCAACTTGCCGACTCACTGCAGTTGCATGTGCAGGGTCCTAACTCACAGTTCTACCAGCCCTTGGGAACACTCTACCTGATCGACGAGAACGGGGGAGCGGTGAGCCAGTATCGTAGGGAACTGAACCTTGACAGTGCCTTGGTGCATGATAGTTTCGTGCGTCGTGGCACCACTTTCACGAGGGAGTATTTCGCCTCCCATCCTGACCAACTGATAGCCCTTCGACTGAAGGGGGATATCAACTGCAGACTGGTGATGACGGCACAGGTACCGCATCAGGTGAAGGCGACCAGCGATACGCAACTCACGATGACGGGACATGCCACTGGCGACCCCATGGAGAGTATCCATTTCTGCACCATCATCCAAGTGAAGACGGATGGAGCGGTCAGCACCGCAGACTCCACCCTGACTATCACAGGGGCAAAGGAAGCAATCGTCTATCTTGTCAATGAGACGAGCTTTAATGGTTTCGACAAGCATCCTGTCAAGGAGGGAGCGCCTTATATAGAACGGGTGACGGATGAGATATGGCATACGAAGAACCTGACGTATGAGGAGTTCCGTGACCGTCATGTCAAAGACTATCAGAAATACTATGACCGTGTGAGACTGGATCTGGGTGGAGAGACACCGTCTGTACCTACCGACCAGTTGCTGAAGAGCCTCCCCTTAGCAGGGGAGGTTGGAGGGGTCTTTGACCGCTATCTCGAGACACTCTATTTCCAATACGGACGCTACCTGCTCATCTCCTGTTCACGAACACCTGGTGTTCCTGCCAACCTGCAGGGACTATGGACTCCTTACCTGTGGTCGCCATGGCGTGGAAACTATACTGTGAATATCAATTTGGAGGAGAACTACTGGCATGCCTTTGTCGCTAACCTCGCTGAGACGGCACAACCCTTGGACGGCTTTGTCAAGGCACTTGCTGAGAATGGTCAATATACGGCAAGGAACTACTATGGGGTGAACAAAGGATGGTGCTCCAGTCATAACTCCGATATATGGGCGATGACGAACCCTGTCGGGGAGAAACGGGAGTGGCCCGAGTGGGCTAACTGGAACATGGGAGGTGCCTGGTTGGTACAACTGTTATGGGAGCGTTACCTGTTTACCCAAGACAAGGAATACCTGCGCAAGACAGCCTATCCCTTGATGAAGGGGGCTGCCGATTTCTGTCTGGACTGGTTAATTAAGAACCCCAAGAATCCGCAAGAGCTGATCACGGCTCCCTCCACCTCCCCAGAGAACGAGTATGTCACAGACAAGGGCTATCATGGGATGACCTGCTATGGGGGTACTGCCGACCTTGCCATCATCCGTGAGTTGCTGGAGGCGGTCGTTACCGCCGGATCCCTGTGCGGTGACCGTGTCACCACCTACAGGGAGACACTGCGGAAACTCCACCCTTATACAATAGGCAAGGAGGGTGACCTCAACGAGTGGTATTACGACTGGCAAGACAAAGACCCTCAGCACCGCCACCAGAGTCATCTGATCGGACTCTATCCTGGCAGTCATCTGAGAGAGGGAAGACTCAGGGAAGCCGCCCGTCAGACCCTGATACAGAAAGGGGATGAGACGACAGGCTGGTCAACGGGTTGGCGCATCAACCTATGGGCTCGTCTCCATTATGGGGAGAAAGCATACCAGATATATCGCAAGCTGCTCACTTTCTCAGACGCTCAGGACGACCAACGCCCGGGTACCCGTCATGCAGGCGGTACCTATGCGAACCTGATGGATGCTCACCCCCCCTTCCAGATTGATGGTAACTTCGGAGGAACGGCAGGTGTCTGTGAGATGCTGATGCAGTCGGATGGGAAGACCATCGAGCTGCTGCCCGCTCTCCCAAAGGAGTGGAGCGATGGCAAGGTCAGCGGACTCTGTGCCCGTGGTGGTTACGAGGTGAGTTTCGAATGGAAAGGTGGTAAGGTGCGTGCCGCACAAGTCAAGGCGAGGAAGGATGGCACCGTCACCTTATTATATAATCAACAGCGTAAGACGCTCAAACTGAAGGCAGGACAAACACTGCCCGTGAAGACATGGTAAAGAAAAAAAATAATATCAAAGACACAACACTTGATGAGGCAAAAGGGTGGGGTAATGCGGAATATATGGACGACGGTCTGATACTGACCGACCGTATTGCTGACGCTCCCATTCCACGAGAGCCGACCCGTATGAATTTCATCCTGATGGCGTTGTGCAAGCATGGTAAGGCACAGTATTCGATTGACACCCGTGAGCAGACCGTCAAACCAGGTGACCTGCTGTTTATCTCCGAGAGACATATCATCGATAACTATATGGCGTCCCCTGATTTCGAGTGTCTGTGTATCATGGTGTCTACAGCGTTCTATCATGGGTTTATCCAGAACGTGAAGAATGTGTCCTCACTCCTGTTGTTCTCGATGAACAACCCAGTGGTCTCATTGACACCAAGGGAGATACAGGTGTATAGCAACTACTATCAGACCATCCGTGAGAAGATGAGTGATCAGGAGCATCACTACCGTACAGAATTAGTAAAGGCACTGCTGCTGGCAATGTTCTATGATATGAGCAATGTTATCTGGAGAGTGGAGCAGAATAGTCAGAAATCACAAACCCGTGCCGATGTGATCTTCGCCCATTTCATCCGTCTGCTGGAGAAGCATTTCCGACAGGAGCGGCGTGTCAGCTGGTATGCGGAACAACTCTGTATCACTCCTAAATACCTCTCGGAGATTGTGAAGAATGTCAGCAAGCGGACCCCTAACGAGTGGATTGACAATTATGTCGTCCTGGAGATCCGTGTGCTGCTTAAAAACTCTACGAAGAGCATCAAGGAGATAGCGGAGGAGCTGCAGTTCCCCAACCAGTCGTTCTTGGGGAAATACTTCAAAGAGCATGTGGGCATCAGTCCCTCGCAGTATCGAAAAGAGTAGCGACCTCACATAGCTCCTCATACCACTCCTGTCCGAAACGGCGAATCAGGGGCTCTTTCAGGAACTGATAGACGGGAAGGTGCAACGCCTTCCCTTTCTCAACAGCGTCATGACAGACCGCCCAGCGGTTGTAGTTCAAACCTATCAGTCCACCAGAGAAATTCTTCTCACGGATAGGGTAGAGCGCACAGCTGATGGGTTTGCAGAAACGGGTCTTCCCATTACGGAAAGCCTTCTCCAAGGCACAGAGACAGTTGTCACCGTCATAATAGGTAAACACACAGTCCTTCCCTCGTACGATACTCGTCACCAAGTCTCCGTCTTTGTCAGTATAGGCGACACCCTGCTTGTCTATCACGCTCTGTGCCGATGCGGAGAGGTCGCTCCATACGATGTCCAGTGCCTCTTCCATACCAGCAATCTCCTCTATCGTGACAGGGGCACCGGCATCCCCCTCGACGCAACAGATACCCTTGCACTTCTCATAGTCACAACAGAAGTACTCTGTGAAAAGGTCGGAGGAAACCAAGATACCTCCTACTTCCATGATGGGGGGAATATGATCTACCATTGGATGGGTGTTAGTCCGTTTTGCGTTAAGTAGGTATTACAACGGGAGAACTGGTGCTGTCCAAACCATCCGCCACGATTAGCGCTCAAGGGAGAGGGGTGTACAGACTCCAAGACAAGGTTTTTCTGCTTGTCTATCATATACGCCTTGCCACGGGCATAACCTCCCCACAGCATATATACCAGATGTTCCCGATGGGCGGCAAGTGCGTGGATGGCAGCATCGGTGAACTTCTGCCAGCCCAGCATGGAATGACTGTTTGCCTGATGGGCTCGGACGGTCAGTGTGGCGTTGAGCAACAGCACCCCCTGCTCTGCCCAGCGTGTCAGGTTACCTGACGCAGGCATAGGGGTACCTAAGTCGTTCTGTATCTCCTTGAAGATATTCTGCAACGAGGGTGGAAACTGTACCCCGTCCTGCACGGAGAAACTCAGTCCGTGTGCCTGTCCCGGCTCATGATACGGGTCTTGTCCGATGATCACCACCTTCACCTTGTCGAACGGACAAAGGTTAAAGGCGTTGAAGATGAGCTTACCCAGAGGATAGCATGTCATACTGCTATACTCCTGTCTCACCGCCTGTGTCAGCTGACTGAAATAGGGTTTCTCAAACTCTTCTTGGAGATATACCTTCCAACTGTCTTCTATCTGTACCTGTGGCATTTCTTTTATCATTTTGCTTGCAAAGTTACGGAAAATGTCTGTAACGAAAGACGGATTTTGGAGAATTAACGCAGAAAGCGCGTAAATAAAAGGCAAGTCGGGGAAAAACGAGGAAGTTCAGTTTTAGGCTGAATGCAAATTTGGGAGGAATAA
>CALFUF010000035.1 GCA_937916405.1 uncultured Prevotella sp.
TACTACTTCTCTGTTTTATGTAAGACTTCTCAAAGAACTCCTTCTCCTTGCCGACGCCCAAGTTTTTGGGCGAAAGCGGATGCAAAGGTACGACAATTTTCCGAACCTGCAAAACTTTTCGCAAACTTTTTCAATTAAAAATGAAAAGTTTTCCATTTACATGACAAAAAGGAGATGAACCTTACACCTTATTTATATATATAAGGGCACATCATTTTCAACACAGCAAAAGGTTATCTGATGCATGAAAGAGGTTACGACATTTTGAGATCAGCAAGCAGAGCATGTCAAAGTAAAAGTTAAATAAAAACAGAAAAGAACAAATTCATTTGGTATTTCATTCGGATTGCACTACCTTTGCGGT
Organism: uncultured Prevotella sp.; assembly: GCA_937916405.1. Lineage (GTDB taxonomy): Bacteria > Bacteroidota > Bacteroidia > Bacteroidales > Bacteroidaceae > Prevotella. Next base: position 365 of record CALFUF010000035.1, read on the forward strand.
ACAAAAATTAAAAAGAATTTAAAAACTGCAATGAAGATATCATGGAAATTGTTAGGTGGATTTTGTGCACTGATGTGTATGACCTGTCTGTCGTGCACGGAGAAAAAAGCCAACAAGCCTACCAGCGTCAATGTAAAAACTATGAAGGTTGAAGTCAGCAACCAAGTCATCGGTAAAAACTATATGGGCACCATCGAAGAAGAAGACGGAGCCAATGTGACGTTCAGTACCATCGGTACTATTACTAAGGTGATGGTGGACGAAGGACAATTCGTCAAGAAGCATCAGCCGTTGGCGGAGGTGGATGGCAGCACGGCGAGGAACGCCTATCAGATCAGCAGTGCCACCCTGCATCAGGCAGAGGATGCCTATCGCAGGTTGAAAGACCTGTATGACAAAGGTACGCTGCCAGAGATTAAGATGGTAGAGATGGAGACTGCTCTCGCCAAGGCAAAAGCCGCCGAAGCCATCTCACGGAAGAGTCTGGAGGATACACGTTACGAGCCCCTTTTGAAGGATATATCGCCCAGTGTTCAGCCCATGAAGGAGCCAATGTGACTCCTGGGGTAACAGGATTCAAGTTGGTGAAGATAGACAATGTGAAGGTGAGCATCTCGATACCGGAAAAAGACATTGGTCAAATTCACAACGGGCAAACCATCACCTTCACCGTCAATGCATTAGGTGACAGCATCTATAGCGCCAAGATTATCAACCACGGTGTCTCAGCCAATCCCATCAACCACTCGTACAAGGTGAAAGCCATTACCGATAACCGCCGGCACCAGTTGCTGCCTGGTATGGTTTGCAAGGTAATGATCCAGAACACCTTGGGTGACTATAACATCGTCATCCCCCAGCAAGCCATCATGATTAGTGGTCAGGACCGCTATGTATGGACTGTGCGTGAGGGGAAGGCCCATCGTCAGAACGTGATGACGGGTGACATCCTCAGCGAGGGTGTCGTCATCACCTCAGGGCTGACCAATGGCGAGACGATTATCACGGCAGGTCAGAATAAAGTGTCAGAGGGAACAAACGTTAGAAGTGAGAACTAAAAAAGAGCCATGTCGGGTAACAAGAAAGAACGCAACGATCTGGTGGCTTCCGCCATCCGTCACAAGAGTATCACTATATTGCTTGTCATCACCATCATCCTGGCAGGCATGTTCTCGCTCCACAAGATTCCCAAGGATGAATTCCCACAGGTATCGGTACCTATTGGACTGGTTGTGGGTATCTATCCTGGCGCTACCGAACAAGAAGTAGAGCAACAGTTGGCAAAACCGCTGGAGAAATTTCTCTGGACCTTTAAGGAGATCAACAAGCAGAGCACCGTCACCATGAGTTTCAATAATGGCTGCGCTGCGATTGTCAACCTGCAGGGAGAAATCACGGAAGATAAAAAGACGGAGTTCTGGAACAAACTCAAGGAGCGACTTCCTTTGCTGAAACTCACCCTACCTTCCGGTGTTCTGAAACTCATAGCCGATGACGATTTTGCAGAGGCTTCTACCATGCTGCTGACGATAGAGAGTGAAGAAAAGACCTATCGTGAACTCAATGACTATGCCACAGCCCTGAGCGACCGTTTGCGCACCATCAACGGACTGGCGAATATCATCACGATGGGTAACCAGAATGAGCAGATAGGCATCTATCTGGACCGCGACCGATTGTCGATGTATGGCATCAACACTGCCCTGCTCATGCAAAAATTATCAGGTATGACGGGTACCATATATACAGGTAGCGTATCGGATGGTCACCTGAGCAGGACGCTACATGTACAGTCGTCCCTGAACACCGAGAACGACATCGCACAGACCATTATCAGTTCCTCCCCCACAGGCGAGGTGGTCAGACTGGGAGACATCGCCACCATCAAGCGTGAGCAACCCGACCCCTATCGTTATATCAGAAACAACGGAAAGAAGTGTCTGCTGCTGTCCCTGCAGATGTATGCCGGCTATAACATCCTGGACTTCGGTGATGAGGTGAAGCAGATCATTGACGACTTCAGTACCACCTTGCCTGCGGAAGTGAAACTCAACCTCATCAGTGACCAGAGCCAAGTAGTAGGTCACTCAGTGGAGGAGTTTCTTTTGGAGTTGAGCATCGCCATCATCTCAGTGATTTTCATTGTCATGCTGATGCTCCCCATGCGTGTGGCTGCTGTTGCCGTATCCACCATCCCCATCACCATTTTCGCCTCGATAGCCCTGCTTCAACTGTTTGGTCTGGAGATCAATACCGTCACCCTTGCCGCACTCATTGTCTCATTAGGAATGATTGTGGACGACAGTGTCGTGGTGGTAGACTGCTATCTTGACAAACTCGACGAGGGAATGAGTCGATGGAAAGCCGCCATCGAGTCGTCGCACGAGTTCCTCAAGAGTATCATCACAGCCACCATCGTTATCACCTTCACGTTCTTCCCCCAACTCATCACCACGAGCGATATTATGCGTGACTTCGTCAAGTGGTTCCCCTACTCCATCACCATCGTACTCTTCGTATCGCTCGTGGTTGCTATTTATGTCGTGCCACTCATGCAATATATGATGATAAACAAAGGTCTGCGACAGATGGAGAGCGAGCACCCCAGCCGACGTTTCAAGATGCTGGAGAAGGCACAGCGTGTCTATGAGCGATCCATCAACGTATGTTTCCGACATAAGTGGACCACCATGGTGACAGGCATAGTGCTCACCATACTGGGAGGTATGCTGTTGCTGAGTATACCCCAACGACTCACCCCCCGTGCGGAGCGCAACCAATTTGCCGTCGATATCTTCCTACCGACAGGTACTGACCTGAAATATACGGCACAGATTGCCGACAGTCTGGCAAACATCATGAGAAAAGACAAACGCGTGGTGAACCTCACCGTGTTCTATGGCAGCGGCTCACCCCGTTTCCATACGATGTTCATGCCCAACCTGGGTGGCACGCATTTCGCCCAGTTCATCGTCAACACCCATAACGACCACGAGACACAAGGCATGCTCGACGACTATGCCGACAAATACTCTACCTATTTCAGCGACGCTCAGATACTATTCAGACAGATAGAATACACAGACCGTCCCTACCCTATCGAAGTACAAGTGACGGGCGACAATCTGGACAGTCTGCATGTCGCTACTGACAGTATCTGGAACCGACTGGCGCGCAACAAGGACATCAGTGTGCTGAACACCAGTTGGGGAGCCATCAGCAACAGACTTGAAGTCATCATGCACCCTGAGGAGGCCAACCGCATAGGGCTGAGCAAGACACTCCTCTCCCTGAATTTTGCCCTGCGCTATGGAGGCGGCATTCCCGTCACCTCCATCTGGGAAGATGACCATGAACTTAGTCTCGTGATCCGCGATATCAATGAGAACCAGGAGACCATTGACAACCTGAAGAATATCCGTGTGAGCGGTCCGATACCAACACTGACGGCAACACCCCTCACACAGGTGGCTGACGTGAAGCCCGGTTGGGGTGACGGCTTTATCAACCACCGTAATGGTGTGCGTACCGCATCGGTATTTGGCATGCTGACACGTGGTGCGCTGGTTGGTCCAGTCACCAAGGACGTCTATAAAGACCTTGAGACCCTACGATTGCCAGAGGGTATCACCATCAGCAGAGGAGGTATGGCAGACATGGACAACCAGTATCGCCCACAAATCTACTTAGGCGTGCTCATCTCCATCCTGATGATTTTCTTCGTCATCGTCTTCCATCTGAAGAGCATCATGCTCACGTTGCTGGTGATGTGCTCCCTGCTCTTCTCCCTGCTGGGAGGAGCCATAGGTATGGCACTGTCCGGCGACGAGTTTGGAGCCACTGCCATTTTGGGATTCGTCACACTGATAGGTATCATTTGCCGTTGTAGCATCATCATGATTGACTATGCCGAGGAGCTGTTCCGCAAGGGGCAGATAACACCTACAGAAGCTGCACTGCTCTCAGCCAAGCGTCGTTTCCGTCCTGTATTCCTGACCTCTGCAGCCGCTTCGATGGGGGTGATTACGATGGTGCTGAAGGACTCCCCCTTATGGCATCCTATGGGTTTGGTCGTCTTTGTGGGAGCGTTCGTCTCGATGTTCTTCGTGCTGACCATGATTCCCGTAGGCTACTGTCTGATTAGAAACAAGTTTAAAGAACCAATAGAAGATGAATTTCAAGAATAAATTAGGGTGCCGACTGACCGCCCTCGCCTTCTGCTGTCTGCTGGCAGGACCTGCTGACAGCCAGCGCATCATGACACTGAAGGAATGTATAGCAGCCGCCCGTGTGGGGAACACGGCAGCCAAGGACGCCAAGAACAACCTGCTGACAGCCAAGGAGCAGCAGAAATATGCCCGTTCGAAATATTTCCCCATGGTAGGTGTGTCTGCCAGTCACTTCCAGTCCTCTGACTATCTGGTGAAGGCACAGCTGTTCTCGGACGACTTCCGTGAGGCACTACAGGAAATTGACAAGCTCATCGACATGAATTTCGTAGGCGAACTGCATTTCATCAAGAATGGTACCCTGTTAGGACTGACAGCCCTTGAGCCCGTCTATACAGGTGGACGACTGACCAGCTACAACAAACTTGCTGACCTTCAGGTGGATGCCCGCCAAAAGCTCATCAGCGTCACAGACGACCAGATTGTGCAGACGACGCAATTCCTTTATTATAAAATAGTAGAGCTGCACGACTTGGACAAAACCTTCGGCAGCATCGAAGAGGAGTTGAAAAGTATCCATCAGGATGCCGTCAACATCTATGAGAACGGTATTGTCAACAAGAACGACGTGCTGTCTGTCGAGCTGATGCAAGACCAGATGTCAGCACTGCGTATCAAGACAGCCAATGCTTGCCGGCTGTTGCGACGCGCACTGGCTAAATACATGGGTATGGCGAATGAGGACATCGATGTGGACACCCAGATAGATGCCAACATCTCAGACCCTGAGACGCTGCGTGTCAATCCGCTGGAGGCAACCCTGAACCGTACGGAAACCCAGTTGCTGGACATCTGGGTAAAGAAATCCCAGTTAGAGAGCAAGATCGCCAAAGCCAGCATGCTGCCCATCCTACTCGTAGGCGGTAGTCTGAACTATAGCAAGATCCTGAATAACTGGCAGGGTAAAGCCATCGCTTTTGCCACGCTTCAGATACCCATCAGTTCTTTCTGGAGCGAGCGGCATGAGTACAAGCGCATGAAGATAGAAGAGCAGAAAGCCCTGGACTTCCGTCAGGACAAGCGTGAAATCATCACATTGCAGATCATGGATGCCTGGGACAACATGGAGAGTACGTACAAGCAGACCCAGATAGCGGAGAAGAGTATTGTGCGGGCAGAAGAGAATCTGCGTATCCAGCGAGAGTACTACCGTAACGGTCTGACCAACATGTCGATATTACTCGATGCCCAGCGCCAATACCAAACGGCACTGACACAAAGGACTACAGCCATCAGCGAATATCTGCAAGCCAAGACCAAATACTTGATTCTCACTGGCAGAAGAAACTACTAATCGCAACCATCATCTGTGAAGCTTAAGGCTTCGACTTTCGAAGGCGGCACATCCTCCCTTCGAAGGCGGCACATTCGACCCTCGAAGGCGGCACCTTCGACCCGAGGAAGCGGCACCTTCGCAGAGAGGAGGTGCCGCCTGCTGATGACACGGATGAAAGATCTTCTTGAAACAGGTGCCTCCTATCATTGCAATTTAAGTTAGATTGCTCAGCAATTTAGATTAGATTGCAAACCAATTTAAGTTAGATTGCAAAGCAATTTAGATTAAATTGCAATTACAGGGATTATATTTACCTATAAGAAAGGGCATAAATGGCAGCAAGCAAAGATGTGAATATCAGCAAGTTAAGATACCTCTACCACTCCCCGACGACCAGTCAGTCATCCATACCAATCATTCAAGTCCATAAACAAAACGACTGGCAGAAACGTTGCTCTGCCAGTCGTGATATGCTTGAGATGATTAACGCTTACTCTCTCTTTCCGAAGATACGGAGGAGATAGATAAACAGGTTGATGAAGTCGAGGTACAGAGAGAGAGCACCCAGCAGTGCATACTTCTGAGCCTGCTCACCAGCATCAGGAGCCTGCATCAGCATCTGCTTGATCTTCTGTGAGTCGTATGCCGTCAGTCCTACGAAAATCAGCACACCGGCATAACTGATAATGAGGTCGAAACCTGTGCTCTTCACGAAGAACACATTAACCAGTGTGGCAATGATAATACCTATCAAAGCCATCAACAGATACTTACCCATCGACGAGAGATCAGTCTTTGTGGTATAACCAACTATCGCCATTGCCGCAAAGGTACCAGCGGTGATGAAGAACACGGTAGCAATAGAACTGCTGGTATAGGCAAGGAAGATGTATGACAGCAAGGCGCCATTGATGACTGAATAAGCCACGAACATCAAGGTGGCTACCGGCAGCGACAACTTGTTGATGGCTGCACTCACACCAATGACCAGTGCGAACTCAGCGATAATCAATCCCCAGAACAGAATCTGATTCGTATAGATAGCCTGCAGGACTCCTGGACTGTTTGCCACACCATAGGCAGTGATGCCCGTGATCACCAAAGCCAATGTCATCCATACATACACCTTACGCATCAATACAGGAAACGCAGCGGAGACATCCCATTGTCTTTCCTGTGCGTACTCACTCAATTCATAATCGTTGTTGTAATTCATTTTTTCTAATTTGTTTAAAAACACGCGGCAAAGATAGTGATTTATTTCGCTCAACCACTCAATCAGTATCTTAAAAAAGAATAAAACCCCCTCACTTCTGAAGAAAAAGAAGTAACTTTGCCCCTAATACTAAAACAATAAAGATGAGAAAACGTATGATAACCCTTGCCATCTGCTGGCTGACGATGCTCCCCATGATGGCGCAGACGACCCTCGTCCACCCTTGGATGAACAAGCGTGTGGCTTACT
>CALFUF010000036.1 GCA_937916405.1 uncultured Prevotella sp.
GCACTCAACGAAAAAGGTCCACTTTCATTTGAAGACCTGCAGCGCGAAACTCTACTCGACTCAGAATCCGTCTGTGCCGCCATCGGTTGGCTCGCACGTGAAGACAAAATCTGCTTCGACGAGCAGAACGGGATCAGTTCCTTCCATGTGTATCAAGAGAAATACTACTGAGTTTATATACCCACCAAAGCTCTTTGACTGCTCCGCTTACAAGACAAACAGGTGGTAACCATTCTCTTTTTCCAAATTCTGTACTCCTAAGTGTCATGTTTGTTTCATTCTTCAAGAACTTGGAGAAGAATGAGACAGACATGACGCCAAGGAAATTATAGAACCATTTGGTTAAGAGAAGACCAAACAGGTCAAATTCGTTTTTCCCACAGTGAAAACGCTTGGTTGAAAGCAAGTTGATTCTATCTTATATCCAAGACTACGCAAACATTCTCGTACATGGGTCTGTCCATCAGTCGGTTCATGATGAATTGACGGAATTTGCGACTGTTGTCGCTCTCGATGGTGTATGCCAGACGGATGAACATTTCAAGATTGTACACGTCTATGTTCCAGTTAGGATGATAGGGGAACAGACGGAATGTACCGTGAGTATCTTCCTCATGCGCAATACCTTTATTATATATAGAGCGTATCGTGCGGAACACAACGGCTGATGAAACGAAAAGCATGTCTGCTATCTCGTCCACCGTCATCCACACGTCCTTGTCGGGCATGGTAATGATGCCTCCCTCCGTCATTCTGATGATGCCTCGTTCAAAGACATCCTTGGGAATCATTGAAATGCTTGTTGTTGCCATTGTCGCTATTATGTTGTGGGGTCTGTTGTTCTTTCTCTTTTCTGCGTTCCATCAGTCTGTCAATTTCCTGTGAGATACGGTTGACGGTAATCTGCGCATACTTTTGAGTGCTCTTGATGCTGGAGTGCCCCATCATCTTGGAAACACTCTCCATGTTTACGCCTGCCGAGACTAACAAAGTCGCATTCGTGTGGCGGGCATCGTGATGAGAGAGATTGCGGTCAAGTCCGAGGAAGATGCCGATAGCCACAAACTCCTTGTATAGCCTGTAATTGGCATATGGTGGCAAGGGGAACACGGGCTTACTATTGTCCGTCGTATTGTAGAGGGTCAGAATCTGCTCTGCTATGGGATGCAACGGCACAAAGGTCTCCACCTCCGTCTTTTGACGACACTTGCGGATGAACCGTCTTCCTTTGGCATCAGTCTGAATGTGTTCTGGGTGAAGCCTCGTCAAGTCCACGTAAGCCAGTCCTGTGAATACCGTAAACAGGAGCATGTGCCTTGCCAGTTCCTCGTCACATACATCATTGCCGCCAATCCGTAGTAATAGTATTCGCTCATTTGTTGACTCTTTATTGCTTTACTCTCTTCATTGGGGATGCACAATCAGTATGGGCATAAAGAAAGCGCAGACCCCGTCCATACTCTCTACCGGGTCTTGCACTGCCCCAAATATCCTATGGTTGGAGACTGCGCTATGAAGCGCAGCTCCAATGGATATTTGATTTTGCTCTTAAAGTCTCGTTCGAGGTGCAAGTTCGGTAGAGAGATTGAGCAATAAAAAGATTCGTGCCTCCGTGGAAACACGTGTGCAAAGGTACGAAATATTTGACGATTAAGGAGTTGGTTGAGGAATTTTTGACCCTATTTTATGAATATTTAGTGGAAAAGTTTGTGTATTTAGAATAAAAAGACTATCTTTGCACCGAAAATTAGAAAGATTTGGGTTAGACACCCGTCTTACGATAACAGTACCCGCTGTGCATACCATCAGAACTGCCGGCGGGTCATTTTATGAAATATGGCTAACAAAGCATCGAGAACCATTCAGGAGCAGATTAATCTGCTGGAGCATCGGGGAATGTTGTTCCGCGACAAGGATTTTGCTGTCACATGCCTAAAGCGTATCAGTTACTTCCGGCTGAAAGCCTATTGGTGGGATATGCAGCGAGATCCCGTTAACCATATTTTCAACAGCGGATGCTACTTCGAGGATGTCATTGAACGTTATGAGTTTGACAATGCTTTGCGCAAGGTGCTATTTACAGCGATTGACACCATTGAGATTGCTCTACGCACAAAGTTGATCTATTACATGTCGCAGGCTCACGGCGGTCTATGGTATATGGACAGCAGCCTTTTCAACAATGCCCGTCAGCATGCAAGCCAGTTACAGCATCTGCAAATAGAGTTCGCTGAAAGTGGTGAGGTGTTCGCCAAAGACTATCGACGACAGCATCCTAACCAGATTCAGAACGGTTGGCAGAGCGATGAAGACCCTGACGCTTGGATTATCTTGGAGGTGGCTACATTGGGTGACTTATCGAAACTATATAAGAACATTGGGCACCAACTGCCTGCCAAATCACAGATTGCCAAGGATTTCGGTTTGAGCATCCACAGCGACCTTGCCAGTTGGTTGGAAGCAATTGCCTATCTACGAAATATCATAGCCCATCATTCACGTCTGTGGAGTCGCAATATGGTAAAGCGTCCGTCAGAACCACTAAATCCTCAATATCCTTGGCTTTCAAGACAGTTGTCAGACACAGAGGCCAAGCGACCTTTCTATATCATCACTGCTATGCTGTATCTCTGTGATGCTGTAGATTCAAGCAACACTTTCCGCGAGGACATCTTTAGATTATTGAAGAAATACAAGCATCTGCCCATGCAGCGGATGGGATTCTTTGATGGGTGGCAGCATGAGACAATTTGGGCATTAAGGAAGGACAACCCCTCATGGCTGAGGAAAATAATGGCTTCATTATTTTGTCGTTTGTAAAATAATGCCTACCTTTGCGCCCGACGATGAGTCATGAAACAGGCGGTGGCTCCGAGTCGGGTGTTCTTTTAAGCAATTCATAGCAGAACATTGAATTGAGAACGGTCTCTTATCCGTAACCCTCAAAATCCTCAATCCTCTGCAACGCCTTTATATAAAGAAAACCTGCAAATTCTTACAAAGTTATGAAAAAACGAGAGAAATGCCAAATTTATTTGAGCATTTCCGAGTGCCAAGTAAGTTCGGTGAAACCAAAGTTACGGAAAGTCGAGAACAAAACAAACTCGTTTGTTTCTTCCGAACCGTCAGCCACAGCGAGGCTTATCAAGGAGCATTAAACTCCTTCAACCTCGCTCGGATATGGTTAGTGAGTAGTCCGAATGGGGTAAAAGGGTGGTTCCCACGGAGGAAACCGATGGGTTCCAGTAAGGAAACCACTGGTTTCCCCCAAGGAACCCATCGGTTTCCCAGAGGGTTTACTTTGGTCCCAGGCATTGAACAAAACGAAAAGGATAAGGCTGTGAAGTTAAAACACATAGGGAGAGACCAGATTCAAGTAAACCACTTTGGATAAAACAGGTAACTACAAGGCTTCTTGATACTATATTTCGCTGATTTTTGGCATAAATCTGCAAATCTGCCACTGAATCTGCAAATGCGCAATCTTTTGTCATCCAGAAGGTTACACGGTTTATTTGCAGATTTGCAGATTTTTCGCGATTTTTAAAATCACATGTAGTATTTTCTCTCTGGCTTAACTTTCGCACGGCTTTATTCGTTGTTTTTTCTGCTTGCGAAGTCGCCCACGCTCAGTCGACTGAAAGCGAACTTTCGTCTGTATTCTCTTAATCGCGACAGAAGACCAAGGGAAAAACTAAATTTCCTCACGCCAAATGAGGTCTTTTTCAAATATTATAACTAACTTTGCAACCAACTTGCACTTGCTGATTGACTCTATAGTTTAATGGTGTGAATACTTTAATTCCGAATTTTTCTTAAAAAAAATTTGGAGATTCTAATAAAAATACCTATCTTTGTCGCGTTGCCATGAATTGGCGACAGACCTAAAGTCTAAGCAGAAGCCTTTGTCGTTGTCTTGTGAGACATCATATAAATGGCAGGGCGGGTGCTTCTTTCGTGGGAATAAAAATGAAGCGTTGTGCTTTTATCTTGTGACTTGAAATCTGGTAAATTTCGAAATACAAACAAGAAAGAGTGACAATGGTTCACGCATGTATAGCGTGGATCTGTTATCTTTATGTCTTTTTGTATGGGTTTACCAGAGCCTCAAGTCAGGGATGTGGAGCATTAGCAGTTCCACGTTTTTTGTATGTGCGTGAATGAATAACATTTTTTATATAATTATGTACTAAAATTTAAGAATTATGAAGAACTTTAGACTCCTGCTTACCTTATTTGTAGTAAGCATCTGTTCCATGCAAAGTGCATGGGCGCGTACTGCTCCGACTTTCCCAACCGCCAAGTCGTTGGAAAGTGGAAAGACCTATTATCTCTATAATGTGGGAAGTGACAGATTCCTGTTTTTTAATAATACAGTATCTTCCTACCCAAAGGCTCTAACCGACAAAGGATCTGCTGTGAAGATTTCACTAGTGAATGGTACACAATACTCTATTCAATTCGTTGACACTGAATATTATATGGTAGGAGCTAGTCAAAGAGTCAGCTGCAAGAGCTATTACTCAAGTACAGATGAAAGTCTTCGTTTTACGATACAGGCTGTGAATGGTGGTTATACTATCAAGCGTGTTTATAATAGTACAGAATCTGAGTATATTGGTTTTGCCGAAAACAATAATAATGCATTAAGTAGTAATCTTACAGAGGGAAATATTGTTTGGCAGCTGTTAGATGTGGATGAGACAACCCGTTTCATCGCTAAGCGAAACCTCTATCGTGCCTTGGAATCTGCGGACGGCTATCTTGTTGACAAATATGAGAATGTCTATGAAAACGAGAGTAGCAGTAACTATGCATTGCAGGAGGCTGCCGATGCTTTGAATAAAGCTGTTGATGCAAGCAACAAAATAAAGATTCCAGAATGGTCTGATTACAAGGTATTATTAGAGATGAATACATCAGATCCATGGACTTATAGTAGTGATTCTTATCGATTAAGTCATTGGGTCTCAAATGGCACAGCATCTTTGAATGCTGTTGTTGAGGTGGATGAAGATGCTACATTTGTCTTTGATTATTCTTCTTCCTATGCGAGAGGCGTATTAGAAGTCTATTTAGACAATACACTTGTTCAAACCGTAAACAAGTACCAAGGAAATAGTTATTATCGCTATTTTGTAGAGTTGACACCAGGTAAGCATGAGATAGAACTCAAACACATTAATATGACAAAGGATGGTAATTATTGCTATATTAGCAATATTGGTGTAGAGAAGACACCAACAATCATCGTCAGCCTGAAAGAGCCAGGAAGCCTTGGTACAGAGGTGCTGAGCCAGACAGACCATGTGCAAAATGTCCGTAAACTGATTGTAAGCGGTGAGATGAATGATGACGACTGGGCACGCATCCTGATGATGACCAGTATTTTCTCCCTTGATTTGACGAATACAACTAATACGGAGATTCCAGAAAAACAATTAAGTAGAGATTACCATAGTAATGAATTGTCTTTCCTTCATGAAGTAAAGTTGCCTAACACCTTAAAGGTGATCAATCCTAATGCTTTTAATGGTACTTATCTTGACGAAATCACCTTCCCGGAAGGCTTGACGACTATTGAAAAGTATGCTTTTTATGATACTCGTATTCAAAAGGCATTGATTCCAGAAACAGTAACTACCATCGGGGACGGTGCTTTCGAATATTGTAGATCATTGCAGCAAGTAACCGTCCCTGCTGCGGCAAAGGTCGTTCCTCAGGATTGTTTCGAAGGGTGTTATGTTCTTCAACCATTTGAGATACCGGAGGGAATTATTTCTATCAAATCAGAAGCTTTCTACAATTGTTATTCATTTAACAGCTCTATTCCCTCAACGCTGACAAACATTGGTTACAGAGCGTTTTATAATACCAGTATGGATAATGTGAAAATCAACGAGGGAACTACTATTGATTCATATGCTTTTGAAAATTGTAAGAACCTGACCAATATAGAACTTCCCACAACGTTGTATAATGAGGTTTACTATATGCTCAGTTCCTGTCCCAACTTGACTGATGTCTATTTCAAGTCACCAACAATGGTGAAATCTCGGTATAAGAATATTTTCTCTAATAATACCGCTTCAAACATCACCATCCATGTTCCTTCATATTTGGTGAACACTTATAAGTTGGATGAGTATTGGTATAACTATAATATCACAGGATTCAGCACATCAGATATTACAGACTGGTATATTACCCAGCCACTGAAAATGTCAGCAGGTGAGCGTTTCGAAGGAACACCCAACGTCTCTGTATTAGGTGGTGGCTATTGGACCATCAATGGGGATGATGCCATGACAATTAATAATTTCCAGACAGAGCAGAAGACGAACCGGTATTCTAATAAGATAGAATCCGCCAGTCAGGTATTGAGCAACTGTGAGAATATCAGTATTACAGGAGATTACACACATAAACTCTATACCGAGAGTAAACGTTGGTATTTTGTAACCTTACCCTTTGACACCAAAGTTGGTGACATTACGAATAGTGCAAGTTTTGTCGTTCGTTACTATGATGGCGCCAACCGTGCAGAGAACGGTACTGGTGGCAACTGGAAGAACTATTCGAAGGATGATATCATTCCTGCAGGAACAGGATTTATCTTCCAGACAAGTCAGGAAGGTTGGTCGACTTTCAAGGCTCAGGATAATGCGTCAAAACAGTATGTCCTTGCCAATAAGATTTTCACGAAGGCACTCAGTGTAAATGCCTCAGAGAATAAAGAGCATAAAGGATGGAACCTTGTAGGTAACCCATGGATGAGCTACTATAACATCCATAAGCTGAACTTTACTGCTCCTATAACTTGTTGGCATCCATATTATCAGAGCTATACCGCTTATTCTGTCATTGATGATGACTATGCCATCTTACCTAATGAGGCATTCTTTGTGCAGTGCCCTAATGAGGAGATAGCTTCCATTTCATTCCCAATCGACGGTCGCCAGATGACCGACGAGATTGAAAGTCAGAATGCATCACGCTATCTCGACGGTATGACAGAAAGTGAGCACGATGCATCTTCTTCTGTTGCAGCATCTCGTAAACTGATAGATATCGAGATTACTGATGGTGAGAGAGCAGATAAGACTCGTTTTGTACTGAATGCGAATGCGAAGATGGATTATGAGACCAGTTGCGATGCCAGCAAGTTCTTCTCGATGAATGCAGCAACTCCTCAGATATATACTATTCAGAATGGTATCCAGATGGCGATTAATGAGCGTCCTGCCGGTGATGGCATCATACAGATTGGTGTATTGATCCCTGCAAACGGAACTTATACCATCAATAGTAATCGCAACGCATTCTTGGAGGCAGTATTGGTTGACAAGCAGACAGGTATAGAGACCAATCTCTCTTCAGACTCCTATACCTTTAGTGCTGAGGCTGGTACAGACACCAATCGATTTGAGTTGCATCTCTCACCTGGTGAGGTTACAGGTATCAAGGTGGTTGATAAGACCCAGACGGAGAAGAATGTTTACTATAACCTGAACGGTCAGCGTGTGGACGTTCCGACAACGGGTGTTTATGTAGTGAATGGCAAGAAGGTCATTATTAAATAATGTACGCATATGATGAAACGAATCAGATATTTGTCCTTGTTGATGCTACTCCTATGTAGCATCAACAGTTGGGGACAATTCGACTTTAACCCCGTAGACCCGCCAGAGCCGGGCTTGCCGCCTATGAGACTGGAGCTACGAGTGTCTCCAAGCGAAGCGGGATGGACCTCAGGCAGTGGAACGTATGCAGAAGGGACGGTTGTTCCATTGCGTGCATACTGCTATTCGGGCTTTGTTTTTGATAAATGGACTGATGAGAACGGCAATACGGTATCTACGGATCCTTATTTTGCCTTTACAAAAGGAGAGCGTGCGGAGGTGCTGACAGCCAATTACACCTTTAATCCAAACTCTCCCCAAGAGCCGGATGACCCTGTTAATATTCTCTATTATCGATTGAATCTGACAACCACAGAAGGTGGTTCTGTCAGTGGTGGCGGTCGTTATCTCGCTGGAGCGAGCGTTGGTCTTTCTGCCTATACGAATACAGGCTTTGACTTCGATGGATGGTATGATGAGAATGGAGTCTGTGTGTCGACAAGCAGATACTTCAACTACGTAATGCCAGAAGGTACGACAAACTTAGAGGCACGATTCACGTTTAATCCAAACAACCCTGGAGAGCCGGATGAGCCAATCGTAAAGCATTCTGTGATCGCCACGGCAACAGAAGGAGGATATACAAACTTCAGTATGGTGCGTGAGCTGACCGGAACCAGTGTGTATCTTAATGCAACCTGTAACACGGGATATCGTTTTGAGGGCTGGTTCCTGAATGGAGAGTTGTACACTACGCTGTCATATTTTAGCTATACGATAGGAACAGAGAATGTATCATTTGAGGCTCGATTCGTCTTTGACCCGGATAGTCCGGCAGAGCCAGGAATGCCTACTACCAAGAAATATGCGTTTTATATGATGAATATGGTGACGAAACCTGGTACCACAGTGAAATTCCCAGTCTACCTCTCATCACTTGCTAATCTTGGTGACATGACTTTCCAGTTGACCTTCCCAGAAGGGTTGACACCTAATCTGGAGACCGTAGAGATGTCAGATAAGACTGACGGATATACCGTATCATACAATGCTGTTGATGCCAATACTTATGTATTCTCTCTTATCGGTGGTAGTGCAGGTGACGGTGACTATCCTCTGTTAGTGTTCTCTGTTGATGTTCCTGAGGATATTACAACAGGACAAGGATACCCTATAGTCATCAATCAAGTATCCGTGACAGAAGAAGATGGGAACACTGTTACTGCCTCAACGCGTAACGGTAGAATCTCTGTCTATAAACTGGGTGATACAAATGGTGATGATGTGGTGGATGCCATGGATGTCTTGAATATGGTAACTGTCTCTCTCCAGAAATCGACTGACACCTTTATTGAGGAGGTTTCAGACATTAATGAGGATGACGAGATTGATGCCCAAGATGTGCTCGGTGTCGTGGAAATAGCATTGGAACAATAAAGCAAGATTAAGAAATGAAACGAATATTAAGTTTAATAACATTGATAACGCTGGCTTGTCATGTCAGCGCATTAGATGAACTACAGATAAAGCCCATTGTAACAGAAGCTGGGATAGAAAATGATGAGTATGACTATTATATGGAACTTTGGTTGGTCAATGAGTCTTTCGATGTTGCAAACCTTCAGTTTGACCTGCTCTTTCCTGATGGCATAGAATACATGGACTATGAGTTTGATGAAAGAATACCTTCCACGACGACTAAAAAAGGAAAGAATTACGTCACGGAATATGATTTCAGTTTTCAGACTAACGTCCTGTCATCGGGTTATACTCGCTTTATGTTTATACCAGGCGGTGAAATGCGTAAGATTGAGAAGGGAGAGGGCTGTATTATGTTTATCTATTTCAAGACAAGTAGTGAGCTGAAACCAGGAATATATCCTATCAAGATGACAAATATCAAGCTGGTGGAGTCTGTTACTTCCTCCATCGTTCTGAATGATGTCCTCTCTTATGTTGAGGTAAGTGATGACGGTGTAGTATCGCCATTACAGACAGAGGCAGATGTTGATATGAGCTCTTTGGTCGGCTATGTACCTTCATTTGTAGTCGATGAGTTAAACACCCAAATAGCTTCCAATAGCAACTTGCGCTCTCTGAATCTTTCAGGAGTCACAGAGTTGGGTGCAGAATTGGTTATACCAGATAATGTGGTATATGCAATAGGAACGAAAGGTGGATTGAAACGTGAGTTCGCTGCACAGAAATCAACGGTATGTCTGCCATTCGCATTAAATGCCACACAAGTATCAGCGATTAAAGCCAAAGGATGTGAAATAGAGAAACTGGCAGGCTTTAATGCCTCAGCCAATTCTGTGAAATTCTCTCCTGTGGAGGAAATGGCAGCCAATACTCCTTATCTCGTAACCAATTCATCAGCATTAGCAACCTTTGCTGATATCGAGGATATTACGTTAGGTGACCTTTCTTCTACTCCAATTGATGTGTCACAAGGAAAAATCTCTATGAAGGGATCTTTTGAGAATCAAGTATTATCATCAGATGCCAGCACAACCTATTTTGCCTATAATGAAGCAGATGGAAATTTTGTCCGTATTGGTAATAATGCTACCGTTAAGTCATTCCGTGCTTATTTGGCTCTAAATGGGGCAAGTGATGCTCGTTCCATCACGATAGATGATCCTGGTACAACGAACATCACCAATCTGAAGAGTGATAGTCAAACGTCTGAAATATATACCTTACAAGGTATCAAGACGAATAATAAGACGAAAGGATTATTTATCAAAGGTAAAAAGAAATATTTCGTTAAGTAACCAAATCAGATGGAAATGAAAAAAGTATATTTAAAACCAGAGCTGGAGACAATAGAAATAAGCACAACAGGGATGCTTGCAACATCTCCAGTATTACCAGAAAGGGAAGTTGATGATATCACTGTAGGGTCAAAATCTTTGGAGATGACTCCCGAAGAATTATTAGGGATATCATTTTATAAAGAATTATAGTGACAAAAAGGGAGGTGTGTCAAAAATTGCACACCTCCTTTTTGTTATCATATAAATCTTTAATGACATCCTTATCCGTTCAGGAACTGGAAGAGTCCCATGAATCGGATGCCTTTGTTGTCAGTGTATTCAGCGATATCCTGACCTACAATGACAATCTTCTGGAAACTATCGTCAATCTTTAACAGGGAGGTCAGTTCTTGTTGGCGCTTCTCCTCGCTATCGATGGCGAATGCCGATTGGATATAGTACTTATCAGTTCCATTGCTGGCGATGAAATCAATCTCATATTGGACATATTCCACTTTGCCGTTCCGGGACTCACGAGCCTCAACCAAACCCACATCAACGGTGAAGCCACGCATTCGGAGTTCATTGTAGATGATATTCTCCATAATATGGGTAATCTCCTGCTGACGGAAATTGAGTTTCGCATTTCGTAGTCCGACATCCACCGCATAGTATTTTTTGATACTCGCAAAATATTTGTTACCTTTGATATTGTAGCGTTTAGCCCCCTCAAACAAGAATGCGTTCTCTAAATAGCTGATATAGTTAGAGACAGTATCAGAATCTATCTTCACTTGTTGCACACTCTCCAATATCCGGCTGATACGATTAGGATTAGTCAGTGAGCCAACAGAAGAGCAGAGCGCATCAACAAGAGAGGATAAGGCTTCCCGGCTCTTGATATGGTGCCGCTCAATCACATCATCTATATATGTTTTAGCCCATAGGCGTTGCAAATAGGCCACTTTCTGTTCAGGAGAGCGTTGCTTTAGCAGACCAGGCATACCACCATAAGTATAATACTCCTTCCACAATTCACTGACTGGTTCCTGGCGGTTAGAGCAGAATTCCTTAAAGGAAAAAGGATAGACTCTCACCTCATCGCCTCGCCCTCTGAAAATGGTCTTGATATCAGAGGATAGGAAATGAGAGTTACTACCAGTAATATAGACGTCGATATTCTCTTTGGCATTCAGCCCGTTGACAATTTTCTCAAAACCGTCAACCTCCTGTACCTCATCGAGAATAATATAATAAGGTGAGGTAGTGGAAGTAATCTGGCTATACAGGTAAGTCTTCAACGCCTCTTTGTTAGTCAAATCTTCATGTTCCTCATCGTCTATATCAAAAGACACGATAATGATGTTTTCCTCGGGTACACCAATAGACAACAGATAGTCTTTGAAGATTCTGTTCAACAACCAAGACTTACCACATCGCCTGGGACCAGTAATAATCTTGATTTCCCCATTGTCTTTTCTGTCAATGAGTTGTTTTAAATAAGTCTCTCTTTGAACGTATTGCGTCATTCTATTCGGAATTTTCTGCAAAATTACAATAAATTCCGAATACAAGCAAGGTTTCATTCGGAATTTTCTGCAAAATTACAATAAATTCCGAATAGGCGTAGTGGGAGGACAGATAAACAAACGGGTATCATTTTGCCTGCGAGTCAGCAAAATAATACCCGAAAGATATTGTCAGTAACAGGGATTAATCCTGTATCAGGCACTCACCCGTCATGTCGGCAGGCTGCTCCAAGCCCATGATATGGAGGATAGAGGGAGCCACGTCGGCAAGACGACCGTCCTTCACCGTCGCCGAGTTGTTGTTGGTGACATAGATGAAGGGAACGGGGTTCAGCGAGTGAGCCGTGTTCGGGGTACCGTCAGGATTGATGGCATTATCAGCATTACCATGGTCAGCAATGATGATCGCCTCATAGTCGTTAGCCTTTGCCGCCTCGATGACATCCTGCACGCAGTGGTCGACAGCCCATACAGCCTTGGCGATGGCGTTATAGACACCCGTGTGTCCCACCATGTCACCATTGGCGAAGTTCACCACGATGAAGTCGTACTTGTTCTCATTGATGGCAGCCACCAGCTTGTCTTTCACCTCATAGGCGGACATCTCCGGTTTCAAGTCGTAAGTAGCGACTTTCGGAGAAGGAACCAGGATGCGGTCCTCACCCTCGAAGGGCTCCTCACGACCACCATTGAAGAAGAAGGTGACATGAGCGTATTTCTCTGTCTCGGCAGTATGCAGCTGCTTCTTGCCCTGACGGGAGAGATACTCCCCTAAGGTATCCTCCACATTCTCTTTCGGGAAGAGGATATGTACCCCAGTGAAAGAAGCGTCGTATGGAGTCATGCAGTAGTACTGCAGTCCGGGGATGGTCTTCATACCCTGCTCAGGCATATCCTGCTGGGTCAGTACGATCGTCAACTCCTTGGCGCGGTCGTTACGGAAGTTGATGAAGATAATCACGTCACCCTCCTCAATCAGTCCATTAACAGCCGTATTATGGATAGGTTTGATAAACTCATCAGTCACGCCCTCGTCATAACTCTCCTGCATGGCAGCCACCATATCAGCACTCTGCTTACCCTCACCCTTGACGAGCAAGTCATAAGCCTCCTTGACACGCTCCCAGCGCTTGTCACGGTCCATGGCGTAGAAACGTCCTACGATGCTGGCGATAGCGGCGTCATTCTCGGCACATACCTTGCTGACCTGCTCGATGAAGCCCTTACCGCTCTTCGGGTCCGTATCACGACCGTCCATGAAGCAATGTACGAAAGTCTGGTTCTTCAGACCATAGTGCTTACCCACCTCGATGAGTTTGAAGAGATGATCCAAAGAAGAGTGCACACCACCGTCAGAGGTCAGTCCCATCAGGTGCAGTTTCTTGTTATGCTCCTTGGCATATGTATAGGCCGCCTTCACCTGTGCGTTCTCCACGATAGAGTTGTCCTTGCAGGCACGGTTGATTTTCACCAAGTCTTGATAGACGATACGTCCTGCGCCGATATTCAGGTGACCTACCTCAGAGTTACCCATCTGTCCGTCGGGCAGACCCACGTCCTCACCAGAAGCCTGTAGCTGAGAGTGAGCCGAGACGGCTGTGAGATAATCCAAATACGGAGTCGGCGTGTTATAGATCACGTCACCCTTTCCATGCTTACCGATTCCCCATCCATCGAGAATCATGAGTAATGCTTTCTTTGCCATAATCTTATCTTTTTAATTCCTTAATTATTTATAATATTGGGTGCAAAGGTACACTTTTTTTCCCAAACTACAGACAATAGAAGTAAAAATATGACATTAAATTTGGCTACTTACGCAAAAAGACGTATCTTTGCAAAATAACTAAATGCATTACTAAAATGAAGAAAAGATTACTATTACTTGGCGTAGTAGCCAGTCTAACAGCGACAACAATGACAGCACAACCAAAACTGAGAGCCGACAACATCGATGAGGTTTTGAAGGCAATGACCCTGGAGGAGAAAGCAAAACTATTAGTGGGCGGAGCCAATAACTTCTTCGGTACTGGAGCCGTAGTAGGTGGTGAGGCTGACCTGGTGGCTGGTGCCGCAGGAACATCGCCGGCAATACCCCGTCTGGGTATTCCCGCCACGGTCCTCACTGACGGTCCTGCGGGAGTACGTATCGACCCCACCCGTAAGGGGACCAATAAGACCTACTATGCTACCGCATTCCCTATCGGCAGTTGTCTTGCCTCCACATGGAATACGGAGCTGGTGTCGAAAGTGGGAGAGGCGATAGGCAACGAGACCAAGGAATATCGTTGTGACGTCATTTTAGGTCCTGGTATGAACCTGCACCGTAACCCGCTATGCGGTCGTAACTTTGAGTATTATTCAGAAGACCCGTTGCTGACGGGTAAGATAGCCGCCGCCTATATCAATGGTGTGCAGAGTCAGGGGGCTGGTGTGAGTGCCAAGCACTTTGCCGTCAACTCTCAGGAGACAGACCGCACCAGTGTCGACGAGCGTGTCAGTCAGCGTGCGGCTCGTGAGCTCTACCTTCGTGGTTTTGAGATCGCTGTCCGTGAGAGTAACCCTTGGACCATCATGGCTTCCTATAACCAGATTAACGGGACATACTCCATGGGTAATCACGACCTGCTGACGAGTATCCTGCGTGACGACTGGGGATATAAGGGTATTGTGATGACAGACTGGATTGGTATCCGCAAAGGGCTGACCACCATCTCAGAGGTTCATGCTGGTAACGACCTGATGGAACCCGGTCAGCCGGCTCAGGTGGAGGAGATTATCAAGGGTGTCAAGGAAGGAAAACTCGATATCGCCGATGTCGACAGGAATGTTCGTCGTATGCTGGAGTATATCGTGAAGACACCAAGTTTCCACCAGTATCCGGCCTCGAACAATCCTGACTTCAAGGCACATGCCGCAATCACCCGTCAGAGTGCTGCCGAAGGTATCGTTATGTTGAAGAACAATGGTGCGTTGCCTTGGAAGGAAGATGCCGTTAAGACCGTCGCCCTCTTTGGTGAGAAGTCTTATGACTTCCTCAGCGGTGGCACTGGTTCTGGCTGTGTGCATCCCCCTTATGTGGTGGACATGCTGGAAGGTCTGAAGAATGCAGGTATCAGCTCCTCCGAGACCCTGACCGATATCTATCGTAAGTATATCGCATTTGCCAAAGTGAAGTTCCAGGCAGAGCGGCATCCTGCCAAGTGGTATCAGATGGAATACTTCGGACAGCAGAAATACCCAGAGATCAGTATCGATCCAGTATGTATCCAAAAGGAGGTGACAAATGCTGATGCCGCCATTATCACCATTGCCCGTCAGGCTGGTGAGGGTATCGACCGTGATATCGACACGGAGTTTAACCTGATGCCTGAGGAGCGAAGCCTGATCATTGATGTCTGCAACACATTCCATGCCGCTGGTAAGCCAGTCATCGTCATCATCAACTCCGGCAGTGTCATCGAGACAGCCTCTTGGAGCAGTTATCCTGACGCTGTCTTCTGCGCATGGCAACCAGGTATGGAGGGTGGTAACTCCATCGCCGACCTGTTGACGGGTAAGGTCAACCCTTCCGGCAAGCTCACCATGACATGGCCTATTGCCGCCACAGACCATCCCTCTACGAAGAACTTCCCAGGAAACGTGGACTTCTATACCTTTAAGGAGATGTCCGGGCAGAAAATGCCGATCTCCGGGTATGCCTATACCAATCACGAGGAGGACATCTATGTAGGTTATCGCTACTTTGACTCCTTCGACAAGAATGTCGCCTATCCATTCGGTTATGGTCTCAGCTACACGACCTTCGAGTACAGCAAGCCTGCCGTGAAGGTGAGTGGTGACAATATCATCGTGAGTGTGACGGTGAAGAACAACGGTACGGTGGCTGGTAAGGAGATCGCACAGGTGTATGTCGCAGCCCCCAAGGGTACGATAGAGAAGCCCCGGCATGAGCTGAAGGGATTCGCCAAGACCCGTGAGCTGAAACCCGGAGAGAGTCAGACGCTGACCATCCAGATGGCAAAGCGTGACCTCGCTTCCTTCGACGAGGCTAACAGCCGTTGGATCGTCGAGACAGGACAGTACTCCTTCGAGATTGGAGCATCGAGCCGTGACATCAGAGGAAAGGTCAGTGCTAACCTGACAGTGTATACCGAGCAGGTAAGTAACGTGCTGGCTCCGAAACAGAAGTTGAATCTATTGAAGAGACAATAAGAAGAAAACCATACTAGCATAACTATTATGAAATACTTATGTCATCAACTATTTCTGGTAGCCTGTCTCCTCTATGGGATGGGGTGCCATGCTGACACTGGTCATCTCTATACGCCCGACAGGTTGTCGAGTGGGTTGATCACCTGTATCTGTCAGGACCATTATGGGTATATATGGATAGGTACGGAGTTCGGACTGAATAAGTTTGACGGCTATCGCTATACGACATACCATCATAACAAGCAGGACTCTACCTCGATATCAGACAATGAGATAGCCTCCTTGTTTGTGGACAAGAGCGGTAACCTGTGGGTGGGAGGCTCAAAGGGTCTCGCACGGTATGACTACGAGCACGACTGTTTCAAGCGATACAAATTCCCAGACAACCGCACACCGCGTGTCAGTTCCCTGATAGAGACGGCAACAGGTGGGCTGTTGATAGGAACGGCAGGCTATGGACTCTTCTCCCTGAAGAAGGGGAGCGACGATATTCATTATGAGGAACTGTTCTGCCAGCGGCATATCGACGACTTCTGCAGCCGTATTCATATCGACCGTAACGGAAATCTCTGGCGTAGCAGTCATATCCCCACCATCACCCGTTATATGGTGAGGGGTCATAAGACGGCGGCATTGCGTGACTACCAGTCGGAATGCGGACAGCCCATGAGCTATATCGAGTACTCCAAGGACGAGATGCTGATTATCTGTATGTATGGCATCATGAGCTATAACTATCAGACGGAGGAGTTGCAGCGTGCCGATGTCGACCTTTCTCTGCTGGACCCTAATGTCAGTATCGAGGAGGCGAATATGGACAGTGAGGGGAATATCTATATCGCAACGGCGGGATGTGGTGTGCTGCTGCTGCCAAAAGGTGGGCGGAGCCTGCAGCGCATAGAGTATGCGAATGCCAGTATCGACCTGTCGTCTGCGAATATCGTGGATGTCATGGAAGACAAGAACCGGAACTTATGGGTGGCTTGTTATAACAAGGGACTGATCCTCATCTCCAAGCAGAAGGCTTCCTTCAACTCATGGAGCTTCTCCAACCAGCATTATATCACAGGCGGTAATGTGGCGTCTATCGTGCCCGGGGAGAATGGCGACATCTGGTGTACGTTGCAGAATAATGGTATTTACCGTTTCGACCAGACAGGACATATCCTGGCACATCCCGCATCACCAGGAGGTACTCGTGTGATGTATCGTGATAAGCAGGGGCAGTACTGGCTGACGACAGAGAACACGCTCTACAGATTCAATCCCTCGACAGGGAGAATCATCATGGAGAAGTCGTTCGACGGACGTGGACTGAACTGTATGGTGGATGACGGACAAGGACGGCTCTATATCTGTGTCTTTGGTATGGGACTATGTATCTACGACACCAATACCCATGAGTCACAGATGGTCAGTATGCAGCAGACAAACCGTAGCGGGGGCTATCTCTGTAATGACTGGATCAAAGCGATGACCTTTGACTCACGGGGCATGCTGTGGATAGCGACCACCAACGGTACGTCGATGATGAACCCTAACGGACAGATATTCAACAGTCGTGGGTGGAACGCCATACTGGAATACCTGCAGTGCTATGCTATTTGTGAGACGAAGGATGGGGATATGCTGATTGGTACCGAAGCGGGTCTGTACCGTTACAGCTGGAAGTCGAACAAGGTGAAAGAGGACGCTAACGCCCATATCCTGAGAGACAAGATGATTTGCTCGATGGTCAGGGACAACCAGGGGGATATATGGATCTCCACCACCAACGGCATCTGGCAATATACAGACAAGCGGAAGCAGCTGATCGGTCATATCGGAGGTAATGGACTGATGTCGAAAGAGTATATCACGGGGGCTGCCCTCCATTCTTATGACGACCAGATATTCTTTGGAACGGCAGACGGTATCACCACCTTCCACCCTCAAGACATCAATAACCAGACGGCTCACTTGGGAAAGGTGTACCTGACCCGCTTCTTCAGCAATGGGCGCACCTTGAATCCTCTGGAGGACTATTTCCAGTTGGAGTATGCTGATAACACCTTTACGCTGGAGTTCTCCTTACTCGACTATCAGAATACGGACAATATCGTATTCCAGTATCGGGTCAACGGCAGTAAGACATGGATGCAGACCAATGAGGGCGCCAACCAGATCACCTTCACGCAACTGCCGCCGGGACAGTATTTCGTGGAGGTCAGGGCAACGAGTAACGGTATCGTCAGCGAGGATGTACGATTGCTGCATATCATCGTGCTGCAACCCTGGTATAAGTCGTGGTGGGCATACCTGATCTACCTCAGTATCATCGCAGGCTTCCTGGGGTTGATCATCTTCAATGTGGAGCGTCAGCGCCGTCGTGACCTGGAGGAGACGAAGATGCGCTTCCTGATCAATGCGACACATGATATCCGCTCTCCGCTGACCCTGATCATGGGACCGCTGGAGAAGTTGAAGAAGCGTTTGGACGACCCGGTAAACCAAACAGACCTGAATACGATTGACAAGAATGCCCAGCGGCTCATGTTGCTGGTCAACCAGATACTGGACGAAAGGAAGATCGACAAGAACCAGATGAAGCTGTCGTGTGTGAAGACCGACCTGAACGAGTTTATCCGTGGCATCTATAAGATTTACGAGTATAACGCACAACAGCGGAATATCTCCTATAACTATGAGTATCCCTCGGAACCTGTGGTGGCATGGATAGACCGCATCCAGTTTGACAAGGTCATCTCCAACCTCCTGTCGAATGCGTTTAAGTATACCTATGACCATGGTGAGATATCCATCCGGTTGAGTACCGCTCCCGACAAGGAGCATGCCATCATTGAGGTGATAGACAATGGCATGGGTTTCGAGGATAATAACACTGAGCGTTTCTTCGAGCGTTTCTATCAAGGCAGGAAATCCACCGACCTGCATATCGACGGTACGGGAATAGGTCTGAACCTCTGTCGTGCGCTGACAAAGATGCATGGTGGTAAGATCAGTGCCGCCAACCGTACTGACGGGAGCAGCGGTGCCATCCTGACTGTCGAGCTGCCCTTGGGAAATAAGCATCTCAAGCCGGAGGAGATAGTGGAGAATCCTCAGTCGATGAGACTGAACGGACAGAAATTGCCAAAGTTTCAGGCTTCTAAGAATCTCAAGATCCTGGTAGTCGACGACGATGCGAATATAGGAGCGTATATCAAACATGAGCTGGGGGAGTGGTACCGTTTTGAGTATGCCGCCAATGGTAAGGAAGCGTTGAAGATGATACTCTCCAATAAATTCGACTTGGTGATTACGGATGTGATGATGCCGGAGATGGATGGTATCTCCTTGCTCAGAAGTATCAAGTCTAATACCAACGTCAGTGATATCCCTGTCATCTTGCTGACTTCGAAGTCGGAGGTGTCTTTCCGACTGGAGGGACTGAAAAAGGGTGCTGACGCTTTCCTCGCCAAACCGTTCTCTATGGAGGAACTGCATATCCTGATTGACAACCTGGTGGATAATGTACGTCGTGTGAAAGGGAAATATGAGGTGCAGCAGATCAAGAAGGAGAATATGGACGAGGTGGAGATGAAGGGGAATGACGACATCTTCCTTGAGAGGGTGATACAACAGATTAACGAGAATATCTCTAATCCTAAGTTCACCATCGAAGACTTGGCACAGCGGGTGGGTGTCAGCAGAACGCATCTGCACCGCCAGATGAAACGACTGGCTGGCATCAACTGCAGTGAGTTCATTAAGAATATCCGTCTTGAGCAGGCGGCACGTCTTATCAAGGAGAATAAGGTGAATGTCGCCCAGGTTGCCTTTGCCGTAGGGTTCAACAACCAGACGCATTTCTCGACGCAGTTCAAGAAGTATTTCGGTATGGCACCTAAAGAGTATGTGAAAATGTATGCGGGAAGCAACGCGAAGAATGAGACAAACAAATCAGAGTAACGATATGAGAAAACTATTATTGACCATTTTAACCATTGTCAGTGTGACGTGGGCTCAGGCTGAAGACGGACACCGCCTGTGGCTGAGGTATGAGAATTCTAACACTGCACAGGTGGAGAGTCCTGCGGGATCACCTACCATCACCATTGCCAAAGAGGAGTTGCAGAAGTATTATCAGGGCTCGCATGTCATGTTGCGTCTCGACCCGTCAATGCCCGACAATGAGGGCTTTGTCATCAGTGGCAATGACGATCAGCTGACCATTACCGCACATCGTGATATCGGACTGCTCTACGGTGCCTATGAGGTGCTGCGGTTGCAGGCTACGGACATGCCCATCAAAGACGAGCAGCAGGAGCCTAAGTTCAAGCTGCGCCTGCTCAACCACTGGGACAACCTCGACGGAACAGTTGAGCGTGGCTATGCGGGAGAGAGTATCTTCGAGTGGTTTAAACTGAATGAGCAACTCATCCGTGAGTATGCCCGTGCCAATGCGTCCATCGGCATCAACGGCTCGGTACTCAATAATGTCAATGCTTCTCCGAAGATGCTGACAAAACCGTATCTGAAGGAGGTGAAGAAGATTGCTGATATCCTACGTCCCTATGGTATACGGGTCTTCCTCTCTATCAATTTCGCCACGCCGATGGCTCTCGGACAGACGGTGACGGCTGACCCCAAGGATGCGAGTGTCCGTAAGTGGTGGAGGAGCAAGGCGAGGGAGATCTATAATTTGATTCCTGACTTTGGGGGTTTCCTCGTGAAAGCGAATAGTGAGGGACAACCGGGTCCCGGTGACTATCATCGTACGCATGCTGATGGTGCCAATATGCTGGCGGAGGCTTTGGAGGAAGCCGCCCCTAAACAGGGGAGGAAAGAGGGGGCTGGCATCGTCATGTGGCGTTGCTTCGTCTATGGTGCCAACCATAAAGGGGAGGACCGTGTGAAACAAGCCGTCTCTGAGTTCCAGCCGCTGGATGGTAAGTTCCATAAGAATGTCATCCTGCAGACAAAGAACGGTCCGCTCGACTTCCAACCTCGTGAGCCGTATAGTCCTGTCTTCGACCAAGTTAGCAAGACTCCTAATATGGTGGAGTTACAGATCACTCAGGAGTATCTGGGACAGTCGCTCCATCTGGTTTACCTCGCTCCCATGTGGAAGGAGTTCTTCCAGTTTGTGGAACCCGACTGGCTGGCTGGTATCGCTGGCGTGGCGAATATCGGAAAGGACACCAACTGGTGCGGACATCATTTCTCACAGGCTAACTGGTATGCCTTTGGACGTCTTGCGTGGAACCCCACCCTGTCGTCTGACCAGATTGCCCGTGAGTGGTTGGAGCAGACTTTCTCCATAGACGAGAATTTCGTGTTCCTCATGTCTACCGTCATGGAGGAGAGTCGGGAGACTTGTGTAAACTATATGATGCCACTCGGCTTGCACCATATCTTTAAGTTCGACCACCACTATGGTCCGGAGCCTGACGGTCTCAAACCGGATTATCCCATGGAGTGGTGTCCTGTCTACTACCACAAGGCTGACAAGAACGGGGTGGGCTTCGACCGCTCCTCTACGGGAACGAATGCCGTGAGCCAGTATCGGGAGCCATACGCCTCTATATATAATAAGGTGGAGACGTGTCCTGAGAACCTGCTGCTCTGGTTCCACCATGTCCCTTGGGACTATAAGATGAAAGACGGGTCCACCCTCTGGGAGTCGTTGCAGTATCACTACAACCAAGGTGTCATCATGACGGAGACGTACCAGAACCTGTGGCATAACAAGATGCGGGCGTATGTCGACGAACAGCGTTGGCGTGAGGTCGACGAGCGGTTGAAGATACAGGTGGAGAACGCCAAGGAGTGGCGCGATGTCTGCCTCAACTATTTCGGACAGTTCGCCAAGAAATAACAACAAGACATTGCGTTGCTTTTCTGGTATCTCCTCTAAGTCCCAATAAACCTATAGGTTTACATCGCTTTCCATAGGACTTTGCCTCGTTTCCGATAAAGGTTATACCCCCTAAAGGATATGACTTTTACCCCCTAAACCATTATCGGAGACGACGTAAAACCCTATCTTTTCCAATTAAGGGGTGCCAGACTACCGCATACGACCTCCTTTAGTGTGTCTTACACTTACACTTACAGTTAGAGTTTGCGATAAGGAGAAAACCAAATTACGTATAAATTATGTATAAACATATACTATATATATAATATATATATTATATATATAGTATGATATAAGACCCCGTTTTTCAAAGAGAATAACACAAAATTGTAACTGTAAGTGTAAGTGTAAGGGGTTTAAAAATTACGTGTCGGGAAATGGTGGTATCCCAAAAGCCTCACTTTCCTGTCCAAACATTTTGTCTTTTTAAAGAAATGTTGTACCTTTGTGGTGGATCACAGAGAGTCCTAGTTTTTCAAACAGTATTTAGATCAAACTGGGGAGATCGTGATATACCCAGCTCATATTGGTGCCTGCGAAAAGGTCAAAACCAGTGCCCTCGATTCAGGGTACTGGTTTTGAATATTCACCGTATCTTGAGTGCTGACGATGTCAACGGGATTCTTTTATTTTATATACTCAGTTCGTCAAGAACCCTGATCAGACGTTTGTCGAAACGCTTGTCGGTGCGGATGCACTCAGAGAAAGGAACATAGACGATCTCGTTCATGCGGTAGCCGATCATCACGTTACGCTGTCCTTGTATGATAGCCTCGATAGCTCCCACACCCATACTGCTGGCAAGGATACGGTCACGTGCCGAAGGACTACCACCACGCTGCAGGTGTCCTAAGATGGAGACGCGTACGTCGAACTCAGGGAACTCCTTCTTCACACGGTCGGCATAGTAGAGGGCACCACATTTGGGACTCTCTGATACGATGACGATACATGACTTCTTAGACTTACGGATACCACGACCCATGAAGGCTGCCAACTGGTCGACAT
Source organism: uncultured Prevotella sp. (assembly GCA_937916405.1). Classification (GTDB taxonomy): domain Bacteria; phylum Bacteroidota; class Bacteroidia; order Bacteroidales; family Bacteroidaceae; genus Prevotella. The sequence continues at coordinate 23,036 of CALFUF010000036.1, forward strand.
CCGTTACCTCCTCTGGTACGATAGCGGCTTCTGCACCACAGGCGATGGCACAGTTCTGAGCCAGGAAACCAGCATCACGACCCATCACCTCGACGAAGAAGATACGCTCGTGTGAGTTGGCGGTGTCACGGATACGGTCTACGCAGTCCATGATAGTGTTCATCGTCGTGTCATAACCAATGGTGGCATCCGTGCCGTAGAGGTCGTTATCGATGGTACCAGGCAGTCCGATGACAGGGAAGTCAAACTCCACACCAAAGTTCCAGGCACCCGTCAGCGAGCCATTACCACCAATCACCACCAGTGCGTCAATACCTTGCTGCTGGCAAGTCTCATACGCTTTCTCTCTACCCTCGGTAGTCATGAACTCCTTTGAGCGGGCAGTCTTCAGAATGGTACCACCCTTGGTGATGATACCACTGACATTCTCTGTCGTGAAATCCTTGACTTCACCCTTGATGAGTCCATCAAAGCCCCTGTAGATACCTTTGATGTTAAACTGGTTATAGATACCTGCGCGTGTCACGGCGCGAATAGCTGCGTTCATGCCGGGAGCATCACCACCCGACGTGAGAATACCGATAGTCTTAATCTTGCCCATAGTTTTATATCTTTTAAAAGGTTTTGTTGCAAAATTACACAGAATAAAGCAAACGACCAAATAATTCGATAGAGTTTTTGTCTGACAATTATTTGGGAGTTCAGTAAAAATATCTTATTTTTGCAGGAGCATAAAACTAGAACTTTATGAAACGAGCAAAACTATTAGTCATTATGTTGTTGGTTGTGTGTGGTTTGCAGGCACAGGAGATGCCTTTGGTCCTTGGTGGGGAGTTAAGTAACTCTGCGGTGACCTCAGTAGAGGATGTCGATGAGGTGATTCCACGGATGAAGACATTAGGACTGAATACGGTATTGGTGCCAGCCTACTGGGAGTTTATTGAGCCAGAGGAGGGGAAGTTCGACTTCACCCTCATCGACCGTACCATTCAACGAGCTCGTGAGAATGACCTGAAAATCGTGTTCCTATGGTTTGGCGCATGGAAAAACTCTATGTCATGCTATGCGCCGTTGTGGTTTAAGAAAGACACGAAACGGTTTCCTCGAGCATGTACAAAGGAGGGGAAGCCTTTGGAGATCGCCAGCGCATTCTCTGAGAATGTGTTTCAAGCCGACAACCGTGCTTTCGAGATGCTGATCAAACATATCGTCATGACTGGGCAGGATGTGGTCAGCATGATACAGGTGGAGAACGAGATCGGAATGCTGGAATCGGCTCGTGACCACTCGAAAGTTGCCGATGAAATCTACAAAAATGGTATTCCGAAAGAATTAGTTACCTATTTGAGAAAATACCAAAAAGAACTGCACCCATGGCTCAAGAAACGAATAAAGCCCTCCATCGGAGCAGCAACCCCAAAGCCTTCCCTTGACAGAGAGAATTTAGCTGGGTCTTCTTGGACATCCATCTTCGGAGATGATATCTATACTGACGAGATTTTCATGGCGTATTACTATGCGAAGTATGTGGGAAGGCTCTGTGAGACAGCTCGTAGACACACACAGATGCCCCTCTATGTCAATGCAGCTATGAACAGTCGGGGCAGACAGCCGGGACAATATCCATCGGCAGGGCCCCTTGCCCATCTCATTGACCTGTGGCATGCCGGTGCTCCACAACTCGCCATGCTTGCCCCTGATATCTATGATACGGGTTTCAAAGGGTGGGCAGACCAGTATGCACTACCTAACAACCGTCTGTTTATCCCAGAGAGTCGTTGTTGTGAGAACAGTGGTGTGCGTGCCCTCTATGCTTTTGGTGAGCATCACGCCCTTGGTTTCTCCCCCTTTGCCATCGACCAAGCTTCCCCTCGTGAGACAGAGAGTGTGACAAAGGCATATGACCTTATCCGCCAGCTTTCATCTCTCACCTCTCACCTCTCACCTCTCACCTCCAAATCCTATGGTCTTCTCTTCGATCAGCAGGACAAAGAGCGTATCATCGAAGACAGGAATGTCGTTGTGACTTGCCGCCATTACTACACCCTTCCTTGGGATCCCCGTGCTACGGACGGTTCTACCTGGCAGGAGGGAGGTGCCATCCTCATGAAGCTTGCCGATGACGAGTATCTGCTTGCCGGTAGTGGGGTAGTTGTCAGTTTTGCCACATCCTATGAGAAAGCATTGGAGGAAGAAAAAGTACTGGGAGAGGACGGATTTGTTACAGAAGGAGCAATAAATAACACGCAATATTCAAAAAACGCCCATTTCAACGGGAAACGAGTTGGAATTGGTTTTGTCGACGAAGTGAGAATTGACGAAAACGGACATATGAAATATGTCCGAAGACATAATGGAGACCAGGATCATCAGGGTCGTCATGCCAGGATTTCATGTGGAAATTGGAAGATTTTACACATAAAAACGTATTTTTTTTAATGGCTGAAACAAAAGTTAATCGATTTGGAACAAATTTTTAGTGATGGTTCCCTAAAATCTTCCTAAATTTGCAGCATAGTTCACAGAGCTTATTATAAACTTTAAAAGTTCAACTATGCGTAATTTCAAATCTATCCTAACGTTGGGAGTGTTGGCACTGGTAGGGCTGACATATTCCCCAAAGGTACAAGCCGAGAATGCTCCAATGAGCAAGGCTGTACAGCAATCTAAGGAAATCACTGGTAATGTCAGTGACTCCGAAGGACCTCTGATTGGTGCTACTGTCATGGTAAAAGGCAGTAACACAGGTACAGTTACCGATTTTTATGGTAACTTTCATCTCAATGCGAATGCGGGTGCAACACTCGTCATCTCTTATGTCGGCTATGTTACTCAAGAGGTTCTCGCGCGCGAACATATTAATATTATATTAGAGCAAGAGGGACGCAACCTAAACGAAATCGTGGTTATTGGTTATGGTACCCAGCGTCGTGAGGCTGTCACGGGGTCTGTCGCCAATATCAATGGTGACAAACTGAACCAGATTGCGGCTACCAATGCAGCGCAGGCATTGCAGGGTCGTATTGCTGGTGTGCTGATGACGCAGACCTCTTCACAACCAGGTGCTGAGATGCAGATCCGTATCCGTGGTCAGCGTTCCCTGAGTGCGTCGAACGACCCGCTGATCGTACTTGACGGTATTCCCTTCATGGGACAGCTCTCAGATATCAATCCTGCTGACATCAAGTCGATGGATATCCTGAAGGATGCCTCGGCGACAGCTATCTATGGTAGCCGTGGTGCCAACGGTGTCATCATGATTACCACAGTGAAGGGTGCGATGGGTACACCTGCCAAGGTGAGCTATAACGGCTATGTCAGTTTCAAGACCCTTTTCAAGAAGTATCCGATGATGGACGGTCCTGCGTTCGCTAAGATGCGTAAATATGCAGGACAATATACCAATTCTCTGGAGGAAAGTGACGATACCAATACCGACTGGCAGGATATGTTCTATCGGACAGGTATCAGTCATAACCACGACATCACCGTCTCTGGTGGTACACAGGGTGGTAGTTACAGCTTTGGAGCCGGCTACTATCATGACGAGGCTGTAGTTCCCTCTCAGGGTTACGACCGTGTCAGTGTCCGTGGTAACTTCGACCAGATGGTGGGTAAGTGGTTCCGCTTCGGCTTGACGACCAACAACAGCTATCGTATCACGAAAGGCTCGAATGTTAGTATCTATAACGTGTTGAGCATGAGCCCGCTGGCTAGTCCTTATGACGAGAACGGGAATTTGAAGCGTACTATCCACATGCCGAACGATGAGACATGGACGCTCACCAAGGATGTCATCAAGGATAACGAAGACAACTGGCTGAAGGAGGATAAGGGTATCGGAAGTTATAATACGGTATTCGCAGAAGTGAAATGCCCTTGGGTGGAAGGACTGAGCTATCGGCTGAACCTGGGTCTGAACTATCGCTCTTCCAAGACCGGTGCCTATACGGGTGTGGGTATCAACAACACCAACCCTGATTATCGTAACTCAGGCTCTGTCATCGAGAACAGCACTCGTAACTGGGCAGTGGAGAATGTCATCACCTACGATCGGACTTTTGCAGAGAAGCATCATGTCAATGTCGTGGGTATGTACTCTGCCGAGGAGACTACTTTCGAGCAGACAGGTGCTTCTGTCACGGAGATCCCAGCGGCTTATTTCCAATACTACAACCTGGGAGCTGCCATTGGAGAGACCAACCTTAATAACTTCAACTACTGGCAGAGTGGGTTGATGTCATGGATGGGACGTGTGATGTATTCCTATGATAACAAGTACATGCTCTCAGCGGCTATCCGTTCCGACGCTTCCTCTCGTCTTGCCAAAGGGCATCAGTGGCATACCTATCCAGCGGTGTCTGTTGGTTGGAACATCGCCCGCGAGGAGTTCATGAGTAAACTCAGTTGGATTGACAACCTCAAACTGCGCATCGGTTATGGTGAGACCTCTAACCAGAGTATCAGCCCATATTCCACATTAGGAGGTCTTGCCACTCGTGACTATAACTTTGGCTCTACTCACCTGACAGGTTACTATGTATCATCTCTTCCCAACCCCGAACTGGGATGGGAGTATAGCAAGACCTGGAACTTCGGTCTTGACTTCTCGCTGTTCAATGGTCGACTGTATGGTACCTTCGAGTATTATACCCAGAAGACAGACAATATCCTGCTGGATGTTGACATGCCTTCCACTTCTGGTGTGGGAAGCTATACCGGAAATATCGGTAAGACGAAGAACAAAGGATTTGAGTTCTCCCTGAACGGTGTCATTATTGATAACAAAAATGGATGGAACTGGGATGCTGGTATCAACATCTACGCCAACAGAAACGAACTGGTAGAGTTGGCTTCCGGAAAGACAGAGGATGTCGGTAACCGCTGGTTCGTGGGTCATCCTATCGATGTCATCTACGACTATAAGAACATCGGTCTCTGGCAGGAAGGTGATCCTTATCTGGATGTCCTGGAGCCAGGAGGTAATGTGGGTATGATCAAGGTGGAGTATACGGGTGACTATGATGCTGATGGCAAACCCGTCCGCGCCATTGGTGCTGACGACCGTCAGGTAATGGATATGGAGCCCGACTTGATGGGAGGCTTCAACACTACCGTCAGCTATAAGCACTTCGACCTCACCATGATCGGCTCTTTCCAAATTGGCGGTAAGCTCATCAGTGCCATCCACTCCTCTAACGGTTATCTGAACATGCTGACAGGTCGTCGTAACAATCTGGACGTAGACTATTGGACGGAGGAGAACACTGGCGCGAAATATCCAAAGCCAGGAGGTGCCACTTCTAGTGACAACCCTAAATACGGTTCCACACTGGGTTATTTCAATGCAGGTTATCTGAAAGTCCGTGCCATTACCCTGGGTTATAACTTCGAGCATCTGAAATTTGTCAAGGACCTCGGTATCAGTCGTCTGCGTCTCTATGCAACGATTCAGAATCCTTTCGTGCTCTTCTCTCCTTATAATAATGAGTGTGGGCTGGATCCGGAAACCAACACCTTGGCAGACAATGGTAATACCATGGCTGTGAAGATGGAGGGATATACCGGCAAGCACAGCCTGCCCGTGATAGGTTACAACACTCCTGCGACCCGTAATTTCCTTTTCGGTATCAACGTAACATTCTAAAGACTTACAATTATGAAAGTTTTCATCAATAAAATAATCGCTATCTGCGCATTGCTCATTGCACTCTTGATGTGTGCGTCATGTTCCAGTATTCTGGATGAGCAGCCTCGCAGTCAATATGATCCCACCTTCTTCACAGAAGAGGAAGGTATCGAGGGTGGTCTTACCGCACTTTATGCACATCTGCGTTATATCTATGGAAATGGTTATTATCTCAATATCTGTGAGACAGGTACTGACGAGTATACCTTTGCCCAATCTGCTGACAACAACTTCAAGGTTGCCGACTTCTCAGGTGAGGGTCAGCTTGATGCCTCTACCAGTCGCTCTGACGTGCTGTGGGGACAGGCTTTCACCAATATTAATACCGCTAGTGGTGTGATAGAGAATGGAGAGGCGGCTGGTATCAACGAGGCGCTACTGGCAGAAGCCCGTTTCTTTCGTGCTTTTGACTATTTCCTACTTGTACAGACTTTTGGTGGTGTTCCTCTGGATTTGGGTGCCGGTGAGTTGAAATTCAACACCTCCACCACTCGCTCCTCTGTCCGTAACACAGTACCAGAGGTGTATACCAAGGCGATCTTCCCCGATTTCCTGAAAGCAATAGAAGACCTGCCAGAGACACCACGACTCACGGGTACAGCATGTAAAAATCTAGCTCGTCTGTATCTCGCCAAAGCATATCTGACCTATGGCTGGTGGTTAGAGAATCCCAAGAATATCCCCACCTATCCTGAGGCTCAGCGTACTGACCCTGATGGACATAATGCTGCTTGGTATTTCCAACAGGCTTACGATACAGCGCTGACGGCAATTAACAATCCTGGTCCTTATGCACTGCAGGCTACTTTCTATGATGTCAACAGAGCTTCTAATGAACGTAACCCGGAAATTATGCTCTATGCCGACCATAACGAGAACGAGAAATATGGTAATGGGGGCCTTGGCTATGGCTGGGGTAATGGTAACTCTCCTGAGAACTTCGCCTATTGGATGACTACATGGAATTATACACTCATTACAGCTGTAGGCTCTACTGGTGAGACAATCAACCCGATTGGTCGTGAGGCTGTGCAGGCTCTTGGTCGTCCATGGACCCGTATGGCTGCGATTGCAGACAACTTCATGGCTGGAGGTGCCTGGGAAGATGCTGTAAAGGCTATTGACTCCCGTTATGATGCCACCTTCACCCTCCGTTATCATACCAATTTCGACAAGGCAGGAAAGGCTGACACTTATGTGGAAGGGGCTAATGGCTTGCATGTAGGACCTGGGGAAATCTATTTCAGTTTTGTTGACGAGGCAACAGCTCAGGGAATCGACTGGTCGGCAAATGGTGCTGGAATAGGTGCAGGCTCATTACCTGGTCGTGCTGATTTTGTAGTGGGTGTCAACAATATCAGCCGTTTCAAATACCCTATCAACTGGAAGATAGGTATGTATCGCACGGATAACGGTAGTGGTTTAGGCTCACCTAATGGTGGTAGTCCCCGTCCTTTCAATATTGCCAAGTTCTCGGAGTTCTATCTGATTGCCGCAGAGGCAGCCGTTAAGGGTGCTTCTGGTGCGAAGTCCGCACGCGACCTTGTCAATGTGCTTCGCGAGCGTGCTGGTAAGCAGACACATAACCAGAATGACAATGTGGATGTGAATATCGATAACAGTGCTGCCATGGTTGCCGCCACTCCTGCCACTATCACCATCGATTTTATCCTTGATGAGCGTATGCGTGAGTTCTGGGGAGAAGGTTATCGTTGGTTCGACCTTGTCCGCACTCAGACATGGGCAGAGAAGGCAGGAACATATCGTATCGCAGGAACTGGAGCAGGTGACCGTGACTTGGTAACGGTGACTCGTACCATACCAGCCAGTTATTATCTGCGTCCTATTCCGCAGGCTCAGATTGATGGAATGGATATGACAGATGAAGAAAAGGAGAATTATCAAAATCCTGCTTATCGGTAAAATATAGTATTTTTTGTTCATTTGTGGCGGAGGTTACGCAGTGGTTGCGTTCCTCCGCCTTTTTTCGTTGAAATCGGTGTTTTTTGAAAATGCGTAACATAAATTTTTAATTTCTGAAACAAAAGTTAATCGATTTGGAACAAATTTTTAGATAACAAATAATTTTTTTATTTATCTTTGCAGTCGAAAAGTTCTAAAAATTACATGTCTATTAACACCATAACTAAAATTATTAATGTATGAATCGCACAAGTAAAGTTCTAAGAAGAACCTTTGGAATGATGGTTCTGTTGTGCATGATGCCTTTTAGTCTTCATGCCCAGAACATCACAGTAAAGGGTACTGTAAGTGCAGCTGACGGTCCGATTATCGGTGCTACCGTCAAAGTGAAAGGTGCTCAGGGAGGTGTCGTTACCGATTACGACGGTAACTATATTATCTCGGCACAGTCTAATGCAACACTCGTCTTCAGCTATGTTGGATTTGAGACTAAGGAAGTGAAGGTGGGTGGAAAACGTCAGATTGACGTTACTCTTGTAGAAGACGAGACCCTTCTGAATGAGGTGGTTGTCGTCGGTTACGGTACGATGAGAAAGTCGGATTTGACAGGAGCTGTCACGCAGGTGGACAACAAAGCCTTTGAGAAGTCTGTATCAACCAGTATCGACCAGGTATTGCAGGGTCGTGCAGCTGGTGTACAGATTCAGGCAAACACGGGTACCCCTGGTGGATCTAGTACCATCCGTATCCGTGGTACCAACTCTCTGAACGCCTCCTCACAGCCCATCTTCGTTATCGATGGTGTTATTATTGATTCTGATGGTGGTGATGACGGTAACAGTAACCCATTGGCAGGTATCAACCCAAGTGATATTTTGACGATGGATATTTTGAAGGATGCCTCTGCTACAGCTATTTATGGTTCGCGCGCTAGTAATGGTGTCATCATGATCACCACTAAACGCGGCAAGGCAGGTGAGGCTACACTGACCTATGACGGTTATGTTGGTTGGCAGCAGATGCCAAAGAAGCTGGACGTGCTGAACCTTCGTCAGTATGCGGAGCATAACAATGATATTGCTGATGCTCAGATCAAGACGGCCTCTGGAACATTCCTGCGTCCAGAACTGTTGGGAGCTGGTACAGACTGGCAGGATGAGTTGTTCAAGACAGCTTTCATGACAAACCATAGTATCTCCCTGACTGGTGGTTCTGAAAAGACCACTTATGCCATCAGTGCCGGTTACCTGTACCAGAATGGTATTGCTATCAGTACCAGTTTCAAGCGTCAGACAGTACGTGGTAATGTGGATACAGAGCTGAAGAAGTGGTTGAAGGGTGGTATCTCTTTCTCACTCTCTGACTCTAAGCAAGAGATGGAGAAGAACTGGGATATTATCAATACCGCTTTGAGGTCACAGCCTTCTGTTGCCGTACGTAACCCAGAGGGTGGCTATGATGGTCCTGATGACCAGTGGATGCCAGAGAATGCCGTTGCGCTCGCAGAAATCAAGATGAACTATGCTAAGCGTACGAATTTCCGAATCAATACCTATTTGGAGGCAACGTTCATGAAGGGATTGACCTTTAAGACAGAGCTCTCCGCAGATTATAACCTTAACAAGACCAAGACCTATACCCCAGACTATAAGTTTGGTGTGAAAGAGAGTACCCAGCGTGATGGTGCATGGTATAAGAATGACTCTAAGTACTGGTCATGGCGTAACATTTTGACTTATAATGGCACTTTCGCTAAAAAGCATAACATCAATGCGATGATTGGTCAGGAAATGAGTCATAATTACTGGGAGAACATGAGCGCTTCTAACCAAGGCTACCTCTCTAACTCAGTGATTGACCTGCGTGCTGGTGAGAGAACAGGTAATAATGTCAATATCGACGGTTACCAGAACAACACCTCTCTCTTCTCTTATTTCGGACGTGTACTTTATAACTTTGACGACCGTTATCTGGTAACAGCGACACTCCGTCGAGACGGTTCCTCAAAGTTTGCTGACGGCAACCGCTGGGGTTGGTTCCCATCCGCAGCCTTCGCATGGCGTGCCAGTCAGGAGAGTTTCTTGAAAGACAACAAGGTAATCAACAACCTGAAACTCCGTTTAGGTTGGGGTACCACTGGTAACCAGAACGTACAGGACTGGGCTTATCAGGCTATGCTCGCCAACTATACCACTCCTTGGGGTGTTGGTGTGCTGAATGCGAATAATGCCAACCCGGATTTGAAATGGGAGACGACCTATTCTACCAATATCGGTTTCGACTTGTCTTTATTCCACAGCCGTATTGATTTCGTATTCGACTGGTACTATAAGAAGACCAACGACCTGCTGATGATGCTTGACCTTCCTGCATTCCTGGGTTCTGGAGCAGGTTCAAACGAAGCATATGGTACTGCTTCTAACCCATGGGGTAATATCGGCTCACTGCGTAATACAGGTATAGAGATGACTTTGAATACCGTGAATATCGAGAACAAGAATTTCCAGTGGCGTTCAAACTTCGTGTTCTCTCTGAACCGTAACAAGGTGCTGTCATTAGACTCTGACAGCGGCAGTCTGCCACAGACCTTGCAGATCGGTTCCGATGTAGCTACCGTTACCAATACCGTAGTGGGCAAGCCTATCGGACAATTCTGGGGATATAAGGTTATTGGTCGTTTCGACAAACCTGAGGATTTCTATTATAAGGATGCTGACGGTAATGTAAAGGCAGTAGCCCTTCCTAAGGGCGCGTCTATGGCAACCTCTCCCACCTCTGGTGGTGTGTTCATTGGTGATTATATTTATGAGGACCTCAATAATGACGGTGTGATAGACGATGATGATATGACCTTCATCGGTAACCCAGAGCCAAAGTTCACCTGGGGTTTTGGAAACACCTTCTCCTATAAGGGCTTTGACCTGAGCATTCAGTTCAGTGGCTCTTATGGTAACAAGATCATGAACTACCAGCGTCGTTTCCTCGACATCACGGGTTCTACCAGCAACCAGCTGACCACCGTTCTCAACTACGCCCGTCTGGAGAAGATTGATCCCACGGGACCAGACGACTATCGTAACTACCGTGTGGTGAATACCGGCACGATTATGCCACGTCTCTCTACCGAGAGTGGTGTTAACAAGAACAACCGTGTTAGTGACGCATATGTAGAGGATGGCAGCTACATCCGTCTGCAGAACGTTTCCCTCTCTTATACATTCCCTCGTAAGTGGATTAAGAACCTCTTCCTCACCAATGCGAAGATTTATTGCAATATCCAGAATCTCTTCACCATCACCAAGTATGATGGCTATGATCCTGAGGTAGGTTCTCTGCGTGGCAATGCACTTCTTAATGGAGTTGACTACAGCCGTTATCCGTCACCACGCATCTACACTGTAGGTATCAATTTGCAATTCTAATTTAATTAATAAGGTATAAAATTAGAAATGATTATGAAAACAAGAATTTTAAAATATACAATAGCACTTGCAGGAATGTTGACAGTGAGTAGTTGTGCTGAGAGCTTCTTAGACCAAAAGAACTCCTATCAGCTGTCACAAGACAACTTCTTCACAAGTGATGAGGCTGTGTCACAGGCTGTTTTGCCTCTCTACAACTATGTATGGTATATGTTCAACGACAAGTCATACTATGGAATGGGTGACGGACGTGCCAACAATATCACAGCACAGTATTCTGACTACATCTATCCTTACACCAACTTCACAGAGTCAGGTGCTTCTAACGGTCTGAACGACGCATGGTCGTCATTCTATGCTGTTATCTCTCAGGCTAACAACACCATCAATAACATCACGAACTATGCTACCAGCGAAGTCTCTGAGACAGCTAAACGTCAGGGAATTGCAGAGGCTCGTTTCATGCGAGGACTCGCTTACTGGTACTTAGGTTCTCTGTGGGGATGCGCTGTTATCTATGAGAATACGCAGAGCCTTGTTAATAATTATGTAGTACCTGCTGCCAACAGGACCGATGTCTTTGAGTTCGCGATCCGTGATATGGAGTATGCAGCCGTGAATCTTCCCGCAACTTCTCCTAATACAGGTCGTGTCAACAAATATGCGGCTTACGGTATGCTGTCACGTTTCTATCTGTCTATGGCAGGTGTTGTCTCTGGCAGTGACCGTTATAATGGAAGCAATATCCAGACGCAGTTCAATAGCAAGACACGTAATACTTATTACCTGAACGCGGCAAAGAAGGCTGCGGCAAAGGTGATAGAGGAAGGTCCTTATAAACTGACTGACACCTATGCGGAGCTGTTTGCCGCTGCTACTTTCAACAACAATAGCGAGAGTATCTTCCAGTTGCAATGGCAAGCTGGTGGCGCTGCAGGTCTTGCTCAGTCGATGACCCGTTTCTTGGCTTGGAGTACCAATGTCAATCAGGGTAACTCTTGGGGTGGTTCTACCTATTGTTCCTACGATCTCTGGGAGGAGTTCAAGGAGTATGAGGATCCCACACTGGGCACAACAGTTGATGATGCTGTACGCCGTCACAATTGTGTCGCTTCTTATGGTGAGGTATACCCAGAGTTCTCCACAGATCCTGAGAAACCTTATATCTATGGTGAGACAGAGAGTGCCAGCAGTCAGGGTGCTAACATCAAGAAGTATGTGATTGGAACGAATGCCGTCAATGGTATTTCTGTCAACAACAACTCTGGTGTCAATACCTACATGATGCGTCTTGCTGAGGTTTATCTGAACTACGCAGAGGCTACGTTGGGTAATGATGCTACCACCACAGATGCTACGGCTCTTGGCTATTTCAATGAGTTGCGCGACCGTGCTGGTGTCGCTCAGAAGTCAAAGATCGGCTATGAGGACATCCGCCATGAGTTCCGTGTGGAGCTTGCTTTCGAGGGACTTTACTGGTATTTCCTCGTTCGTCGTGGTTATTACGAGCAGCAGGAGGTGGTCAACTATGTGAACAACCAGTATCGTAATGCCAGCTATTACGAGTCATCTACACATACTTACAAATTGTCTGACTCGTATACGGCTCCTGGTCCCAGTGTCTCTGTCGCTACGGCAAAGAACCTTGTCCTGACGATTCCTGAGACCGATTCTACAAAGGATCCTCAGTTAAAGTCTGATGCCAACAATAATGTGGCTACCGTTGCCTATGAGTTTGGTGATCGTGAAGTGTCAGACGCAGACCTTTTCTAAAAGTAAAATAGTAAAACAGTAAGATTATGAAAACTATCAAATATTTCTGGACTTTATGCCTTGCCGTTGCCGCCTTTACCTTTACGGCTTGTAGCGACAGCGACAGTTCTGGCAGCTCGTCTCAGATGAAAATCGACCAGATATACCTGGAGAATATTGATGACGATGTCATTAAAGACCGTCCTGTGGAGTTTGCCCGTTTGGGACAACTGCTCCGCATCCAGGGTTCAGGCTTTACAGGTGTGAAGAGAATCTATGTCAATGGTTACGAGACCTATTTTAATAATGCCCTCATGACAGATAATAATATCTGGGTTCAGCTCAACAGTAAGACTCCTGTTGACAAGGCAGATGAGAGTGTTCGTAACACCATCGTTCTTTATAAGAGTGAGAGCAACCAGCTGGTTTATCCGTTTACTATCCGTGCCGCTGCTCCCAGCATTACCAATGTAGATAACACACTACCTAAGGCTGGTGAACTCGTCATGGTCTCTGGCTCCAATTTGCAGGAGACAACAAAGGTCACTCTTCCTGACGGCACAGAGATTACCAGTGGTATTGAGAGCGACGAGGATGGTGAGTGGTTTACCTTTACCGTTCCCGGCAGTGCCGACCTTACCGTAGCTGGTAGTATTACCAGTGAGGGTGCTAACGGTACGGCAATCAGTCCAGATTACTTCAATAACTTCAACTGCTTCGTCACTGACTTTGACGGAAAGGGAGAGTTAGGCTCTTGGAGTGCTACCTATACCTCCGACGATCTTGTGGACGATCCTCTGAACACAGGTCGCGGTAAGGTTGCTATGCTTGTACCAGAGGCAAAACTCGCTGATGGCGGTATCGATGTAGGTGGTGAGGCACTGTATTGGGCTACTGCAGGAAACGACAACCCCAACGACGACTGGGGGGCACGTATGTTCTCATATATTCCTGCCGAGACCTCTGCCGCTAATGTGGCACTACAGTTCGACATCTATTGTCCGGAGCCTTGGGACTTGACAGGTCAGTTGGAATTCTCTCTCCAGAATAACCTTTCTGGCAAGGGATGGGGTTCTGCAGCAACAAAGTACAGTTCTCAGTATATTAATACAGCTACCGTGTGGGTTCCTTGGCTGAATACAGAAGACGGCTCTCATGAGGCTTGGTCAACAGGTGAGCGTTGGCAGACGATTACCATTCCAATGACGAAATTCGGTAACTATGACCCAACAGAGGCACCAGATGCTACTTTCCAGAATATTTGCGATGACCGTAACGCTGGTTCTTATCGTAACTTTATGATGATCTTTGTTAATAGCGATCTGGAGTTCTCTGATGATATTGTCTATAAGTCGAGTACCTTCAATCAGAAGATATATGTCGACAATATCCGTGTCGTTTCTATCGCTCCTGTCACTGTCAGTGACTTTGGCGATGAGGAGACGACAGAATAATAACCCCTAAAACGTAAAATCATTATGAAAATCAATAAAATCATATTACCAGTAGTAGCATCAGCGATGCTACTCACTGGTTGCGACGACCAGATTATGGAGTGGGGGTTGCAGGACGGTCATACCGCCGTCACCTCTGCTGACCTCCCTCTTGCAGTGAAAGAGGTTCTTGCCAACTATGATGACATCAAGACCTATTCTGCAGCCAATCATCCCAACATGAAACTGGGTCTGGGTATTGGTGCGGCAATCTATCAAGGTGAGGATGGTCGCCACGAGTTAGCAAAGGACAACTTCCAGATGGTTACCTGGGGTAATGCGATGAAGATGGATGCCATCGTCAGTGCAAGCGGTGCTCTGAACTTCACAAATCTTGACCCTGCCTTGAAGCAGTTGAAGGATGATGGCATCGACCTCTATGGTCATAACTTCTTCTGGCACACACAGCAGCAACAGAATTATCTAAGATCATTAATTGCGCCAGAAATTACTATTGAAACCGATGGTGACATAGCAAGTGTTTTGAAAAACGGATCATTCGACAACGGTATAGAAAACTGGAATGGTTGGGGAAATAGTTCTACAAGAGAATGGGACGAAACAGGTGGTATTGATGGAAGTGGAGCAGCAAAACTTACAAATCCTTCTGATGCAGCCACTTCTTATTCTGCCCAGTTTGTCCAAAATCTGAGCGAACCTCTTACCGAAGGTACAGAATATATATTACGCTTTAAAGCACGTTGCTCTATAGCTTCAGGAAGTCTTGAAGGTGTTGTTCAGAATAGTTCTACTTATAAGCAAGTAGGAACTGGTTCCCAAGCAGTTGGAACAAGTTGGACAACAATAGAGAAAGTGTTCACTGCTACTGCTGATGAGTACAACCAGTTGTGTATTAACTTTGGAAAGGTGGGTGCTACCTATTGGATTGACAACGTAGAGTTGGGAACTAAGGTGACTGGTCCCACTAACTACTGCGACAACGGCTCGTTCGAGGATGGCACTGAGGGCTGGACTATCAACAATGCCGGGGCAGGTATTGAGGCTGTTGAGGCTGCTGATGCCGTAGACGGTAAGTTCGTGCTGAAGGCAACAGCCTCAGAGTCCTCGTCCAACTATTGGGACTGCCAGGTGACTACGCCAACCATTCCAACTTTCCCTGGCGAAAAGGTGCGCATCTCGTTCTTCATCAAGAGTGACCAAATGGGGCAGGCCCGCGTCTCTTATGCTTCGAGTAGCGAAATTAGCAACCAATGGCCCTGGGTGAACTGGACGGGTAGCCAGTCGAACTGGACAGAGTCGTTTGAGACCTCTACGGGCTGGCTTGAGGTGAACTACATCATGCAAAACTATAGCCACGACTTTGTGGACGGAGCCACCACTTGGCGCTTCTGCATTGACTTGGGCAAATTGCCAGGTGTCACCTATTATATTGACCATGTTCGCGTGACGAAGGTCAGTGAGGAGGATGATGCCGCAGCAGCACGCCGTGCCACCAAGATGATTTATACTTTCAAGACTGCTGAGGAGAAGAACGAGGCTCTGACCAATGCCATGGAGGCATGGGTAAAGGGTATGGCTGAGCACCTTGCCGAGAAGGGTATTGTTCCTGTAGCCTATGATGTCATCAACGAGGCGATTGCCGATGGCAGCAATGGTGTACGTGGTCTGAACGGTGTCTTCGGCGGTTCTATTACTGACGATGACGGTAATGTGACCTACGACTCTGCTCCTGTGGAGACAGAGGAAGATGGTCTGACCCTCAACTGGGGTAGTGGTCACTGGTACTGGGGCTATTATGTTCCTGACTATGCAGTGAAGGCATTCCAGTTCGCCCGTCAGTATCTGCCTGCTTCTACCAAGCTGTTCTATAACGACTATAACCTGGAAAGCAGTGACTCTAAGCGTGCCGCCGCTATCCAGTTCGTGAAGGACATCGATGCTGCTAATGGTTCCGATATCGTAGATGGTATCGGTACTCAGATGCACGTCAGCTTCTCACCAACAGATGATGCTGACGAGAATGCAGAGAAACTCGCTGAGCTGAAAGCAAAGGTTGACAAGCAGTTCCAGGAGCTTGCCGCTACTGGTAAGCTCATCCGTGTTACCGAGTTGGATATCTCTGTAAACACAGGCAGTCCTTCTGCCGCTCAGTATAAGGCTCAGGCTGATGCTTATCAGTTGATCTTCGAGTCCTATTTCGAGAATGTTCCTGAGGAACAGCAGAGTGGTATCACTATCTGGAGTCTGACAGACGCAGAGGATGAACACGAGTACTGGCTGAAAGGTCAGGTTCCTAACCTCTGGGACGCTTCCTTCAAACGTAAGTGGGCTTATAAGGGTGTCTGCGATGCACTCGCTGGTGAGGACATTGGTCTGACCTTCGGTTCTGACTCCTACAAGGCTTACTACGAGAAGAACAATGTCAGTGACACTGTGAAGTAATCACAAAGCTAACTCTATATTATTCATCCCTGTTGTCCTCCAAGACGGCAGGGATGATTTTTTATGTATAATAAAACCTGTCGTCCAGCGTTATAAGTATATTCAACTTTCGCAAGGCTATGCTTGCTACAGTTGAAGAGGTGAGTGGTAAGAGGTGAGAGAAATGATGGTAAATCAGTTAAAGAATGAGCAAATAATCAAAAGGAAGAGGTAATCTCTTACCTCTCACCTCTTACCTCTCACCTCTGAAAGTTGAGAATGCGAAGCGAAACTTGAATAAGTATATAAATAGTCAAAGTCACCCAGACACTCCATTTCCTGAACATCCCTATTCTGGCAAACTTCTATGTCGAGCCGAACATTCTACCAGGCTTGGCACTGAAGGCTGGTGTACAGTTCGGTTATCTCATGAAGGCAAATATGAAAGACGGATTGGGTGAAAATAGTCAGGGTAACAATACAAACAGTTTCAAACGGCTCAATATCTCCATCCCTGCTGGCATCTCCTATTGTTACAAGCATTTCGTTGCGGATATCCGTTATAATATCGGACTCATGAATCTCTGTGATGTCGAGTTGGAAGTAGAAGACTCCTGGAAAACCAACTCCCTCTGGCTGACCGTCGGCTATCAGTTCAAGCTGTAGTGAAGTATGATGGTCGCATCCCATGAGCGACAACCCCCTTCCTTTTCTGAAGCCCGTACCTTCGACCCACGAAGTCGGCACCTTCCTGTTTGTTCCATGGGGTGGAACACTTTGTTCCATGGCATGGAACATTTTGTTCCATAGGGTGGAACAAATAATCCCCTTTATTCGGATAAAACGTCCCTATGCCTGGAATGATTGATTCCAATGCCTGGAATCATCGACTGGAGCCCACCTCCATCACACCTCTCACCTCTTACCTCTTCAACTGTAGCAAGCAAAGCCTTGCGAAAGTTGAGTTAATTAACCCCTTTTTTAGGGCAAAATCGCCAATCGTTGTCACCGTTGCCGCTTCCTTGCCACCCACAACTAACTGATAATCAAATAGTTTTGCAAGGTGGCAACGGTGACAAGGGTTTAAAAAATACGTGTAGGCGAAACGACAGGCAGAGTCACCACGATTTCAAATCTTCCAATTTGCCATAATGATTATATTTTATCGATGTTCCATATTCTTAGTGCTTGTTCTATGATGTGATTGCCGCGTCTTTGGATAGCACTTTTATTCCAACATGGTTTTGCTGGATTATCCACAAAACCTCTTATTTCCTTTTGTTGGCGTAACATACTTGTTTCACTTTCATACGAGGGCAGTTTTACTGAAACAAAATCTTTATTTCCTACTGCACTGTTCTGGCTCTGTGACATCAGTAAGAGGTTGCCTATACTGTGCAGCCATTCACCAGTCTCAATACCCTCTTCTCGAAATTCCAGATTTTTGTATTCTCCATATCCACTTGCTAAAGGCTTTCCGTCCTGAGGATGCTGGGGCGCGATGTGTTCCAAACTCTCTTTTCGCACGATGTCCTCCCAATTGAGTCTTGGAGCAGGATAGTCATGTGGACAAAGACTCTGCTCATAACGCCACAACAGATAGGTACACACTTTTCGATTGCCATAGATGAAACCAGAACTCAGAACACGCCGCAGCTCGTTGTCGTTCCAATAGTCCCAGCGCATCCTATCCACGAAACTGTTTATTTGCTGATTGAACGAGGCATCGTCCCATGAATTGACCAACAGTCCGTGCAGTCTGCTCTCAATAGCAGCACGACCACCTCGTGCTGCCTGGCGGAAAGTGAAGTTTTCTGCCAACCTGATAAGTCTTGAGTAAGTTTGTTCCGAAGTGGTTGCTATCACCTTGGCTTTGATCAGCAAGGGGAATGTGAGGGCCATATTGTTGAGTCGCTTCAGGTTCATCATGTCAAACGACTTGTCATTCTCTATGAACTCTACCTGACGATACGAACGTGCCAGCTTATCGACAAACCCTATCAAATCCTCAATAGATTTGTTCCTGAAATATCCCTTTATTTCCTCCAAAGGCTTTTCTGTTCCATA
>CALFUF010000037.1 GCA_937916405.1 uncultured Prevotella sp.
CCGTTGTGTTGGCAGCCACCAACCAGTTGGTCTCTGAACCCTCGACACCAAAGAAGGTCGACTGTCCCGTCATGCCCAACTGTCCTGCCACGTTCGCCTGTAACTTCGCAAAGAGGATATTGCTCGACGTATCAGAACCTGTCACGAAAGTACCGATAGCACCGATCAACGGCGCAAAGAACGGATAGAACGAGCCTGTGACAGCCACCAGCCCTGCGGCGATAGCGGCTATCATGCCACAATAGTTCATCACTGAGGCAAGAGAGATAAGAGAGATAATAGTGATAACCGTCTTTTGCAGATTCACAACCGTCTTGGCAAGAATCACCATCAAACGCTTCAACGACAGTCCTTGTATCAGCCCACCTATCGTCGCACCAAGGAAAAGCATCAAACCCGCATTGCTGATCCATCCGAACTTAAACGTGGAATCAATGACAGGCAAAGGCAACTTCGTCACCAGATTAGACTTCAGGAAATCATTCACAGGAGGACACAAGGCACCACTCACCAAAATGAAAATGAGAATAAACAAATAGACACTCCATGCACGGAACGTCTCCGCAAAGGTATAACTCTTCGCACCCTCCTTTTTCTCAGGAGCCTTTGTAAATATCTTCGCATAGATAATGATGGCGATGATAGCAGCAACAGAGCCGATAATGGCTGGTGTCTCAGCCCCCAGATAACGGGCACAGATATACTGTACCAAAACAGAGATAATACCCGTCCACAAGGCAAGCACGATATTCTTCACAATGGCTTTCTTATCTGTCAGCATCAGGATGATAAAGGGCAGGATGACGAACAATGGAGACAACTGCAACACCGCAAAGGCAGATGTCTCGCAAATAGCCTCTGCAGAAGCAGCGCCATCAGGAGCCACCTCATTACAAAGTGTTGTTACTGGTACGCCCACAGCACCAAAGCCAGTAGCCACAGTATTACCAATCAGTGCCACCAACGCGGAGAACATCGGTTTGAAGCCCAGTCCTATCAGGATGGCAGCAGGAATGGCGACTGCCGTTCCGAAACCAGCCATACCCTCTAACAGTCCTCCGAATCCCCATACCAACATCAGCACCAAGATTCCCTTATCGTCAGTGAAAGACGTAAACTGTGCCTTCACCACCTCGATCTCCTTCGACTCCACGAGGATGTTGTAACTGTAAATCGCCATCAGGATGATAATCAAGATGGGGAAAATGGCTTTCAGCACACCCTCGACAAAGCCCCACCATACTACGCCATAGATACTTGCCTCCTTGAAGCGCTCTGGCACCATATCCAGATAAGGTGCCGCAAACAACGCAAGGAGAATGGTGACAACCAACGTGATGAGCGCACTTTTATGGCCTGCCATCTTAAAGCCCAGCATCAACACGAATAATAATAAAATAGGAATGATAGATACAACGAATGACATATCGTTTTAGATTTTAAGTTAAACTTTGTGCAAATATACAAACAAAATCTGAGCAATTAAGTGGTATTTCTCAAAAAAAACATTAAAACGTAAAAATCTTTTCCAAAATATCTTCGCCATCCCAGATTTATTCACTATATTTGCGAAAGCAAAACCCTAAAACAAATACATTATGAAAATCGGACTATTCATCCCCTGCTATGTAGATGCCGTCTATCCACAAGTCGGTGTGGCAACCTATAAGTTGCTACGTCATTTAGGCATAGACGTCACCTACCCTCTCAAGCAGACTTGTTGCGGACAGCCTATGGCTAACGCTGGATTTGAGAAGCAAGCCATTCCGCTTGCCGAGAAATTCGAGGACCTCTTCAAGGAGTTCGACTATGTGGTGGCTCCCAGTGTGTCATGTACTGCCTTCGTCAAGCTCAACTATCCCCGTCTGTTGAGGGGGAAGCATGAGTGTGTGACAAGTGGTAAGATCATGGACGTGGTGAAGTTTCTCCATGATGTCGTGAAGGTAGACCGACGACTGGGTACCTTCCCTCATAAAGTCAGTCTCCATAACTCCTGTCATGGTGTGCGTGAATTAGGACTCTCGTCACCCTCTGAGGAGCATATCACACCTTTTAATAAAATCAAGGACCTGTTACAACTGGTCGACGGCATCAATGTCGTGGAACCAGAACGACCTGACGAGTGCTGTGGCTTCGGCGGTATGTTCTCTGTCGAGGAGACTGCCATATCGGCACAAATGGGAAAGGACAAAGTAGAGCGTCATATCAAGACAGGAGCCGAGTATATCACTGGTCCCGACTGCTCATGTCTGATGCACATGGCAGGAGTGGCAAAGAAGCAAGGTCAGAAGATAGAATTTAAACACGTAGTAGAGATTTTAGCAGCAGGATTATGAGTACACAACATAGCAAAGCAGCCAAAGAGTTCTTAAAGAACCAGACATACGCCAGCTGGCACGATGCCACTTTTTGGGCAGTTCGCAGCAAGCGTGACAATATGGCTTACGGTCTTGACGAGTGGGAACAACTCCGTGAGAAAGCATCAGCCATCAAACGTCATACTATTACCCATTTGGACGAATATCTTGACCAGTTTGCCACTAATGCCGAGAAGAATGGCGTGGAGGTACATTGGGCAAAAGATGCACAGGAGTTTAACGAGATTGTCTATGGTATCCTCAAAAACCATAACGTCAAGAAGATGGTGAAATCGAAGTCCATGCTCACGGAGGAGTGTGAGATGAACCCCTACTTGGAGGAGCGTGGCATTGAGGTGGTGGAGACCGACTTGGGTGAGCGCATCATCCAGTTAAAGGGACAAAAGCCCTCCCATATCGTGATGCCCGCCATCCATCTGAACCATGACGATGTAGGAGAACTGTTTGAGGAGAAGCTGGGTAGTGAGAAAGGTAACCATGACCCCACGTACCTTACTTATTGTGCACGACTGAGTCTGCGCAATGAGTTCCTGACCGCCGATGCAGGCATGACAGGCGCTAACTTCGGAATAGCCTCCACAGGTGATATCGTGGTATGCACCAACGAGGGTAATGCCGACATGTCTACCTCCTGTCCTAAACTGCATATCGCAGCCATCGGACTGGAGAAAGTGATTCCTAACTATGACTGTCTTGCCGTATTCCAGCGCATGCTCTGCCGCGCAGGAACCGGTCAGCCCACGACGACCTATACCAGTCATTTCCGTAAGGCTCGTCCAACAGCACATAAGATGCATATTATCTTGGTGGACAACGGACGCTCAGAGTGGATAGCTAACCCAGAGCACTGGGAGTCGCTGAAATGTATTCGTTGTGGTTCCTGTATGAACACCTGCCCAGTATACCGCCGTAGTGGTGGGTATAGTTATAGTTATTTCATTCCAGGTCCTATCGGTATCAACCTCGGTATGTTGCGTGATCATCAGAAACATAGTGGCAATGTCTCGGCATGCACCCTCTGTAACAGTTGTCAGACAGTATGTCCTGTAAAGGTCAACCTCGGTGACCAGATATACCTATGGCGCCAACAGTTAGACGAGTTCGGCACAGCTAATCCACAAAAGAAACTGATGTGCCGTGCGATGTCATTCTTATACGGAAACACTGGATTATACAACATGGGCACCAGTATGGCACATTGGGCAAACATGATTCCCTCACCTATCATGAACTGTAGCTTGAATCCCTGGGCTGAAGGACATGATATGTTTAAATTCCCCCAAAAACCGTTCCATGAAATGATTAAAGACATTGAGAAATGAGCAGCAAAGAAGATATATTGAAGAAATACAAGTCGAATATTCGTGAGCAGTTCGACATGCCTGACCTGAGTGACATCAAGGCTATCACCTATCCGGATCCGCTGGTACAGTTTATCGCTATGAGTGAGAGTGTGGGTGGTCATGTCATCGAAGTCAAGGGCAACCGCACCGTTGACAGTCTTATCCAAGAACTTTATCCGGACGCGAAAGAGATTGCCAGCAATCTTCCTGAGGTGACGATTGCCACCCGTAACCCAGATACCGTGGGACGTGCCCGTGACCTTAACGGCACCGATGTGGGTGTGATACGTGGTAAGTTCGGTGTTGCCGAGAATGGCTGTATCTGGATTCCCCAGCAGATGAAAGAGAAAGCGGTATGCTTTATCTCCGAGAATCTGATAATCCTGTTGCCAAAGTCGCAGATTGTCAACAATATGCATGAGGCTTACAAGCGTATTGAGTTTGATGCGACGTACGATGGCTATGGTACCTTTATCAGTGGTCCCTCCAAGACTGCCGATATCGCCCAGGTACTAGTGATGGGAGCCCAGGCGGCACGTAGTGTCACTATCCTACTCTTGCAAGAGTAACCATATTATTAACCAAATAACATAAAAGATTATGACTTACAAAGTAATTGACATCGAAGGAGTTGGCGAAGTTTACGCTGAGAAACTGATTGCCGCAGGTATCAAGACAGACGCAGAGTTGTTAGAGAAATGTGCCAAGCCTGCTGGACGCAAGGCATTAGAGGCTGAAACTGGTATTAGTGGCAAATTGATTCTGAAATGGGCTAACCACTGCGACCTGTATCGCATCAATGGCGTAGGTCCTCAGTTTGCAGAACTCTTGGAGGCTGCTGGTGTTGACACCGTCAAGGAACTGAAGCACCGTGTTGCTGAGAACTTGCAGGCTAAGTTAGAGGAGGTGAATGCCCAAAAGAACCTCACCAACCGTGTTCCTGCCGTCGTTGAGATCCAGAAGATGATCGACCAGGCGAAGGAATTGCCAGCCAAGATGGAGTATTAACTCTTATTCAGAAGATTAATCACCGTATCAACCTCCTCTGTCGTCAAAACCTGATGACAGGGGAGGCTTATTTCTTGCTGATGAATTTGTTCTGTGACTGGTAATGACAGTCCTTTACACTCCGCATAACAACGCTGTTGGTGTGGAGGGATCGGATAATGGATCTGAGTCTCTACCCCATTTGCTTTCAAATAGTCTTGCAACATATCACGTTGTTCACAGAGAATAGGGAAGATATGCCATACACTATCCCTGTCAGACTGTGGGATGACAATTTTCGGATGATGTACCTTATTTATATATAAAGAGGCAATTTCCTTGCGTTTGGCATTTGCCTCGTCCAAGTATTTCAGTTTGACATCGAGAATTGCCGCCTGTAACTCGTCCATTCGGGAGTTACACCCTTGATAGTCAAACACGTATTTCTGATGACTGCCGTAATTACCTAAGGCACCTACGATTTCTGCTAACTCTGCATCATTGGTGGTAATGGCACCAGCATCCCCCAAGGCTCCAAGGTTCTTTGTAGGATAAAAACTATGACCTGCAGCATCACCGAGAGCACCAGTTCGCATATCCCCAAACCTACAACCATGAGCCTGGGCATTATCCTCTATCAGTTTGAGACCATGACGACGACATATCTCCCCTATCCTGCCGGTATAGGCACAACGACCATAAAGATGGACTATCATCACAGCACGGGTACGAGGAGTAATGGCTTGTTCTATCTTAGACTCGTCAATCTGAAGCGTATGAATATCTGGCTCTACTAAAACAGGTTTCAATCCGTTCTCAGTGATAGCAAGAATAGAGGCAATATAGGTATTAGCTGGTACAATGACCTCATCATCATCCTGCATAAGCCCCATCTCCTTATAGGCACGGAATATCAATGTCAACGCATCCAGTCCATTGCCACACCCAACACAATAACGGGTACCGATATAGTCAGCATAATGCTCTTCAAACTGCTTGGTCGCCTCTCCTTTGAGATACCATCCACGCCGCAACACATCTGCTATTGCCTGTTGCACCTCCTCTTCATAAGGAGCATTCACCCGTTTTAACTCCAAATACTTAATCATAGTGTCCATTCATAAGTATCGTAGCAAATACCACGTCCACCAAAGCCTTCCTTCTGAAAAATAAGTGAATCGTTCAAATTATCATTCGTCACAAGGTTAGATGTTCCGAAATCAAAAAAGCTCATACCTTCCTCTTTGAATTTATCAAGAAGATTCATAAAAAGAATATCAAGAGCCCCATACTTTCTTCCTTCCGAATTAGCTGAAATATATTGAGTCTTGACAGTCTTTCCGCAAATATACAGAATTGTACCACCTATTACTCTTTGATTCATTTTTACCACAAACAGTCTAATGTTGTGATAGAATCTTGATTTGAGCAAATGTATCTCAGCCAAAGAATGAACCGGAATGGCATGATGCCGATCACGTAAATTTTCTTCCAATAATACCCAATATTCAGAAAAGTCATTACTTTCCTCTATAACCAATCCAGCCTTAACTGCTTTCTTTACACCACGGCTCCGTAAGGTAGAAAAAGGAAGTTTTGAAGAGAGAGATACCACTGATGCAATATCACGGGATCGAATGATGGCATGACATACATTCGTCAATGCAAATAAATCTTCTTCGGATGGCAATAAACAATAATTCCAAGGAATGTGCTTATAAACAAATTTCCTAAAACCTTGTTGCCGAAGATAACTATTCAAAAGAAAGAATAGCTCACGAACTTGAGCTGCCTTACATTTACTACTCATTATTAATCCACCGTATGTCAGTCCGCGATGTGAATAAAGGGTATCACCATCTTGGTTGGCAGGAAGAAGCGCATAGAGTTTTCCCTGATGATAAAACATCAACGAGTAGTCCTTAAAGCGGTCAGAATGATAATCCATATACTGACGATCAAAGAGGAAAGTACCATTCTTCGATTGTGCAACGAACTGATTCCATTCAGATGCCTTATCTGCTGTATATCTGAAAATCTCAAACATTCTTAGTTATTTGTAGAAACTCGTCGTAGTCATAAATATACTCATCCTCATCAAACTTTTCCGACGCCAATACTAAACAGACGGCACCACTGGAGAAGTCCTCCAAAGTACGCCATATATTAGTACCGATATACAGTCCCTGATAAGGATGATTCAGATGAAATGTCTTGCGGTCATGTCCGTCAAACAACTCCACATCAAAGGAGCCACTAACAGCAATCACCACTTCCTGGCAGGTACGATGAGCATGTCCGCCACGCCTTCCACCACCAGGAATATCATATGTCCAGTATACACGAGCGATGTCGAACGGTACATTCTTCATCTGTTCAGCCACCGTCAGGTTGCCTCGCGGGTCAACATGCTTTGGCAAATCTATGATTTTTCCTATCATAACAGTAAAGTCATTTTATAAGTAGGAGCAAACGGGCATAAATGGGGGAAACAAAGAATCTCCGGGTCAGATACGATACAATAAAGATAACCACCAGCGTCAGCAGTAAAACCGGCAACGTTAAGCGACCTTCTTCATTTACTCCTATGGAGGCCAGACCGCTGTAAAGGATGCGCATTGTAACATAATGCATCAGATAGATTTCAAAACTGATACCACCCAACCACTGCATCAAGGGTTGGTGCAACAACTTAGTGACGTAACCTGACAACTGGTCTGTGGCTACAAAGAGGTATATCACAGCAGGAAGTATCAACCAGAAGAAAGATGCGCAACGGAAACGCAGTGAAGCATGCTCATAGAAAAAGAAAGAGACCAACACTGCAATGGTCAGCACTATTTCCGCCTGTGTCACCATCGCAGTCGATTTGTTTGCCAACCAAGCATTAAACGTCTTTCCTGTTTCCGACAGATAGAATCTGAGCACTATGATGCCGATAGAGAAATCTAGTAATCGCGTCCATGGAGCGGCATATAACAAAGGATTAATCATTCTCTCAGGAATATAGACTGCCAAGGTAGCATATAAGGTCAGCACGACAACAGCTCCCACCAATAGCCTGCGCACAGAGGTATGCATTAATAATCGGTACACAAAGGGAAACACAACATAGAAGAATAGCAAGTCAGACAAAAACCACGACAAGCCGTTTCCTACATAGTAGAAATTGTCACTGGGCACCCAACTTTGCAACAGGAGAAGGTTAGCCACCAGTTTCTCCCATTCGAAAAACCTGCCAAGACGCGCATCCAGCAGAATCATAACAACAAAGGTCAGCACATGCAAAGGATAGAACTTTGCCAACTGTTTTTCCAAGAACCGCACAGGGCGGAAGGTGTCTTCCGAAATCTCTTTTCCGTAGTTATAAGAAAGAACGAAACCACTCAGCATGAAGAAAAATGCCACACCACATTCACCACCGAAGTCAAAAGACTTACCAATGATATGTGACATAACAACCTGCATTATGAATACAAAACGTAGAGACTGGAGGTTTTTGATCATTCTTCTTTTACTCCATTCTTACTTCTTCATATAAGGATCTGTGCCCAATACGGTTTTGGCAAGACGCTTCGCTTTGTCACGAAGAGCATCTGTGCTATCGCCAACCTCACCGTAACAGAGGACTACACCCATACGGCGACCCACATGTGCCTCGGGCTTGCCGAAGATACGGATTCGGGTACGGTCTTCCTTTAACGCCTCTACGAGATTGTAATCCAACGGACCTACCTTCTCTTCTGGAGAGAGAATAACAGCACTGGCACCTGCATGCTCAAGATGGATGCCTGCGATAGGTAGTCCCATCACAGCACGGAAATGAAGTTCGAACTCAGAGAGGTTGGTAGTATGACCAAGTGTCACCATACCAGTATCATGTGGACGAGGACTCAGCTCTGAGAAGATGACCTCACCCTGACGAGTCAGGAAGAACTCCACGCCCCAGATACCATAACCTGTCAAAGCCTTCGTAACCTGATCTGCCATATGCTGTGCTTGTTTCAATGCCTCATCCGAAATCTTGTAAGGTTGCCATGACTCACGATAGTCACCACCTTTCTGCACATGTCCGATAGGAGGACAGAATATTGTGGGAGCATTTTTCTGAGTAACAGTAAGTAATGTGAATTCCGACTCAAAATCAATAAACTCCTCGATGATGACTTCCTTCACGTCACCACGACTTCCCTCCATTGCTTCACGGAAAGCCTGCTCCAACTCATCGTCATTGTGTACATAACTCTGTCCATGACCTGAGGATGACATCAAGGGCTTCACGACACAGGGGAAGCCAATCTCGTCAGCAGCCTTCTTGAACTCATCGAAGGTCTTTGCATAAAAATACTTTGCTGTACGCAAACCCAGTTCACGACTTGCAAGGTCACGGATGGCACGACGATTCATGGTAAAATTGACGGCACGAGCAGAGGGAACCACCTGTATACCCTCTTTCTCAAAATCGAAGAGACGCTCTGTACGAATTGCCTCAATCTCAGGCACGATAATGTCTGGCTGATGTTTTTTGACAGCCGCCGTCAATGCGTCACCATCAAGCATAGAGAATACTTCACGCTCGTCTGCTACCTGCATAGCTGGAGCATCGTTGTAACGATCACATGCCACCACATAAGCACCAGCACGCTTGGCTGCAATCACAAACTCTTTTCCTAACTCACCACTTCCCAGTAACAGAATCTTTTTCATAATTGTATTTGTTTATCGGTTTGCATACATATTATCATAATATTTCTGATAGTCGCCTGATGTTACGTTATCTAACCATTCTTGGTTGTCGAGATACCAACGAACGGTTTTTTCAATACCCTCCTCAAACTGCAAGGATGGTTCCCAGCCTAGCTCCTTCTGTAATTTAGTCGAGTCAATAGCATAACGGAGGTCATGACCTGCACGGTCTGTAACGAAAGTGATAAGGTCCATGTCTTCACCTTCTTTACGTCCCAGCAGGCGATCAACGGTCTTAATAACTACTTTGATGATGTCGATGTTCTTCCACTCGTTGAAGCCACCGATGTTATACGTCTCAGCTATTTTACCCTCATGGAAGATAAGGTCAATAGCACGGGCATGGTCCTCGACAAACAACCAGTCACGCACATTCTCACCCTTACCATATACTGGCAATGGCTTGCGATGTCGGATATTATTGATAAACAACGGTATCAGTTTCTCTGGGAACTGATAGGGACCGTAGTTATTCGAGCAGTTGGTCACTACCACAGGCATACCGTAAGTGTCATGATAGGCACGTACAAAATGGTCACTCGATGCCTTAGCGGCAGAATACGGAGAATGCGGATTATACTTTGTTGTCTCCAAGAAGAACTTATCACCATAGGCAAGATGATGCTCCGCACTACTTGCTGTTGTCGTAAATGGAGGCTCTATACCTTCTGGATGAGTCAGTTCCAAAGCTCCATACACCTCATCTGTGGAGATGTGGTAGAAACGTTTTCCCTCATATTTCTCAGGCAATGATTCCCAATACTGTTTTGCCGCCTGGAGTAGCGACAGTGTGCCCATGACATTAGTCTGTGCAAAGGTAAAGGGATCCTTAATAGAACGATCTACGTGGCTCTCAGCGGCCAGATGGATAATACCGTCCACTTTTTTGTCTTGCATCAGCTTGTAGAAGGCATCAAAGTCACATATGTCCATCTTTACAAACTCATAGTTGGGTTTGTTCTCGATATCTTTCAGATTGGCAAGATTACCCGCATACGTTAGCTTATCAAGGTTGATGATGTGGTAATCTGGATACTTGTTCACAAAAAGGCGCACTACATGACTACCTATGAAGCCTGCGCCACCAGTAATTACAATTGTTCTTTTCATATTTATTCTTATTTAATGTTTACCTAGTGTAATGACCTCACAGTCTTTAAACTCCTTCCCATCAATCGTCAGCCGAACAAGAGTCCGTTCTTTATGCCATCCTTGCATACCAGCCGCACCTGGGTTGATATGCAAAAGATTTAGTGTCTTGTCGAATTTCACTTTCAGAATATGTGAGTGTCCTGCAATAAAGAGTTGAGGAGGAGAGGCATAGAGCTGTCCCCTGATACTATAATCATAGTTACCAAGATACCCCCCGATATGTTTCATCAGCACATCGACATCCTCACACTTCCAACGTAATATTTCAGGGTACATCAGTCGCAGGTCACCGCCATCACAGTTGCCACAGACAGCACGCAAAGTACGAAACTCTGCCAGTCGCTCTGCAATCTCAGTGGAGCCGATATCGCCTGCATGCCATATCTCGTCACACGGTTCGAAATATTTTAGATATTTATCGTCCCAGTAACTATGCGTATCACTGATAATCCCTATCCGTTTCATAAATCAAACTTTTTCCTGATAAACTCCGCTATCATCTTCTCTGTCTCCACCATTCCCAAGATACTGGTGTTCACACAGAGGTCATACGACTCCGCATGTCCCCATTTCTTACCAGTATAATAATTATAGTAAGAGGCACGCTTTCCTTCTGCTTGAAGTATCATGCGTTTAGCCTCTGGTGGTGTCACATTCTGTTTGTTAAGTATCTGTTGCACCCGATCATGCATGGAGGCGGTGATAAAAATATTCACCACGTTTTCAAAGTCACGTAACACATAATCAGCACAACGACCGACAAAGACACAAGAGCTTTTTTGCGCTGCCTTACGGATAGCGTCACTCTGGAATTTAAACAGGTTCTCTTGGGAGAAGCCCGACTCATAGGCTCCACTCACATGGGGAGTCGTCATACTGAACAGTCCCCGAATAAAGCCTTTTTTCTCATCGTTCTGCTCGAAGATTTTCTCACTGAAACCACTTTCTTTTGCAGCAAGATTCAGTATCTCCTTGTCATAATACTTGGCGTTAAAGTCAAGGGCAAGCATACGAGCGATATCATGACCGCCACTACCCAACTGTCGTCCGACATTAATAATAATATGTTTATTTTCCATAAGCTTTAAGTTTTCTGATATACCAAATTAAAAGCGGAATCGTCATAGCGAAAGAGCCGAAGTCGCTTGCTGCCATCGAATACCACACACCATCCAGACCTAACCAAAGAGGGAAGATGTATGCCATTGGCAGCAACAGGATCAGCTGGCGAGAGAGAGAAAGGAAGATGGATATCTTCACTTTACCGATGCATTGGAAGAAGTTCGTAATAACAGCTTGTGAACCTACCACAAAAAACACCAACATATTGAGCTTTATACCTCGTGCCGACATCTCAATCAAAGTCGGATCGGTAGTAAACACCTGAGCTATCTGTCTTGAAAAGAGCATCGACAGTGACCATCCTATCAATAATATTGTTGTGGCTGCAGCTATCGTCAACCACAAACAGCGGAACATACGGTCGAAATTCTCTGCCCCATAGTTGTAACCCACAATAGGTTGCATTCCCTGGTTCATACCCATGACAAACATAAAGAGTACCATCACCACTGAATTGGCAATAGAATAAGCGCCCACTGCCATATCACCGCCATAACGAACAAACTGATTGTTCATAAAAATGACAATAACACATGCAGTAGCGTTCATCAGAAAAGGAGAGATACCTATGGAGATGATGTTGCGCACCAAGTCTGCTTTCAGTTTGTATATACCCTTTCGCAGATGCAGCAGTTCTTTCTTATCAGAGAACACCCACATCTGCCAACAGAGTGCTATCGTCTGGGAGGTTATCGTTGCTAATGCTGCTCCACGGATGCCCCATCGGAACCACCACACAAAAGCAATAACCAACAGGATATTCATGCCTACCGTAAAAAGGGTGGCATACATCGCATGACGTGGTTTTCCTGCAGCCCTTAGTACAGCATTCATACCGAAATACATATGAGTCACCATATTACCCAGCAGGATGATAATCATAAACTCACGGGCATACGGTAATGTCACCTCAGAAGCACCAAAGAAGCGAAGGATAGGATCGAGGAACGCAAGGCATACAGCCATGAAGAGGAAACCGATAATCAGGTTGAGTGTCACCGTATTACCCAACAAATATTGCGCTGTTTTATAGTCACGCTGCCCTAACTTCACAGAGATACATGTCGATGCGCCAACACCGACAGCAGCACCAAAAGCGCCACTAAGGTTCATAAAAGGGAAAGTGATACCCAAACCAGCGATAGCCTCAGGTCCTACTATCTGTCCAATAAAGGCACGGTCAATGATATTATAAAGGCTGGAGGCTGTCATAGCGACAATAGCAGGCAAGGCATACTGAGTCAACAGTTTACCTACTGGTTTTGTACCTAGTTCGAGTGCTGCTTGCTTATTGTCCATATTCATTTGCAAAGGTAGTGCAAATCAAATGAAAAACCAAATAATATTTGGATTTTCTCTCAAAAGAAAAGTACAAAAGAAAAGTACTCCTTTATTTTGCCATATCATCAATATTTTGTAATTTAGCAACCGAAATGACAATGGAACAGAAAAAGCAATCCGTCCGACAGATAGACAAAGGCAATCGTGAGTGGCAACAAGCCCTCCAAATTGTAGAGTACACACACCGTTCACTCTTCCTAACGGGAAAGGCAGGTACGGGAAAGTCAACCTTTTTGCGATATGTAGCTCAAACGACAAAGAAAAAGTATGTGATACTTGCACCGACAGGGATTGCGGCTATCAATGCTGGAGGACAAACACTGCACTCGTTCTTCAAGCTTCCCTTTCATCCCTTATTGCCTAACGACTCACGCTATAACATCCGTAATATCCGAAAGACATTGAAATATAGCGGTGAGACGACCAAGTTATTACGAGAGTTAGAGCTTATTATCATTGATGAGATATCGATGGTACGTGCCGATATCATCGACTTCATCGACAAGGTGTTACGTATCTACTGTCGTAATATGCGAGAGCCCTTTGGGGGCAAACAACTATTGCTGGTGGGCGATATTTTTCAATTGGAACCTGTCATTAAAGAAGACGAATGGCGATTGATGCAACCGTTCTATAGTTCTGCCTATTTCTTTTCGGCAAAGGTATGGCAGGAAATGCAACTGGTGAGCATCGAGTTACGTAAAGTATACCGACAGAGCGACGACAGGTTTATCGGTGTGCTAGATCGTATCAGGCAGAATACAGCAACGGCAAAAGACCTTCAGGATATCAATGCGAGAGTCGGCAAAGAACTACACCTGCACGATAACAATCTTGCCATTACCCTTGCAACCCGGAGAGACACCGTGGATTATATTAATGAACGCCATCTTCGCGACTTAGAGGGCGAGGCAACCATTTTCAAGGGCAGCATTACAGGGGAGTTTCCAGAAACCTCTCTACCCGCCCCTATGGAACTGGAAGTTAAGCCTGGTGCGCAAGTTATCTTCATCAAGAACGACAAAGAACGTCGATGGGTGAATGGCACATTGGGTGTGGTTATTTATATCGATGAGGAAGACGGTATCATCACGGTAGTGGATGAGGACGGTCACGAGTATGATGTGGAACGTGAGATCTGGGAGAACATGCGCTATACCTTTAACGAGAAAGAGCAAAAGATTGAAGAAGAACAACTTGGCACCTTCATTCAATTTCCTCTTCGACTCGCTTGGGCGATTACCGTGCATAAAAGTCAGGGATTGACCTTTCGACAGGTAAAGATAGACTTCTCTGGAGGCGGAGCCTTTGCCGGTGGACAGACATACGTAGCTCTAAGCCGCTGCACATCATTAGAAGGTATCACTTTAGAGGAGCCTATTCACCAGAGCGACATCTTCGTCCGTGCGGAGGTAGTCAGTTTCGCTAAACGCTATAATGACGGACAGCTGATCCAACAAGTAATGTTTGAAAGTAAGGCAGACAAGGAGTACCATGATGCTGTGGCAGCCTATGACCGTCAAGACTTTGACGATTTCCTACACCATTTCTTTCTTGCCATCCACAGTCGTTATGATATAGAGAAACCTGCCGCTCAACGACTGATACGTCGCAAGTTAGGTATCATCACGCAATTACAACAAGAATGCAAGCGACTGGAAGGGGTGATTACCAAGAAAGAGGAGACACTAAGGCGACTCGCTGCAGAATATGTATTAATGGGTAAGGAGTGCGAAAGGGAACACATGCCTGAAGCAGCCATCCGCAACTATGAGAAAGCGCTGGAACTATACCCCGAAGCAATGGAGGCGCAACGCAGAATCAAAAAACTTAGAAAAGACATTAAGAAATAGAAGATATGATTACATTCCCTATTGCTAAAGTGAATCTTGGACTGAATGTTGTAGAGCGTCGTTCTGATGGATACCATAACCTACAAACAGTGTTTTATCCTGTTGGGATCAAAGACGTATTGGAAGTATTCCCTATGGCAGACGGCTTTCCTTCTACCGTCGATTGTGACATCAAAGTGACGAATATTGACATTGAAGGGGATGAACAACGGAACCTCGTTGTAAAAGCCTATCAGTTGTTGAAGAAAGACTTTCCTACCCTGCCCCGTCTGCATGCCCATCTCTATAAGGGAATACCTACACAGGCAGGGATGGGAGGTGGATCGAGCGATGCCTCAGCTATGCTGCTACTTCTAAACAAGGAATGCCATCTTGGGTTATCAGACCAACAACTCATTCAATATGCGGCGCAACTGGGAGCTGATTGTGCTATCTTCATCCTCAACCGTCCTGCATACGCAGAGGGTATCGGAGAGATATTATCACCCGTTGATATTAATCTCAGCGGTTGGTATATGGGTGTTGTCCGTCCTGATATTCCCGTACCAACAAAAGAAGCTTTCGCCCATATCACTCCACAGATGCCTAAGAAATGCTGCCGTGACATCGTCATGCAACCCGTTGAGACTTGGAAAGAAGAACTCATCAATGATTTTGAGGTAAGTGTCTTTAAGGTACATCCAGAACTCGCCGCTATCAAAGAGCAGCTCTATCACCTCGGAGCAGTCTATGCCGCCATGAGTGGAAGCGGCAGTGCCCTCTTTGGACTATTCAGAGAACCGATAGACCTAAAAATATCCTTTGAGGGTATGTTCACTACCTGTCTAAAGCTCTGACATACAGGCAAAAAAAGAATGATTGTCTCACGACAATCAATCTTTCATTAACCTTAATAATCTAATACCATGAAAAACACACTGCAAATATATGAATTAAAATTTCTCCTTGCAAGTGTTGTTATATCATCTAATACGTAATTTAACGTATTTTAAGCATTTAATCCTTCCATTCTACGAATTTTAACCATGACCGCTCTTTCTCTTGCTCTTCATAGGCAATTGGATCTAATGCATTCATTTGTCGAAGATGAACGCCAAGAGATGGGGTACCAGTAAAATCAGCAACAAAAGAATCATGAGGAATGGTCAAGTACTTAGAGGGGTCGAGAGCGTTCCAAAGCGTAGAATATACCTCTATCTTACTCTCTGGTGCCGCATTTCCGTAAGTTGTTATCATACATACTACCTGGCTACAGCTATCAACAGCCACACTGACGGGCATCAGACGCATGTCAACTTTCATGGCAGGACTTACTTGCAGGACTAATGCGGTGTCCGTCAGACTCAGCATCTCACTTTTACCACCTAATTCATTAGTGACTACAGCTTTCATGCCTGAGTCGATAAAATCGATGAAGTCCAGACGGTTGTTCTCTGTCAAGTAAGGTAACAGACTATCCGGCATTTGCAGAAAGACATCCCTCATCTTCGTCTGTGCCTCACTAAGAGTGCACAACGAAGACATCAGGATACATATCATCAGAAATATTCTCATATACATTAATTATCTTAGGATTATCCACGACCAGGACGGAGATCCTTCACTCTGACAGCTTTTCCTTCGCTGACAGGTAGAGAGCCTTTCTTTACCAGTTTGACACGAGGAGTCAGCAATATCTCATCTTTCAAAGCACGCTGGATATCCCTCGTCATCTTCTGAAGCTCAGGATAAACATCGGTATTCAGTCCATCCAGCTCCACCTCTACGGTCATGACATCATTATCATCCTCCGTATCAAGAGTGATCAGGTAATTACTACCCAGACCAGGATACTGTACGAGGATCTTCTCCACCTGCATGGGGAATACGTTAACACCCTTGATAATAAACATATCATCAGTACGTCCCTTGATACGGTCGATACGACGATGCGTACGTCCACAAGGACACTCACCCGGAATGACACGCGTCAAGTCACGAGTACGATAACGCAAGATCGGCATCATGGTACGGTCGAGGGTAGTAAGGATCATCTCACCCATCTCCCCGTCAGGAACAGGTTCCAGCGTGTCTGGGTCAACAATCTCCAAAATATAGTTATCTTCCCAGAGGTGCATACCATTCTGCTCCAGACATTCGAAAGCCACACCAGGACCATTCATCTCCGTCATACCGAACGAGTTATAAGCCTTGACACCTAACAACCGCTCAATGCGGTGACGCTGTTCCTCTGTATGAGGCTCCGCACCGATGAAAAGAGTACGGAGTTGGGTAGAGCGCGGGTCTACCCCTTCCTCCTGAAAGACCTCGGCAAGACGGATGGCATAAGAAGGAATAGCATGTAGGCAAGTGGTACCGAAGTCTTTGATAAACATAATCTGGCGCTTGGAGTTACCAGCAGCGGCGGGTACGGTAGTTGCCCCTAATTTCTCGGCTCCATATTGGAAGCCAAGACCGCCTGTGAACATACCATAGCCTGATGAGTTCTGGAAGACATCGGTATCACGGCATCCCACCATATACATATCACGAGCTATCATATTCGCCCAAGAATCGATATCATGACGGGAATAGGTGACGACCGTTGGATGACCTGTTGTACCACTCGTAGAGTGAATACGGATAGCATCTTTCAGGTCACCGCCCACCAGTCCGAAGGGATAATTGTCACGCAAGTCCTGTTTCGTAGTAAACGGGATCTTACGGATATCCGCTATCGTCTGGATGCTATCAGGTGTAATACCAAGGTCTCCCAAACGTTTCTTGTAGAAAGGAGACTTCAAGCAGATCTCGATGGATTGACGTAGTTTCTTTACCTGTAATGCCTCCAACTCTTTGCGGGGCATCGTTTCCAATTCTGGTTGCCAATACTGATTATTCATATCGTTTAGTTTTGTTTATAATTTCAATATCTTGTCATAGACGACTGGTAATTGCTTACCGATACTCGTCACTATCACACCACATTTTGTCTGATTTTTAACTTCCTCAACCATCTCTGCCATCAACTGGGCATTGATATCATCAAGGTGAGAGATAGGCTCATCGACTATAAGGAAGTCACAGGGTTGCACTAGGGCACGGATAAAGGCGACACGCTGCTGCTGACCCTGGGACAGGATACCTGCCTTGACATGCAACTTGTCGGAAATACCCAATCGCTCAAACCATTGTTCTATTGTCTCCTGATCAATCTGAGCAGTCAGACGGTTCTTGATATCCACATTCTCCCAAGCCGTCAACTCCGGGAAAAGGCGCATCTCTTGAAACAGCATACCGAGTTGATGCTGACGGATATCTACCCATTGGGAGATGGAGAAACGGCTGATATCCTTCTCATCAAAACATATCTGCCCACTATAGTCATGCCGATACCCCATCAGATAACTGCAGAACGTGCTCTTCCCCATCCCACTCCCTGCCTCAACGAGATAGGAGGTGCCACGCTCAAAGCATACATCCTGACACCATACGTCGGACATCAGGTCGTCACGCTGAGCAAAGACCTGTGGTAATACCTGATGGAGAGAAATCTGTTTCATACACCTTAATATATTATTTACTTAGTTGTGCCATCATCACTGCCGATAGACCAGCCGTCTCGGTACGTAGTCTGCTGCTCCCTAGATGAACAGAACAAAAACCGGCATTCACCGCCATTTGGACCTCGTCAATGGAGAAGTCACCCTCAGGACCTATCATCACTGTCACCGCCTCATCAGCTGACCGCTTTTTGAGCTCCTCAAACAGAGAGTTACGCTCCACCTCCTCATAACAATGGGCAATATACCTCGCACCATCTCGGTTTGCGGCAATAAAATCCTTAAATGACACCATGTCATGAAGCTCCGTCTTCCAAGCCTTACGACTCTGCTTCATCGCCGATACCACGATCTTATCCAGTCGTGCCGTTTTGATCACATCTCGCTCAGAGAACTTACAGTCGAGGAAGGAAATCTTATCAACGCCAATCTCCACCGCCTTCTCTACCATCCACTCTATACGGTCCATCAGTTTGGTGGGCGCAATGGCGAGGTGGATATGTCCTTCCCAAGGACGTGGCTGGGGCAATGACTCTTGGATATCATACATACAGTGATGATTCGACGCTATAGTGACTACGGCACGGTAGAATGTGCCCTGACCATCCATCAGCATCATCTCGTCACCCGCCGTAAGGCGCAGCACTCTCACTGCGTGAGATGCCTCGTCAGCAGGTAACTCGTTGACGTGAGCTGCATCAGGAACATAGAAATAACGCGTCTCTTTCATCTTAAACCCTCACCTCTTCTTTCTTCGGACGGAAAACGACATTGAAGACAATACCAACTACCACCGCATAGAGGGCGAATAATGCCCAGCAACTTTTCCAATCTATGCTACCATCCGCAGCCGTATGTGCCGTGACGATTGCCTGTGCGGCAAAAGAGCCTACTGTGGCACCAATACCATTCGTCATTAACATAAACACGCCCTGGGCACGGGACCGCAGACTGGCATCCGTGACCTTGTCTACAAACAAAGAGCCGCTGATATGGAAGAAGTCAAAAGCAACTCCATAAACTACCATGGAGAGTATGAACATCCAGACCTTATCTCCAGGATTACCTGCTCCTAACAGGAAAAAGCGCAAGAACCAGGCAAACATGGATATCAGCATCACGTTCTTGATACCATAACGCTTCAAGAAAAACGGTATCATCAGAATACAGCATGTCTCGCTGATTTGTGAGACAGAATAGAGTACTACCGGGTATTTCACCCCAAAAGAGTCCGCATACTCAGGAATAGTACTGAAATGGTCGATAAACGGTGTGGCGAAACCGTTGGTGATCTGCAGGCAGACACCTAATAAGATAGAGAAGATAAAGAATATCGCCATCTTCTTCTGCTTGAAGAGAGAGAGCGCCTGCAAACCAAATATGTCAACAACAGACTTCTTCTCTCCATTCTTGTTGACAGGACATTCCGGCAATGTAAATGTATACAGAAACAGTATAATGCTCAGGGCACCACTCATCAAAAACTGATGATGATTCTGCTCGTAGTCAAGGATGTCGACCACCCACATGGTCACGATAAAACCGATAGTCCCAAAAACGCGGATAGGCGGGAAATCCTTGACGGTGTCCATCCCCGCTTTTGTCAATGCATTAAAGGCTACAGCATTAGACAAGGCGATAGTTGGCATGTAAAACGCCACACTGACAGAATACAAGCTGAATAAGGAAACAAACTCCGCCTCAGTACCTTGTTGCAAACCGTACCACCCTGCGAGAATCATGAAAGTACCAGCCATCAAATGGCAATAGCCCAATAACCGTTGTGCAGGTATCCAACGGTCGGCGATCACACCCATCAGGGCAGGCATAAACAATGAGACGATTCCCTGCATCGCGAAGAAAGAGCCGATATGATTACCCATTCCTATCTTGCTGAGATAGATACCCATGCAAGTCAGATAGGCTCCCCATACAGCGAACTGCATGAAACTCATCATTGCTAAACGTACTTTCAAACTCATTGTCTCTATATGATAGCTTTGTTATTGTCCCAAAGGGTGAGTTGCCCCTCCTTGTTTTCTATTAACTTTAAGCGGTTGCTGGTCCATTCGGTGAAGGAGAGCTCCTTTTCTAGGGGGTAAAACCTTTCCACTATCCCGTTGGAGAGGTCCACGGCGTACCGTATCAGTATTTTGCCTTGGGGCGTTAGGAGCTCCGGGCAGGCTATCCGCCGGTGTTGCGACGCTTGACTTTGTTTCATTATTTTTCTCTTTAGAATGGAAACGAATCAATTGTATCTGACTAACAAACAACATCTTACGGATATCACTATTGCGCTCGTTGTTGTTCAGGTAAATAAATCCCCTCAATTCCTTTAGGGTTCCCTCACGGTTCTGAGGAACACGCACTTGCGTCTGTCCTGTCATAGACACATGATTGATTGTCTGAGTGGTACTGTCATTCTCATATTTAGCAACAAGACAAACCACCGCATCCCTTGCACCACTCTGACAGATGAAGTCAGACATAAACTGGAACATGAAGGTGTCCCCTTGATAATAGGAAGTGTCCGCTTTCACATAGATATCATAACGGTTAGAGGTCGGTAGGGGTGTCAACAACAAGTCTGTCTCATTCTGCCACACATTAGCGGTATCACCCTTATCACTATATGTAGAGTATTTGTTGATGTCACCTACAGACGCACCCAATGCCTTCGCCTCGTCATTCAGACGCTCCCTCACTTGCTCATAGATCTTCTTCAAGCGATTAGCATGTGAATAGTAATAAACCAAAGAAGAGTCAAATTCCGCCTCCGTCACATCATATTTCCTCAGGACAGACTGGAAATAGGCATTTTTATGATAGCCATTCTCCCCACCGTCTTTTTGAGGGGTCTCATTAGCCATCGCCTGAGCAACATGATAGTCATAAAGAATATCTTCTAAATCATCTGGCTGGATATACTCAGATGGCACAGAAGGTTTACAACCTATCATGGCAAGTACGATAAGCACTATGGCGAGACTACTCCTCATCGGCTTTCTTTCTTTTCTTGAGTGATAATTCCATCTCACTGATCTCCTTACGGTAGAACAGCAACAAGAGTACAACACCAACAGAGATGGAGGAATCGGCAAAATTGAAAATAGGACTAAAGAACACGAACTGATGACCACCCGCCATCGGTACCCAGTCGGGCCATGTGGTGACGATCAACGGGAAGTAGAACATATCCACCACCTTACCCATCAAGAAGGGGGCATAACCCGTACCAAAAGGAACAAAATAGGACGTGTAGAACTCTGACGACGCATTAAAGATCAGTCCGTAGAACATCGAGTCAAAAATATTACCTGCGGCACCAGCCATCACCATCGCCAGACAAACGACATAGCCAATGCGTACCTGTCTCTTCACCGTTTGGGCAATATACCAACCCAGAACAGCCACGGCGACGATACGGAAGAGGGAGAGCACGAGTTTAGAACCCAATTCCATGCCATACGCCATTCCGTTATTCTCAATAAACAATATCTTAAACCAGGAGAAGACTTCGATTTGCTCATGAAGCGTCATATTCGTCTTCACCCAAATCTTAATCACCTGGTCGACAATGAGGATTGCCATTACTATTGCAACGGCAATCCATCCGCGTTTAGCGATATTCTGATCTTTCATTTACTTCTTGCCTGCCATCTTCGACTCCACGCTCAGAGTAGCATGGGGAACAGCACGCAGACGCTCTTTTGGAATCAGTCTACCCGTGATGCGGTCGATACCATACGTCTTGTTCTCGATACGCACCAAGGCAGCCTTCAATCCCTGAATGAATTTCTGCTGACGGGAAGCCATCTGTATCAACTCCTCTTTCGACTGGGTCACACTACCCTCCTCCAAAGCCTTATATGTAGGAGATGTATCATCCACATCGTTAGAGTCTTTATTCATCAACACATTCATCATCTGGTCGTAGTCACGCTTGGCGAGCGCCAGTTTGTCATTGATAATCTGACGGAACTCTTCCAGTTCCTCATCAGAATAACGTGTTTTGTCTGCCATAATCATTTAGATTTAGTTATTTGGATATTCAGTTTAAAGTCATCAAACTCCACTTCCACACCCTCATTAGGCGCAATCGTGATGTCGTCGGCAAGCACTTGTGTCTTGATATAGTCGCCATATCCTGCGACGGCTTTCTGAATGTCGTCATGCGGGGCGAGTGTGATATGGATGCGGTCGGTGATTTCCAGTCCGCTGTCCTTACGGATATTCTGGACACGGTTGATGATCTCACGCGCCATACCCTCCTGTTTCAGTTCCTCAGTGAGTTCCACCTCAAGGGCGACGGTCAGGCTTCCCTCGTTAGATACCAGCCAACCTGGGATGTCCTCGCTGATAATCTCGACATCCTCAGTGAGGATTTCTATAGGATCTGTAGTATCTATAGGAACAATAGAGAGTTTGCCATTGGCTTCCAACTCAGCGATCTGCTCCTGACTCAGGGCATCGACAGCAGCGGCGACACTCTTCATCAGCTTACCGAACTTCTTACCCATCGT
Source organism: uncultured Prevotella sp. (assembly GCA_937916405.1). Lineage (GTDB taxonomy): Bacteria > Bacteroidota > Bacteroidia > Bacteroidales > Bacteroidaceae > Prevotella. Next base: position 22,988 of record CALFUF010000037.1, read on the forward strand.
ACGGAAGTTACACTTCACTTTCTTCACCAGGATACCGGCACCCTCCACGAATTTCAGCTCTTTCACATTCACCTCGTTCATGATCAGGTCTTTCACTGCCTCTATATGACGCTTCTGCTCGTCTGCCGCAGGAATCATAATCGCCTGCAGCGGCTGGCGTACCTTGATATTCACCTTACGGCGCAGGGCGAGTACCATGGACGTGATCTTCTGTGCCATCTCCATACGAGCCTCCAAGTCCTGGTCAATCATCGACTCGTCGGCAACGGGGAACGCATCAAGATGAACACTGTCTTTCTCACCGCCTAAGTCACAATAGAGCTGGTCGGCATAGAATGGTGCGAATGGCGCTAACAGTTTCGAGATGGTCAGCAGACAAGTGTAGAGTGTATCGTAAGCGGAACGTTTGTCATCACTCATCTCCTTACCCCAGAAACGTTTGCGGTTCAGACGGACATACCAGTTACTCAGGTCGTCATTGACAAAGGTGTCAATCAGTCGTCCTGCGCGTGTCGGGTCATAGTTCTCCAGCTCTGCGGTCACCTTCTTAATCAAGGTGTTCAGTGAGGAGAGTATCCAGCGGTCAATCTCCGGACGTTCCGTTTGTTGCTGTGCCACAGCAACAGACGGCACAAAGCCGTCCACATTCGCATATAGCGCAAAGAAAGAATAGGTATTGTAGAGGGTTCCGAAGAACTTACGACGTATCTCGTCCACCCCCTCCGGGTCGAATTTCAGATTGTCCCAAGGCTCCGAGTTCGTCATCATATACAGACGGACAGCGTCTGAGCCGTATTTCTCGATCATCTCAAATGGGTTCACCACATTACCGACATGCTTGGACATCTTATTACCCTTGGCATCCAGTACGAGACCGGAAGAGATGACATTCTTAAAGGCAACAGAGTCGAAGATCATGGTAGCGATGGCATGCAGGGTAAAGAACCACCCACGGGTCTGGTCCACACCCTCATTGATGAAGTCTGCGGGGAACGCCTTGTTCTGGTCGATGGCGTCACGGTTCTCAAAAGGATAGTGAATCTGCGCGTATGGCATAGAGCCTGAGTCAAACCACACGTCTATCAGGTCACTCTCACGCTTCATTTTCTTACCTGTTGGAGAGACAAGGAAGATATAGTCGACGTAAGGACGATGGAGGTCTATCTTATCATAGTTCTCCTGTGACATATCACCAGGTACAAAACCTTTGTCCTTCAAAGGATTAGACGACATCACACCAGCCTTCACAGCCTTCTCGATCTCATGATAGAGTTCCTCCACGCTACCAATACAGATCTCCTCACCTTCCTCTGAACGCCAGATAGGTAGTGGAGTACCCCAGAAACGGCTACGTGACAGGTTCCAGTCATTCAAGTTATCAAGCCAGTTTCCGAAACGTCCTGTACCTGTTGACTCAGGCTGCCAGTTGATGGTCTTGTTCAACTCACTCATGCGTTCCTTCTTTGCCGTGCTCTTGATAAACCACGAATCCAACGGATAATAGAGCACGGGTTTATCGGTACGCCAGCAGTGAGGATAGTTATGGACATGCTTCTCTATCTTAAACACCTTATTCTGAGCCTTCAGGTCCATACAGATAGAGATATCCAAGGTCTCATCCTTATCGGTCAGCGTCTCGTCATAGGCATTCTTCACGTAACGCCCGGCGAACTTGTTCCACTCCTCGACATTCACATAGTTCTTCACGAAGTCGGGATCAAGGTCCTCTACAACGAAATATTTACCTTGCAGGTCCACAACAGGACGCTCAGCCCCTTTCTTGTCTATCAATACGATAGGACAGATTCCCGCTTTCTTTGCCACGAAGGCATCGTCAGCACCGAAATTAGGAGCGATATGCACGATACCTGCACCATCGTCGGTCGTGACATAATCACCGGGAATCACCTTAAAGGCGTCACCCATCGGTTTGATGGCAGGCATCAACTGCTCATACTCCATGCCGACGAGGTCTGTACCTTTGTAATGACCGACAATCTTCCATGGGATCACCTTGTCACCTGCCTTATAGGCATTCAGGTCACCATCCTTACCCTCTTCCTTGAAATAGGCGCTCAGACGTGCCTCCGCCATCACGATGGTGATAGGCTCTGCGGTATAGGGGTTAAAGGTCTGTACAGCGACATAGTCGATCTTAGGACCGACACAGAGTGCAGAGTTGGCGGCAAGGGTCCATGGCGTAGTCGTCCATGCGAGGAAATAAGGGGTTCCCCACGCTGTCATCTCGGGTTTCGGATTCTTCATCTTAAATTGTGCCGTACAGGTGGTGTCCTTCACGTCACGGTAGCAACCGGGCTGGTTCAACTCATGGGATGACAGACCAGTACCTGCGGCAGGTGAGTACGGCTGGATGGTATAGCCCTTATAGAGCAGTCCTTTCTGGTAGAACTGTTTCAGCAGCCACCAGAGGGTCTCGATATACTTGTTGTCATAGGTGATATAGGGATGGTCCAGGTCTACGAAATAGCCCATCTTCTCTGTCAACTCACGCCATTCGGCAGTGTACATCATCACATTCTCACGACACTTGAGGTTGTAATCCTCCGTAGAGATATAACGATCCGACTCCTTGTTGTCAATATCCGCCTTGGTGATACCGAGTTCCTTCTCCACACCTAACTCTACGGGGAGTCCGTGGGTATCCCAACCTGCCTTGCGGTGTACCTGATAGCCACGCATGGTCTTATAACGGTTGAAGGTGTCCTTGATAGAACGTGCCAACACATGGTGAATACCGGGATGACCATTTGCCGAGGGAGGTCCCTCAAAGAACACAAACTGAGGACAACCCTCACGCTCCTCTATTGAGCGAAGGAACACATTCTTCTCCTTCCACATCTGCAGGATGTCATTGTTTACCTGCGTCAAGTTCAAACCGCCGTGCTCGGCGAATCTCTTTCCCATAAATTTATCTTATTTTTCTTTACTTTTTCCTTACTTTTTTATTTTAATGCGCAAAGTTACAAAGAAAAAATGAAATACCCAAATCTTTTAGGTATATTAATTAAAAAATAAGAAGCCCTAAGCTTCACTCCACGAAGGTGCCGCCTTCGAGGGGAGGATGTGCCGCCTTCGAGGGGAGGATGTGCCGCCTTCGTACACTATAGATTCTTCCTATTGGTAACAGATGGTACAGATGAAACAGTAAAATGATAAACTTTACACGTACGCGAGTGCGCAGGAACTCCACAAAAACCCTCAATTTCGGAGTTCCTGCGCGCACGCACGTGAAAGTCTTAAAAATCAGTGTTCCATCTGTACCATCTGTTACTGCTTATCTACTACTAATTAGCATAGCTAATTAGTATAAATAGACAGCACTTCCGTCGTGGAATCCAAGACCCGGAAACGGTGGTCGGTACGGACTCCAACGAGCCACACAACCTGATTGGCCGCATCTGTAACCACCAACTGACGACGTTTCTCAAATAATGTCATCTTACGGTCGGTCATCAGGTCGCTCAACAATTTCCGTCCCTCCATACCGTAGGGTTGCATCACATCCCCCTCCTCTGCCCTTCTGACTGTCAAAGGAAAGCGCACCATTGCCGCATCAACGGTGGCGACGGCTGCATCTTTGGATATCCAGACAGGTTCTTTCTTCACCGAGAGTCTCACCTGGTCGTCCAGCACATAGGTTCCCTCTTCTGGAATCCTCAACGGTTTCATCGGTTTCAACGAAGATTCAACGAGTAGTCTTCCACGGTCAACCAGCAAGTCATAACCTGCTGGAGAAGAGAAGACACGACCCGTCTCCGCCTCCATGATCTGCCTGACTTGTGCGCCGTTGAATCCGTATTGTTTTGCCCATTGATAGATAATATATTCACTTGAACCGAATTTCTTTAACTCACTTAGTTCTAACGATTTAACATTGTTAAACGGACTGCCAACCGCATCTAACACCTGTTGTGCTTCTAACAGGTTTTCCGCTGTCCTCTGGATATTCTCCGCAACAGCGGGATTCAGCTCTCTCAGCAACGGCAACACCTTTAAGCGGATCACGTTACGCTGCACATCCGCCTCCAGATTGGTAGAGTCCGTCACATATTCCTGCCCTTTTGTTTTCAGATAAACTTCGATCTCTTGTCTTGACACACACAGCAAGGGACGTAGGATATGACCGTTTTGGGGGTGGATACCTGTCAACCCTCGCAAGCCAGTGCCACGGCATAGGTTCAGCAACACCGTCTCTACCGTATCGTCCCGATGGTGGGCAACACAGACACCTGCCGCCCCGATATCCTCTCTTAATTGCTCGAAATAGCGATAGCGGAGCTCACGAGCCGCCATTTCAACGCTCACCTTATGCGTCTCCGCATACATCAGCGTATCGAAATGAATGCGATGGAATGGGATGTTTTTCTGTTGACAGAGCCGCTCACAGAACTGCTCATCCCTATCCGACTCTTTTCCACGGAGATGGAAATTACAATGAATTGCATGCGTTTTATACCCCATTTCATCGAGTAGTAACAACAAGGCTACGCTATCAGCGCCTCCACTTAACGCAACAAGATATAACTCATTGTCATCAAGAAGTTTATACTTTTTAATGTAATCTCTTACTTTACTCAACATAGAGCACTAATCCTTTTAGATATTCCCCTTCAGGATGATAGATGTTAATGGGATGGTCGGCTGGCTGATGCAACTGGTGAAGGATGCGCACCTTCCTTTTGGCAAGGGCAGCCGCCGTGAATACCGCATTACGGAAATGGTCTTTCGTCACTACCTGCGAACAGGAGAACGTGAAGAGGATACCACCCTTCTCTATCTTCTCAAAAGCCTTCTGGTTCAGTCTCGTATAGCCTTTCAGCGCATTGTGCAAGGCACCACGATGCTTGGCAAACGCAGGGGGGTCAAGGATAATGAGGTTATAGTCTGAGCCTGCCTTCTCCAAATACTTAAAGGCATCCTCGCAATAGGCATCATGACGGGCGTCGCCGGGGAAGTTCAGTGACACATTCTCTTTGGTCAGTGCTATCGCTTTCGCCGAGCTGTCAACAGAGTGTACCAGTTCCGCACCGCCACGCATGGCATAGAAAGAGAAACCACCTGTATAGCAGAACATATTCAGCACCCGTTTCCCTTTGGCATATTGCTCCAACAACGAGCGATTCTCACGCTGGTCCACGAAGAAGCCCGTTTTCTGTCCTCTGAGCCAGTCCACACGGAACTTCAGTCCATTCTCCAGTGCGATATTGTCATCGCTGCCCCCATACAGGAAACCATTCATATCGTCTTCCGTCATAAAGGGCAGTGTCGTCTCACTCTTATAATAAATATGAGAAATACGCGAATCCATCACCTCAACGAGCACCTTAGCTATCTCCTTACGCATCAGGTGCATACCGATGGAATGGGCTTGCATAACGGCGGTTTTCCCGTAGACATCAATAATCAGCCCCGGGAGATGGTCTCCCTCGCCATGCACCAGACGATAGGTGTTATTCTGGGGGTTATCGGCAATACCGATAGCAAGGCGCATCTGTAATGCCGACTGCAAACGGGAATACCAGAATGCACGGTCGATCTCCACGTCAGAGAAGGTCAGCACACGGACAGCAATAGAGCCTTGCTGATAATGTCCGACAGCGATGAAATCGCCCTCAAAAGTGATGACACGCACCAACTCACCTTCCTCGACGCCATCATCTATCCGCTGAATGGCACCGGAGAACACCCAAGGGTGGAAACGACGAAGACTCTCATCCTTCCCCTTCCGTAACTGTATTTGTTTGTACATCATTCTCGACTTTTATCAATTCGTAATCTCCTGTCTGTTCTAGTCGCATCAGCTCCTCATAGAGCAAGATACACGTCCATGCGTCAGTTGACGCATAAATCTTCTGCTTGTCACTCAACACATCCGCCTCCCAGTTAGAGAGCTGGTCACGCTTACTGATCCGCATCCCGAAGAAATTGGCGAAGAGCTTCTGAAGACTCATGTCCTCAACACCGATCTCCTTGACTTTATCCTGCAGGTCAATAAAATAACCTCTGTCGAATTCACCACGCTTGGCAAGCATCATCAGGTCATCGTGCAGGGACAGCCCTATCTTAGGAACCCGCGTGTCTTCCAAGAACCTCTTGATGGCGGATGTCATCCCTATCTGGTTTAAACGGAACAAGAAACAGATATCATGGGTGGCTACTTGCAGGAGAGCCACTTGGTTGACTCTCCCCTTCTTGAAAGAAGGCCGTGTCTCTGTATCTATTCCGAGAATGGGCTGTGCCAACAGGTAATCAACGGCTTTCTCAGCCTCCTTCTCTGTGATGACTACCACGATGCGTCCCTCGAAGATGATTCTTGGCAATGTGCCTATTTTCTTCTTATCGTATTTACTAAATAGAACTTTTTTCATCAAACTTTTGTTTTCAAGGTGCAAAGATACTATAAAATACAAAAAAAAAGACGATTTTATGGCGATTTCTGAGTTTTTTCAATTACTTTTGCACATTATTTATTAATAAACTATGGCAAAGAAGAAAAAAACAACCACTGCGACCTCCTTTAAAGAGGCTATAGGGATTGACAAAATATTCCACAACGAACGACTGAATTTCTTTCTGGGCTTCTTGTTGCTGTTTGTGGCAGGTTACCTGATATGGGCGTTTATCTCCTATTTCACCACTGGTGCCGCTGATCAGAGCATGATAGAGGCACCTAAAGATGGGGAGGTACTCAACCAGAACGGGGAGTTCCAAAACACCTGTGGCTCGTTGGGGGCATATAGCGCCTGGTATTTCATCAAGCGTTGCTTTGGTTTATCAGCTTTCCTGATTCCCCTTTTCATCCTGTTAGTCTCCATCAACCTGATGAGGGCATATAAGGTAAACCTGATCAAATGGTTCATGGCACTTGCACTGATAATGATATGGACATCGGTGACGTTCGCCAAGTTCCTAACCCCATTCTTCACTGACGCCCACTTCAATCCCGGCGGTGACCATGGAATAGCTATCTGTGACATGATTGAGGGATTATTCGGTGCGCCGGGGCTCACTTTCCTGCTGGCTATCAGTGCCGTTGCTTTTCTCGTCTACCTGAGTGCGGAGACCATCATTATCATCCGCAAGATATTCAATCCGTTGCGCTATCTGAAAAAGATACCGATGGAAATCCATATTGGCAAAGGTGACGCTGAGGAGAAAGAAGGAATAAAGACCTTAGAAGACCCCACTGTCTTTGACGACCCGGAAGAGCAAACCGTTGATTTCGGATCTGTAGAGGCGGAAGAGAAGGAGCCGCAGCCTGTCTATCAGCGTCCTGAGACTGTAATGCCTGAGGATATTGCTCCTGTAACAGATACTACTGGTGTGGTGATGACGGTGGAGACGGGAGAGAAAGAAGAGACAGCCAGTGGCAAGGACCTCGTCGGAGAGTATGGCGACATCAGTACGCCGTATGACCCTAAACGTGATCTGGAGAACTACCACTACCCGACGCTCGACCTGTTGAAGAAATACGATGACGACGGCAAGCCGTATATCGACATGGTGGAGCAGACGGCAAACAAAAACCGTATCGTCGACGTACTGCGTAATTTCGGCGTGGAGATCAGCAG
>CALFUF010000038.1 GCA_937916405.1 uncultured Prevotella sp.
ATCGTGTCGGTGGCGTGTTGTTAAAACGAGAGACTATCTTCCAGTGCTATGAGGATCGTATCTTAATCCGTTACACTCTGGAGGATGCTCATTCTGCTACGACGTTGCGTTTCCGCCCGTTCCTCGCCTTCCGCTCGGTAAGGCAGTTTACGCATGAGAACTCAACGGCATCTCGTGAGTACCATGAGGTGGATAATGGTATCAAGACTTGTATGTATGCCGGCTATCCCGACCTCTACATGCAGTTCAACAAGAAGAATGAGTTCGTGTTCCAGCCCGATTGGTATCGTGGAGTGGAATATCCGAAAGAGCAGGAGCGTGGTTATGCCTCTAACGAAGACCTTTATGTACCTGGCTATTTCGAGGTATCTATCAAGAAAGGGGAGAGTATTATCTTCGCCGCTTCAACAAAGGAAATTAAAAGCAATAGCTTAAAGAGCTTGTTCCAGAAGGAGATTGATGTGCGCCAACCACGTGATAACTTCTATCATTGTCTGGTTGCCGCTGCCCATCAGTTCCACTTCCGTGATCGCCGTAGCGGCAGTTCTGCTGAAGAGCTTGACGACAGTGACGATCGTTACTTGTTAGCAGGTTATCCCTGGTTCAAAGCTCGTGCCCGTGATACGTTTATCGCATTGCCTGGTCTGACCCTCGCCATCGGTGAGCAGGACTATTTCGAGCATGTGATGAAGACTGCAGAGAAAGGACTCCGTGAGTTTATGGAGGGAAATCCGCTCAGCGTGAAGATCTACGAGATAGAACATCCTGATGTTCCTCTGTGGGCTGTCTGGGCTATTCAACAGTATGCTAAGGACGCTGGTGTCGAGAAAGGCTATAAGATGTACGGAAAGTTGGTTCGTGATATCGTAGAGTACGTTATTAAGGGTGGTAACTCTAATATGCGTCTCGATGATAACGGACTGCTTTATGCTAATGGTCGTGACAAAGCGATTACATGGATGAACTCCACGGCAAACGGTCATCCTGTCGTTCCACGTTCTGGCTATATCGTAGAGTTCAACGCCCTATGGTATAATGCCTTGAGGTTCTGCGCCTCGATGGAGGAGGAGTTCGGCGACAAGAAGTTTGCCGCTAAGTTAGAGAAGCGTGCGGAACTTTGTAAGACCTCCTTCGTGGAGACCTTCCTCAACGAGTATGGCTATCTGCTGGATTATGTGGATGGCAATATGATGGACTGGAGTGTTCGCCCGAACATGATATTCCCTGTAGCCTTCGACTACTCCCCGTTGTCACAGGAGCAGAAGAAGAGCGTGCTTGATGTCTGCACCCGTGAGTTGCTGACACCGAAGGGACTGCGCTCACTCTCCCCGAAGAGTGGTGGTTACAACCCGATGTATGTCGGTCCACAGACACAGCGTGACTATGCTTATCATCAGGGAACAGCATGGCCTTGGCTGGGAGGTTTCTATATGGAGGCTTGTCTGAAGATTTACAAGCGTACTCGTTTGAGTTTCGTGGAGCGTCAGATGGTAGGATATGAGGATGAGATCAACTATCACGCACTGGGTACTATCAGTGAGCTGTTTGATGGTAACCCTCCTTTCCATGGACGTGGCGCTATGGCATTTGCCATGAATGTCGCTGAGATTCTGCGTACGCTGAAACTGTTGGAGAAATATTCTTATCAAAAGTAAAATAGGAGGAGAAGACTATGAAAGTATTAATGTTTGGATGGGAGTATCCTCCTCATGTATTCGGTGGACTCGCTACCGCTAACTATGGTATTTCACAGGGACTGCATGCTCAGGGTGATATGGATATCACACTCTGTCTGCCAAAGCCCTTTGGTGATGAAGACCGCACGGCTTGTAATATCGTGGCAATGAATGCTGTACCTATAGCATGGCGTGATGTCAGCTACGATTATGTTCGTGACCGTGTCGGTAATATTATGGATCCTGATCTCTATTTCAAGTTGCGTGACCATATCTACGCAGACTTCAATTATATGCACGTCAATGACTTGGGTGCTATGGAGTTTGCCGGTGGTTATCCTGGTAACTTGCATGAGGAGATTAACAACTACTCGATTATTGCGGGTGTGGTGGCACGTACCTTTGATTTTGATATCATTCATGCACACGACTGGCTGACCTATCCTGCTGGTATCCATGCCAAGCAAGTGAGCGGCAAGCCACTATGCATCCACGTGCATGCTACTGACTTCGACCGTAGCCGTGGTAAGGTGAACCCAACGGTTTACTCGATAGAGAAGAATGGTATGGACTGGGCTGACTGCATCATGTGTGTGTCTGAACTGACTCGTCAGACGGTGATTCATCAGTATCACCAAGACCCGCGTAAGTGCTTCACGGTACACAATGCCGTCTATCCTCTGCCAGAGGAGTATCAGGCTATCCCACGTCCCGACCATACGGGTAAGGACAAGGTGGTGACCTTCCTCGGTCGTATCACGATGCAGAAAGGACCTGAGTACTTTGTGGAGGCTGCTAATATGGTTATCCGCCGTACTCGTAACGTTCGTTTCTGTATGGCAGGTTCTGGTGATATGATGGATGCCATGATTCATCTTGCCGCAGAACGTGGTATCGCTGATCGTTTCCATTTCCCAGGCTTCATGCGTGGCAAACAGGTTTATGAGTGCTTGAAGGATTCTGATGTCTATGTGATGCCTTCTGTCTCAGAGCCTTTCGGTATCTCCCCGTTGGAGGCGATGCAGTGCGGTACACCGTCTATTATCTCGAAACAGTCTGGTTGTGCCGAGATTCTCAACAACTGTATCAAGGTTGACTATTGGGACATTCACGCTCTTGCTGATGCCATTTATGCTATCTGTGCTAACGATTCCCTCTTCCAGTATCTGAAAGAGGAGGGTAAGAAAGAAGTTGATCAGATTACATGGGAGAAAGTAGGCGCATGGATTGCCACCCTCTATAAGAGAACCCTTGGTTGGGAACAGTAATATATAGGAACTATAGCCACTATAGGAACTATAATTAATAACAATAAAAAAGTAATAAGAATTATGAAAACAATTTGTTTATATTTCGAGATACATCAGATTATTCATCTGAAGCGCTATCGTTTCTTCGATATCGGTACCGATCATTACTACTATGATGATTATGAGAACGAGCGTAGTATCAGTGACATAGCCGAGCGTAGTTATATGCCTGCCTTGAACGCCATCAGCGATATGATTCGTGACAACGGCAAGGCTTTCAAGGTTGCCTTCTCACTGTCGGGCGTAGGTATCGAGCAGTTGGAGATGCATGCTCCACAAGTGTTGGAGAAGTTACAGGAACTGAACAATACTGGTTGTGTGGAATTCCTTGCAGAGCCATATTCTCATGGTCTGTCATCACTTGCCAATGAGGAGACTTTCGCACTGGATGTGAAGAAGCAGTGTCAGAAGATAGAGGAATACTTTGGAAAGATACCAACCGTACTCCGTAACTCATCATTGATTTATAGTGACGATATCGGTGGACAGGTTGCCGCTATGGGCTTCAAGGGAATGCTGACCGAGGGTGCCAAGCATGTGCTGGGATGGAAGTCTCCTCATTATGTATACAACTGTAATATCGCACCTAACCTGAAACTCTTGCTTCGTGACGTGGAGCTGTCTGATGATATCTCACTGCGCTTTAATAACAGTGATTGGGCAGGTTATCCTCTGTTTGCTGATGCCTATATCGATCGTATTGCTCGTTTACCAGAAGAAGAGCAGATTATCAATATCTTCATGGAGCTGTCTGCTTTGGGTATCGCTCAGCCACTGAGCAGCAATATCCTTGATTTCTTGAAGGCTTTGCCAGCATGTGCCAAGGAGAAAGGCATCACCTTCTCTACACCTACAGAAATATGTATGAAGGTGAAGAGTGTTGGCAATCTCGACGTGCCCGATACTTTGTCATGGGTAGACGAGGAGCGTGATGTTTCTTGCTGGTTGGGTAATGCGATGCAGCGTGAGGCATTCAACAAGCTTTACAGTGTTGCCGACCGTGTGCGTATTTCCAATGACCCGCGTATTAATCAGGACTGGGACTATCTGCAGGCTTCCAATAACTTCCGCTTCATGACGACCAAGCCTAGCAATGTGGGACTTGACCGTGGTATCTATAGTGGACCGTTTGATGCCTTCACCAACTATATGAATATCCTTGGTGACTTCATTAACAGGGTTAATGCGCTCTATCCCGCAGAGATTGATAATGAGGAATTGAACGCATTGTTGACGACAATCCGCAATCAAGGTGATGAGATTGAGTATAAGGATGAGGAGATTACCCGTCTGAAGGCTCGTCTTGCCAAGTATGAGGCAGCCGAGGAGAAGCCAAAGGCAGCAAAGAAACCTGCGGCAAAGAAACCTACTCCGAAGAAGGCAGAGAAGAAGTGAGAAATTTGTGGCACACAAATAATTTTTTGTGTGCCACAAATAAAATTTCCCAGCACACAAAAAATTATTCGTGTGCTGGGAAATTTATTTTGTGTGAAGAGAAATTTATTTTGTGTGCTGGGAATTTTCCTATCTCACCTCGACAGTTATTTTCCTCAAGTCCTTTTCTGCACTTGAGGAGCCTACCATCAGTTCATATTTGCCAGGGACTACACGCATCGTATTCGTCTTTGTGTCCCAACCCTCGAAGCGGTCACGTGGGAAATCAATCTCTATGGTTTTGCTTTCGCCGGCTTTCAGACTGACACGCTTATAGGCTCGTAAGGCTTTCAAAGGTCCGTCCTTGTCATCGGTATTACGCATATAGACCTGGACAACCTCCGTTCCTTCTTGCTTACCAGTATTCTTGACATTCACGCGTACCTTATTATATATATACTCTGGCATGCCAACCTCGAAGGAGGTGTAGCTCAGTCCATAACCGAAAGGGTAGAGGGGCTCCCCTTTGAAATAGCGATAGGTGCGATTCGCCATTCGATAGTCAAGGAAGTCTGGCAAGTCGTTCACACTCTTATAGAAAGTAATAGGTAACTTTCCGCAGGGGTTATAGGCTCCGAAAAGTACATCAGCAACAGCCTTCCCACCACTTTCTCCGCCATACCATGCCTGTACGATAGCATCCACAATATCATTTTCTGGTGTCAGTGCGATAGCGGAGCCAGAGCAGTTGACATAGATGATGCGTTTGTCCGCTTTCTTAAGGTTTGCAAGCCACTCACGCTGAACCTGAGGCAGTTCTATACTGGTGCGATCTCCCCCTTTAAAGCCATCTTCACAGACTTTCATCTCCTCACCCTCAAGACGCGGAGAAATCCCTCCAACAAAAATGACAATATCCGCATCTTTCAGAGGTGATTGTGGATCAGTGAGAGGGGAGCGTGCAGCGGGTGATAAATCAATCATGTTGATGTCAAATTGAAGCATAGCGTGTCCTGTATGTTGTACATAAACAAGTTGTATGGGATAGCTATTGCCAGCCTTGACCTTATAGGTCGGATGAGCGTCACGAACCCCATGTCCATTAGTACGGTTGAGTAGTGTATCTCCATTGAACACCAGCATAGAGTAGTCGTCATTAAGCATGTTAAAGGTTACTTCACCATCTTGTTGAGGACGGAAAACACCTTCATATCGAGCAGTGAAATGCTCAAGGTTTACACCAGGTGCAAAAGCCGTATTACCTCCATTATCCAAATGGATTGGTTCTGTAAGACGTATCGCCATGGCAGGCAACCCTTCCATACGCTCATTGTTCCAGTAGTTGGCTTGTAGTCCAGGGCGTCCATCGTCAGTAAATACTTGGTTGAACATGCTTGTAGGAACTTCCTTCCTTGTCCATGTGCATCCCTGCACAAAAGGTACGTTCGGCAAATATTGCCGTATCCCCTGCAGAATAGTGGTTGTATAAGTAGGCTGACCATTATAGTTTCCCCACATCATGGTAGAGTCATTGGCGTTAGGTCCCATGACGACAATCTGTCCGGTATGCTGCGACCTTGTCGCAGTCAAAGGCAGCACCCCATTGTTTTTTAATAGCACGATGCTTTGCCGGGCGGCATCGAGCGCTATCTCTTTATGTTTCTTGCAGGCGACAACACTCATAGGTATCTTAGTCCACTCTACCATCTCGTCAGAATCGAAGTCACCCAGTTCGAAGCGACCTATCAGCAGACGGCGCAACGATGTGTTCAGTTGCTCCTCTGAGATTTTACCTATTCTCACAGCCTCTGGCAATGACTTATACACACTGCCGCACTCCACGTCCGTTCCTGCAATGACGGCTTTGGCAGAAGCCTCCTCACTTGTCTTCACAAAATGGTGGCGATGAGGCTTAAAGAAATCATCAATGGCACCACAGTCACTCGTCACGATGCCTTGAAATCCCCATTCATCACGCAGAATCCGTTGCAGGTAGCGCGTATTGCCACAGCAAGGCTCTCCGTCGATGGCCTGATAGGCGCACATGATCTCCTTGACATTTCCCTCTTGAACCAGCGCCTTGAAAGCGGGTAGGTATGTCTCCCAGAGGTCTCGCTCCGGCAATTGTTCAATATTGAACTCATGGCGGTTCCATTCAGGTCCGCTATGCACTGCGAAGTGCTTGGCACAAGCAAAAAGTTTCTTGTATTTCCTAGAATCCCTAGTATTACTAGTTCTATTAGAATAATCCTGCCCTTGCAAGCCGTTTACTACGGCAAGTCCCATCCGGCTGGTCAGGTACGGGTCTTCTCCATAAGTCTCCTGACCTCGTCCCCATCGTGGATCTCGGAAGATATTGATGTTAGGTGTCCAGAAAGATAAGCCTCTGTAGCGTTTGATGTCGTTTTTCTGCCGTGCTTCAGTATTCTTGGCACGTGCCTCATCACTGACGGCGGTGAAAGCTTGATATACTAAATAGTCATTAAAGGTGGCTGCCATTCCTATTGTGATGGGGAAAACTGTGGCGATTCCATTACGTCCTACACCATGTAAAGCCTCGCTCCACCAATGAAACTCAGGGATGCCCAGTCGGGGAATAGCTGGTGAGACATCCATCATCAGTTTCGTCTTTTCCTCTAATGTCAGTCGTCCTAAGAGGTCTTCCGCACGTTCCTCGGCACTAAGCTGTGGGTTTTGGTAAGGTAACATCTGTGCATAGGCGGAAAGTGCAACGGCAGCACATAATGTGAAGATAGTTCTTTTCATAAGTCTTGTTATTGGTCTAGTATTCTTCTTCTTCTATATAACTAACCTCTGCGAGGTGTTATAAAACGCCTCTGCTTTCGGTCAGCCGAAAAGTTTGCTGCAAAGATAATAATAATTTCTAATTTCTAATTTCTAATTCCTAATTTATTATTACCTTTGCAAGCAAAAGTACGAAAAAACAGATGATGGACGAAGATTTTGACATCCGACAGGAACAGTTCTCCTCTTCCGAGAAAGACTTTGAGAATGCGTTACGCCCCCTCTCTTTCAGCGATTTCAGCGGACAGCAGCAGGTGGTGGAGAACTTGCAGGTGTTCGTAGAGGCAGCGAAATATCGTGGGGAGCCTCTTGACCATACCTTGCTGCATGGTCCTCCAGGTTTGGGTAAGACGACACTCTCGAATATCATCGCCAATGAGTTAGGGGTGGGTTTCAAGATTACCAGCGGTCCTGTGTTGGACAAGCCAGGTGACCTTGCCGGTATCCTGACATCCTTGGAGAAGAACGACGTGCTGTTCATCGACGAGATCCATCGTCTGTCACCTGTCGTGGAGGAATACCTCTATTCCGCGATGGAGGACTATCGTATTGATATTATGATTGACAAGGGACCGTCGGCACGTAGTATCCAGATAGACCTCAACCCGTTTACCTTGGTAGGTGCCACTACCCGTAGCGGTCTGCTGACGGCTCCGCTCCGTGCCCGTTTTGGAATCAATATGCACTTGCAGTATTATGAGCCGCAGACCCTGCAGAAGATTATCTCTCGCTCTGCCTCTATCCTGCGAGTACCCATTACCGCTGATGCAGCGGCGGAGATCTCTCGTCGCTCTCGTGGAACGCCCCGTATTGCCAATGCCCTGTTGCGTCGTGTCCGTGACTTTGCCCAGGTGAAGGGATCTGGTCGTATTGACACAGAGATCACGAAGATAGCCTTGACGGCACTGAACATCGACCAGTACGGACTGGATGAGATAGACAACCGCATCCTGCTGACCATTATCGACAAGTTCCGTGGTGGTCCTGTGGGTATCACAACCATTGCCACAGCGATTGGCGAGGATGCCGGAACGGTAGAGGAAGTCTATGAGCCATTCCTCATCATGGAGGGCTTCATCAAGCGTACCCCTCGTGGTCGTATGGTGACAGAGCTTGCCTATCGCCATTTCGGACGCAATCCCTATACAGGGAATATTATGGAACCAAACCTGTTTGAACTATGAACTATGAACTAAAAACAGGCGTTTTTGTAGGGAGTTTCGACCCTTATACAGTAGGTCACGACTCTATCGTGACAAGAGCATTGGGATTGTTCGACCACCTTGTCATTGGCGTGGTGGGCGATCAGGTGCATAAACCCAATATGGCACCAGCGACAGAGCGTATGCAAGCGATTCAGGAGTTGTATGCCGACGAGTCTCGTATCGAGGTCAAACCTTTTTACGGTCTTACTGTCGACTTCGCCAAGGAGCAGGGTGCGCAGTATATCATCAAAGGTGTGCGCTCCGTCAAGGATTTTGAGTATGAGCGTGATCAAGCTGACATCAATCGGCAGATCAGTGGTATCGAGACCGTCCTGTTGTTTGCAGAACCACAGTATGCCAGTGTCAGCAGCAGTGTTGTCCGTGAGTTACGTCATTTTGGAAGAGACGTGGACGAGTTCTTACCTAAGAAAAAGTAAAGTTATCATGAAAAAAATCATCTATCTCCTTTGCCTTGTGGGTATGATGTCCTCTTGTGGTACCACCAAGAAACAAGTGGAGCAGCAACCTGTTGTCGCTATCCAGTTTAATGCGGACTCCGCCTATCAGTTCTGTGCCGCCCAATGTAATTTCGGCCCCCGTACCATGAACAGCGAGGCACATGAGCAGTGTAAGGGGTGGATTCAACAGAAGTTCCAGCAGTATGGTTATCAGGTGGAGCTGCAGAAAGCCGACCTGAAAGGGTATGACGGCACTATCCTGAAGAGTACGAATATCATTGCCAACTCACCACTCACCACTCACCACTCACCACTCTCCAGAATTCTCATCTGTGCGCATTGGGACAGTCGTCCCTGGGCGGATAACGACCCCAATCCAGACAACTGGCGTAAACCTGTGATGGCAGCTAACGACGGAGCCTCTGGTGTCGCTGTGATGCTCGAGTTGGCTCGTCTGATCCAGCAGCATGACTCCCTGAATGTCGCTGTCGACTTCATTTGTTTCGATGCGGAAGACTGGGGTATTCCTCAATGGGATGAGACAGGTGACGGAACGGACTCATGGGCACTGGGTGCGCAGCACTGGGCAAAGAGCCAGCAGCAACAAGGCAATAGCCAACAGCCATATCTATATGCTATCCTCTTGGATATGGTAGGAGGACAGGGTGCTAAGTTCTACCAGGAGGGCTATTCGATGCAGAAGGCGAGTCAGATCGTAGAGAAGGTATGGCGTGCAGCCAGTGCCGCAGGCTATGGCAGTTTCTTCCCCATGAAGGAGAGTGGTTTTGTCACTGACGACCATGTTCCTGTGAACGATATCGCCAATATCCCTTGTGTGGACATCATCAACCATTATCCAGATTGCCAGCAGAGTTCTTTCGGTCCTACATGGCATACCGTCAATGACGACATGCAGCATATTGACAAGAACACGCTACAGGCAGTAGGACAAACGCTCCTGCAAGTCATTTATAACGAGTAGGGGAATCTCTTGTAAGTGCCGTTATAAGCGATGTGAAGTGCCGTTGTAAGCAATCGTTACAACCAACCTAATCACTTGTCGACTCCAGTCAGCAGACCTGTTGACTCCAGTCGACAACCTTGTTGACTCCATGTCGACAGGGTTGCTGACTCTAAGTCAACAGGTTTAAAGATAGTTTCTTTATAGGATTATGCTTCCGCAAAGGCAGCTTCCTCTGCCTCAGCGATGATTTCCTCACGGGTCTTCTCACGAGGTGTTGCCGTGATGTCGTCGAGCGAGAACTCGTCGTGATTCTTTGTCTTAGGTTCTTGGTTCTGAACAACAGGTTCTGCAGCAACAGGCTCTTGGTTCTCTGAGGGCGTGTCGGCAATCTCATCAGGTACGCTGACAGGCTCTTCCTCCATCTTGGTACGCTCTGCTTTTGCCGCAAAGATAGCGTCAATGAACTGAGGCTCGCAGCGAAGGCGCTGGAGTGTCTCCTTACAAGCGTGCTGCTGACTCTCTTTCTTCGAGTATCCTTTGCCCGAACAGCCTTCCACACCTTCCAGTAATATCTGGTAGACAAAGACGGGACTGTTATGCTCATCAGCAGTCTGCTCCAATTGTAGGAACTCGAGGGTGACACGGTTCTTCTGGCTCCACTCCAAGAGTTTGGATTTGAAGTTCACCTCCTTATACGCTACCTTGTCGATATTGATGAGTTGTTTGAGGATACGCTTCTCCATGAACTTCATACAGGCACCATATCCACGGTCAAGATATATCGCGCCGACTAATGCTTCGAAGGCATTGCCACCCAGATAACTATTGTGCGATGTAGCCTGACCGTTGCGGACAATCATATCAGTAATACCCATCTCCTTGGCGAGTTTTCCCAATGTCTCACGCTGTACGAGTTTAGAACGGGCATTCGTCAGGAAGCCCTCACGCTTGCCCTCGAAATGGCGGAATACGATATCACCCACTACAGCATCAAGGATGGCATCACCCAGGAACTCCAGTCGCTCGTTATTCAAAGGACGACCTTTCTCGTTGCGCTTCTTGACACTCTTGTGCATCAGCGCCTGCTTGTAGAGGTTGATATTGCGGGGATAGAAACCAAGGACCTGGTATAAAGAAGAATAAAGCTCCTTCTCCTTGCGGAAAGGGAGCCTTATTCTATCTAAGAAATTAGAGTTATTCAGCATACTTCTTGAATACTACACAGGCGTTGTGACCACCAAAACCAAAGGTGTTGGAGAGTCCTGCGCGAACCTCGCGCTTCTGTGCCTTGTTAAAGGTGAAATTCAAGTTGTAGTCGATCTCCTCATCCTTATCCTCCTCCTCATGGTTGATCGTAGGAGGAACGATATCGTTCTTAACGGCAAGCAGTGTTGCCATCGCCTCTACAGCACCAGCGGCACCCAGCAGGTGACCTGTCATGGACTTGGTAGAAGAGATGTTCAACTGATAGGCTGCGTCACCAAATACTTCCTTGATGGCTTTTGCCTCAGAGATATCACCTACGTGGGTAGAGGTGCCATGAACATTGATATAGTCAATATCCTCTGGCTTCATACCAGCATCCTCCAAAGCGTTCTGCATCACGAGCTTGGCACCCAGTCCCTCAGGATGGGAAGCGGTGATGTGATGAGCATCGGCACTCATACCAGCGCCAACCATCTCACCATAGATCTTCGCACCACGAGCCTTGGCATGCTCCAGCTCCTCAAGAATCAAGCAACCAGCACCCTCACCCATGATGAAGCCATCACGACTGGCACTGAAAGGACGACTGGCCTTCTCTGGCTCGTCATTGCGGGTTGACAAAGCCTTCATGGCATTGAAACCACCCACGCCGGTCTCGCAGATAGCTGCCTCAGCTCCACCAGCGACAATCACATTAGCCTTGCCCAGACGAATCAGGTTGAAGGCGTCTGCCAATGCGTTTGACGATGAAGCGCAAGCAGAAGCTGTGATGTAGTTTGGTCCATGGAAGCCGTACATAATAGATATCTGACCAGCAGCGATGTCGGCAATCATCTTAGGAATGAAGAAGGGATTGAATTTTGGTCCATCCTCACGATGAGCACCATAATAAGTCACCTCCTCCTCGAAAGTCTTGATACCACCAATACCAACGCCAAAGACCACACCAATACGGTCTTTGTTCTCTGACTCCAGATCCATGGCACTATCCTCTACTGCCTGCTTGGCAGCGATGATGGCAAGCTGGGTGTAACGGTCCATCTTGCGAGCTTCCTTGCGGTCGATATATTCGTTTACGTCCAAGTTCTTGACCTCGCATGCGAACTGAGTCTTAAACTTAGATGCATCGAAAAGGGTAATGGGAGCAGCGCCACTCTTACCAGCCAGCATGTTTTCCCAAGTCTCCTCAGGATTGTTGCCAAGTGGTGTAACGGCACCCAGTCCTGTTACTACTACTCTCTTTAGTTCCATAAGCAAAATAAACATAATGGGTTGCTTTGTAATGTATCAAAGCAACCCATATATTGTCAAATCATTATTTTGCGTTCTCCTCGATGTATGCGATAGCATCACCAACAGAAGCAATCTTCTCAGCCTTGTCGTCGGGGATAGAGATACCGAACTCCTTCTCGAACTCCATGATGAGTTCTACGGTATCCAGTGAGTCAGCACCCAGGTCGTTAGTGAAACTTGCCTCTGGCTTTACTTCTGCTTCGTCAACACCAAGTTTGTCTACGATAATAGCCTTTACTTTGCTTTCAATTTCTGACATAATCTTTTACTTTAAATGTTAATAAAAATGATTCCTATTTAGATGTGTGCGACCACAAATTGTGGCTTAGCGGGTGCAAAGTAACGAATTTTTATTGAGTTACGCAAATAAATTTAGTAAAAAAGCATTTATTTTTGCACAAACTACCCCATGTTGTGCAGAAATTTACCCGCTAATGGGTTCTTTTTGCCAACTCTACACATCAAATGACTCTCTTCTGAGGGGGTAGTGATTACGTAAGTCCTCAAATTTCGTAGGATTAGCTTTCAGTGCTTCACAGTCTCGCATAGGGTTGTATAGTTCCAGAGGGTTACCCGTATACTGGTAATCAGCAGGCAATTGAGGAGGTAACACCTTACCAGGATGCGGCAAGCCAAAATGCCGGCATAATGCATCTATCACCATATTATCGGCATTTGCCTTTCCGTCAGCCGAATAGCCGGCAATATGGGGTGTACCTATGAATACTTGACGAAGCAGGTTCTCGTTCAGATGAGGCTCACCTTCCCATACATCGATAACAGCATCACGCACCTCACCCTCTTGGAGGGCTGTGAGCAGGGCTGTATTGTCAACGACCTCCCCTCTGCTGGTATTGATAATAACAGGAGTCTTGTGTAAGCGATGGAAAAATGAATCGTCTGCCATGTGCCATGTGGAGTAGATTCCCTTGCGTGTCAAAGGTACATGGAAGGTGATGACATCGGCATCATGCTCAATCACTGACAGAGGAACGAAATCAGGATTCCCTAACAGAGGATCACATATAAGAACGCGCATCCCTAACCGTTCTGCGACAGTCCTGACTTTGGAACCCACATGACCACATCCCACGATACCAATGGTAGTGTGAGGAAGGGAGAGACCTCTTTCTTGTTGCAAAAGTAATAGTGACGACTCCACATATTGTGCGACAGAGGCAGCATTGCACCCAGGACAACTGGTCCAAGAGATACCAGCTTGTTTCAGATAGTCAGCGTCGATATGGTCGAAACCAATCGTCGCTGTAGCGACAAACTGCACTTTACTGTCTTTTAACAAAGACTCGTCACAATGGGTACGGGTACGGATAATCAGGGCATCGGCGTCTCTGACATCAGCGGCACTGATTGCAGCACCATTCAGTGCCACGACCTCATCGGCAAGAAGGTGCAGTTTCTCTTGGATATAAGGTATCTTATCGTCTACTATTATCTTCATATCGACTGCAAAGTTATAAAATTAATTTAAATTATGTACTATAGACTATGAACTATAAACTATTTTTCGTATCTTTGCACCCATTACATATTAATATTACAAATGTCATTTACAGAAAACGCAAACAAAATTTTCAACCAGGCGATACGTGATTATCACTTGAAAGACGACGTAGATACTCCTATCTCCAATCCTTATGAGCGAGAAAGTATAGAGTATGCCCTCTATCTGAAATGCTGGATAGATACCGTGCAGTGGCACTTGGAGGATATTATCCGTGATCCCCATATCGATCCTGAAGATGCCTTGTCACTGAAGCGTCGGATCGACCATAGTAACCAGGACCGTACAGATCTGGTGGAAGAGATAGACTCCTATTTCCGCAAGTTTTTTCAGGACGTGAAGCCCCTCCCTGACGCAAGGCTGAATACGGAGAGTCCTGCGTGGGCGGTCGACCGCCTGTCAATTCTCGCCTTGAAGATATGGCATATGCAAGAGCAGGTAGACCGCAAGGATGCTGATGAAGAACATATCCGGAAATGCCAAGCAAAACTATCCGTGTTGAAAGAACAGCAGGTCGACTTGAGTACGTCTATAGATCAATTACTAGAGGATATAGAGGCAGGGCGTAAATACATGAAGGTTTATCGCCAGATGAAGATGTATAACGACCCTGCGACGAATCCTGTATTGTATAATAAAAAGTAGTGAAGAAAGAGCATATACTGATTATCCGCTTCTCTGCCTTGGGCGATGTCGCCATGGCAGTGCCAGTGGTCTATTCTTTAGCACATCAGTATCCTGACGTGAGAATTACGGTATTGAGCCGAGGCTTCGCACGTCCTTTCTTTGAGAATTTGGCACCTAACGTAGGATTTATGGAGGCAGACTTGAAAAGGGAGTATCGAGGAATAAAGGGGCTGAATGCCCTTTATCGTCGACTGACAGCCAAGCAATTTACGGCTGTTGCCGATCTTCATAATGTGTTGCGCTCTGATTTCCTGCGTATGCGTTTCAATATTGGGCGCTATAATGTAGCACATATCGATAAACACAGAAAAGGACGTCGCCGTCTGACATCTTCCAATAACAAGCAACTGATACAGCAGCCCACGTCTTTCCAGAACTATGCTGACGTGCTGGATCGGCTGGGTTACCCCATAGAGCTCGACTTTCACTCGATCTTCCCAGAGGGAGGTGGTGACCTTAGTCTGCTTCCTGGTAACTCTCCACTCTCCACTCTCCACTCTCCACTCAATATAGGCATCGCTCCTTTTGCGGCGCACCAAGGGAAAGTATATCCTCCCCAGTTGATGGAAAAGGTGATAGAGCAGCTGACGAAGAAGCATCCTGAGGCAAAGTTATTCCTCTTTGGCAGGGGGGAACAGGAAGATGAGTTCTTCCCTCAGTGGTGTGCGAGATATCCACAGTGTATCCATGTGGCGGATTTTCTGGAATCTATTAAGCAGGAACTGATATTGATGAGTCATCTTGACGTGATGCTCTCAATGGACTCTGCTAATATGCATCTTGCCTCACTGGTTGCCACTCCCGTGGTCAGCGTATGGGGTGCTACCCATCCTTATGCTGGTTTCATGGGTTGGAATCAAGGCTCAGAGAATGCCGTTCAGATACCCCTTGACTGTCGTCCATGTAGCATCTTCGGACAGAAGGCATGTCGTCGTGGTGATTATGCTTGTATGACTCGTATCGCCCCCGAGACCATCGTGGAGCGTATCGAACAGATATTATCTCAAAAACCTCATGTATAACTTTAAAATTGTAGCATTATGAAAAAGTATGTTTGTGACGTATGTGGTTATGTGTATGACCCAGAGGTAGGCGATTCCGATAGCGGAATCCAGCCAGGAACAGCTTTTGAGGATATCCCAGAGGATTGGGTATGCCCAGTATGTGGTGTTGGCAAGGACGATTTCTCCGTAGAGGAGTAATATTATAAAAAGATAAAAAGAAAATGTCATTAAAATGTGGTATTGTAGGACTTCCCAACGTGGGTAAGTCCACATTGTTCAATTGTCTGTCGAGTGCCAAGGCGCAGGCAGCCAATTTCCCTTTCTGTACGATTGAGCCTAATGTAGGTATGATTACTGTTCCCGATGAGCGACTGACGAAGCTTGCAGAGATTGTTCATCCAGGTCGTATTGTACCAGCAACTTGTGAGATAGTGGACATTGCTGGACTGGTGAAAGGAGCTTCAAAAGGTGAAGGTTTGGGTAATAAGTTCTTAGGAAATATCCGTGAGACAGACGCCATTATTCATGTGCTGCGTTGCTTCGAGGACGATAACATCACCCATGTTGATGGTACTATCGATCCCATCCGTGATAAAGAGATTATTGATACAGAACTCCAACTGAAAGACTTAGAGACGATTGAGAGTCGTCTTGCCAAGACAGAGAAGGCAGCTGCCGCAGGTAACAAAGAGGCAAAAGTGGAGGTCACAGTGCTGAAAGCTTATAAAGAAGTGCTTGACCAAGGAAAAAACGCACGTATCGTAGAGTTTGAGAGCAAAGAAGAACAGGATTGTGCCCGTAATCTCTTCTTATTAACGGCAAAGCCTGTATTGTATGTTTGCAATGTCAGTGAGGCTGATGCCAAAGATGGCAATGATTTCACGAAGAAGGTAGAGACGCTGGCTAAGGAAGAAGGTGCTGAGGCAATGATTATAGCCGCTAAGACAGAGGAAGATATCGCTGAGCTGGAATCCTATGAAGACAAGCAGATGTTCCTGGAGGAGCTGGGCTTGGAGGAGAGTGGTGTCAACCGCCTTATCAAGAAAGCTTACTCACTGCTGAATCTCGAGACATTCATCACTGCTGGTGAGATGGAGGTGAAGGCATGGACTTATCATAAAGGATGGAAAGCTCCCCAATGTGCTGGTGTGATACATACCGACTTCGAGAAGGGCTTTATCCGTGCAGAGGTCATCAAGTACGACGATTATATCCAATATGGCTCAGAGGCAGCTGTCCGCGAGGCAGGAAAGATGGGCATAGAGGGTAAGGATTATGTGGTGCAGGATGGAGATATCATGCATTTCAGATTTAATGTCTAAATAATGGAGAGTCTACTTTACATACTCTGGAATCCAAACCTTGAGTTCTTCCACATTGGACCTTTCTCAGTCCGATGGTATGGGTTGTGCTGGCTTCTTGGCTTCTTGGCTGCTTATCTGTTGGTCCGTACGCTCTATCGGGAGCAGAAAATCAAGGACGAGCTCTTTGAGCCCCTTTTTCTCTACTGTTTCCTCGGCATCTTGATAGGTGCCCGTTTAGGACATTGTATCTTCTATGAGCCAGACTATTTCCTGACTTCTGGAAAAGGATTCGTGGAGATGTTGCTACCTATCCGTTTCCTTGCTGATGGCGGTTTTAAGTTTATTGGTTATGAGGGACTTGCCAGTCATGGTGGTACACTTGGTTTGATGATAGCCCTGTGGCTTTATGTCAGGAAGACAAAACTTAGTCTGTGGCTCGTTTTGGATAACATCGCCATTGCCACTGGCTCGATGGCATGTCTCATCCGTTTAGGCAACCTCATGAACTCAGAGATTATCGGTAAGGTGACAGATGTACCCTGGGCATTTATCTTCGAACGTGTAGACTGTTATCCCCGGCACCCCGGGCAGTTGTATGAGGCAATAGCCTATGCCATACTGTTCTTCCTCATGTGGTGGCTGCATAAAAAGATGCCGGAGAAGATCGGTACAGGGTGGTATTTCGGCTTTTGCCTTACCTATATCTTCACCTTCCGGTTCTTGATTGAATACACGAAAGAAGTACAAGAAGCTTTCGAGGCATCTCTCCCTATTGATATGGGACAGATACTCTCGCTACCATTTATCGTCCTTGGACTAGTTTGTATGTTCCGTAAACAGAAAAATGATACGTAAAGTCCTCATATCTGGTCTTCATCTTCCTGTTAAATAATTGTTAAACTTTGCCTTTGTTTCTCTTTCTGAAACAAATGAGGTGGTTTTTTGTAACAAAAGAAAACAAATGATCAAATGGAATTTACTATCTTTGCAGCAAACTTTTCGAAGGGTCGAAAGTAAAGGCGTGATATAACTGGT
>CALFUF010000039.1 GCA_937916405.1 uncultured Prevotella sp.
CCAATAACTTATCCTGCATCAGGGAGTCAAGCCGATACTGCACATTCTGCGGCCAAGGCAAGGCGACTTCCAAAGTGTCAGCACACAAGGAATCTGGTTCTTCCGTCTGCGCCATGACACCTATGGAAGCAAACAATAATAGGAGTAAAATTCTAAGTCTAATCATAATTTACGTGCAAAGATAGCAAAAAGTTTAGAGTTCATAGTTCATAGTTCATAATTATTTTGTATTTTTGCATCATAATTTACTACTACTATGGTTTACAAATACGATTTCCTAGTCATAGGTGCCGGTGTGGCTGGTATGAGTTATGCCTTGAAAGTGGCACGTGCCAACAAGGGTAAGGTGTGTATGATCTGCAAGACATCACTTGATGAGGCGAATACCTCATTCGCCCAAGGAGGTGTCGCCTCCGTCACGAATATGAAGGTGGACACTTTCGACAAGCATATCGCTGACACCATTATCGCCGGTGACTATATCAACGACCGCAAGGCAGTGGAACAGGTGGTACGTAATGCACCAGAACAGATTGAGGAACTCGTCAAATGGGGGGTGAACTTCGATAAGAACGAGGAAGGCAACTTCGACCTGCACCGTGAGGGCGGCCACTCGGAGTTCCGCATCCTGCACCATGCCGATGACACAGGTGCCGAGATACAGCGTGGACTGATGGAGGCTGTTCGCAACAATCCCAATATCGATGTCAAGGAGAACCATTTCGCCGTGGAGATTATCACCCAGCACCATTTGGGTGTTCGTGTCACCCGTCGCTCCCCACATATCCAGTGTTATGGAGCCTATGTGCTGAATCCCCAAAAGCCTAAGGTAGACACGTATCTTGCTAAGGTCACCGTGATGTGTACGGGTGGCTGTGGCGCCGTCTATCTCACCACCTCAAATCCAGTCATCGCCACTGGCGACGGCATCGCTATGGTCTACCGTGCGAAAGGTACGGTAGCGGATATGGAGTTCGTACAGTTCCATCCCACCGTCCTGCATAACCCCAATGAGACGCATCCTGCCTATCTCATTACAGAGGCGATGCGTGGCTATGGCGGTATCCTGAAACTGCCCAATGGCGAGACCTTCATGGAGAAATACGACGAGCGACTGTCGTTGGCTCCTCGTGACATCGTGGCTCGTGCCATTGATAAGGAGATGAAGATTCATGGTCTCGACCATGTATGTCTCGACGTGACACACAAACCCGCCGAGGAGACACGCCATCACTTCCCCAATATCTACCAGAAATGTCTGTCGATGGGTATTGACATCACCACCGACTATATCCCTGTCCGTCCTGCTGCCCATTATATGTGTGGGGGTATCAAGGTCGACCTCAACGGACAGTCGAGCATCGAACGGCTCTATGCCCTTGGCGAGTGCTCCTGCACAGGTCTGCACGGTGGCAACCGCCTTGCCTCCAACTCGCTCATCGAGGCTGTGGTCTATGCCGATGCCGCCGCCAAACACTCGTTGCAGCATATCGACGAGTACGAATACAACTTGAAGGTACCCGAATGGAATGACGAGGGTACGATGACCAACGAGGAGAAGGTGCTGATCACCCAGAGTGTCAAGGAGGTGGCTCAGATTATGTCCAACTATGTAGGCATCGTCCGCAGTGACCTGCGTCTGCATCGTGCCTGGGACCGTCTCGACATGCTCTATGAGGAGACGGAGCGTCTCTTCAAGCGTGTGAAGGCAAGTCGTGACATCTGCGAACTCCGTAACATGATCAACGTCGGCTACCTCATCACCCGTTGGGCATTGGAGCGCAAGGAGTGCCGTGGTCTCCACTTCACCACCGACTATCCCCTCCATGCCTACGATAAGAAGTAATTCACTTTGAAACATTTTGACAAAAGGACTCTGAGGTTTTGCGCAAAATCCACCAAGTCCTATCTTGGTCTTAAATACGCAGAACTGAGAGGGTTATCGTATTTTATTGATAATGAGGGCGTTTTAAGCCTTGGTGCCTCCGTGAGCATGAGACTCACTCAAATTTGTGCGTCACAAATCTTTTTTTGTGGCTCTCTGACAGAATTTTGTGCGTCACAAATTGAAATTAGAAGGCACCTAACGGGCAAAAAGGTACCGACTAACGGGCAAAAAGGTACCGACAAACCCCCTCGAAGGTACGTCCTTCCTCCACTGGAACCCCAAAATGACCTGTTTTTTACCTCGTTTAATCCTATAATGCGAAAAATCCCATACACGTTTTTCGACAAGTTTTCTTTACAACGAAAAAATATATTGATTTTCGTTTGGCTATCCCGTCGTTTTTGAGTATCTTTGCAAACAACATTCATAAGCTTCTAACAATCATTTATGCGATACATCGCATTGCCTGAAACAAAAGTAAGAAGACTCCCGTTCTACCTTGCCATGGAGGAATACGTAGCAAGACATGTGGATGCGGAAGATTGTTTCTTTATGTGGCAGGTAGAACCAAGTGTCATCTTCGGGCGCAACCAACTGATAGAGAACGAGGTGAACCTCGACTTCTGTCAGAAACACCACATTCAGATGTATCGGCGAAAGAGCGGTGGCGGCTGTGTCTATGCCGACATGAATAACGTGATGTTCTCGTACATCACCAGCGAGGAGCAGGTGGGGTTCACCTTTAACAGATATATCGGCATGGTGGTGCTGATGCTCCAAAAGCTGGGTGTTGACGCCTCACCGTCAGGACGTAATGATGTGATGATCGGCAATCGCAAGGTGTCTGGGAATGCCTTTTACAAGATACCAGGTCGCAGCATCGTACACGGCACGATGCTCTACGACACCGACATGCTCAATATGGCTGGTTCCCTCACACCGCCCACGACGAAACTGATATCAAAGGGAGTGCAGAGTATCCACCAACACATTGATGTGCTGAAGAATCATATCAACTTGAGCATTGAGGAGTTCAAGCAGTTCGTACGCAAGGAATTGTGCCACGAGGAACTGATACTGACTGCGGACGACATACGACAGATAGAGCAACTGGAACAGGAATACCTTTCTGAGGAGTTCATCTATGGTAAGAATCCGCACTATACGGTCATCAAGAAACGCAGGATAGAGGGCGTGGGCGAATTTGAGGCTCGTATTGAGATGAAGAACGGCATCATCAAGAGTATCAACCTGATGGGGGATTATTTTCTGGTGGGCGACCTCGATAACGGACTGCTCCGCAAACTAAAGGATATACCACTTGAGGCTGGCGCCATCAGCCGTATCCTGCCAGACCGCATTGACGACATCATCATGAACTTGATGAAAGCTGACTTCGTCGACCTCCTCACCACCTGACAAACTTACAAAACCTAACAACCTAATTTATATGGAAAATAAAAGAACCTGTCTTTACGACAAACACGTAGCCCTTGGGGCACTCATCTCCCCCTTCGGTGGTTTTGACATGCCGATACAATATACCAATATTGTTGACGAGCACCAGGCTGTACGCAACCATTGCGGTGTGTTCGACGTGAGTCACATGGGCGAGGTACTTGTCTTCGGCAAGGACGCTGAGCGATATGTCAATCATATCTTCACCAACGATATGCTGGGTGTCCCCGACGGAAAGATTCTCTATGGCATGATGTGCTACGAGGATGGTGGTGTCGTGGATGACCTACTGGTCTATAAGATGGCTGACGATTGTTTCTTCCTCGTCATCAATGCCTCTAATATCGACAAGGACTGGGCTTGGATTCAGGAGCAGGCAAAAGGCTTCGATATCACACTGGAGCACCAGAGCGAGCAATATGGTGAGCTTGCTGTCCAAGGACCGGAGGCTGAACAGGTGATGGAGCAGGTGCTTGGCATCGCTTGCAAGGAACTGACCTTCTACACCTTCAAGATGATCGGTGACGTGATAGTATCCCGTACCGGCTATACTGGTGAGGACGGTTTTGAGATCTATGCCACTCCTTATTATATTAATGAGTGCTGGGACAAGCTGATTGCCGCCAACGTAAAACCCTGTGGACTCGGTTGTCGTGATACTCTGCGATTCGAGGTGGGATTACCACTATATGGTGATGAGTTATCGGAGACCATCACCCCCATCATGGCAGAATTGGGTATCTTCGTGAAACTCGACAAGGATGAGTTTATCGGCAAGGAAGCTCTCGCCTGTCAGAAAACAGAAGGTACGCCCAAGAAGCTGGTTGGCATCGAACTACACGACAAGGCGATACCCCGCCATGGGTACAGTGTCCTGAAAGATGGTAACGTCATCGGAGAAGTCACCACAGGTTATCACACCATCTCCACAGACAAAAGCGTCTGTCTCGCCCTCATCGACAGTCAGTATGCAGCACTGGGAACTGACGTAGAGATACAAATCCGTAAGAAGACCTTTCCTGGCTCCGTCTGCAAGAAACGTTTCTACGACAAGCACTACAAGAAGTAGTCCTAACAAACCTACAATCCCTAGCAAAACCAAACAAACCAATTTTAAATATTATGGCAAAAGTAATTGAAGGACTCTATTATAGTGAGTCGCACGAGTATGTAAGAGTAGAAGGCAACATCGGATACATCGGTATCACCGATTATGCGCAGAATGCCTTGGGTAATGTGGTATATGTCGATCTGCCCGATGTGGACGACGAGGTAACGGCAGGTGAGGAGTTCGGTGCTGTGGAGAGCGTAAAGGCAGCAAGTGATCTGATGTCGCCCGTCAGCGGTACCATCATTGAGGTGAACGATGCACTGGACGACCAACCTGAGCTTGTTAACCAAGACGCATTCGGGAACTGGATCATCAAGGTAGAGATGAGTGACAAGAGCGAGCTTGACAGCCTAATGGATGCCAAGGCTTACGCTGCTTTCTGTGAGAAGTAATTGATTTCGAGATTTCGATATAACGAGATGACGGTATTGTGACATGTTTAAATATTTCCCGCATACAGAAAAGGACTTACAGGCGATGATGGAGAAAATCGGGATCACGAGTCTCGACGACCTCTATGCAGAAGTGCCTGAAGACATCCGTTTTCGTGGTGACTACCAGTTGCCTGAGCAGATGAGCGAGGTGGAGGTGCGCCAGTTGTTCGACAAACTCGGTAAGCAGAATGAAGAACTGACGTGCTTTGGGGGTGCCGGTGTCTACGACCACTATACCCCTGCCGCCATTCCCGCACTGCTCAGTCGTTCGGAGTTCCTAACCTCCTACACCCCCTATCAGGCAGAGATATCACAAGGTACCCTCCACTACATCTTCGAATACCAGTCGATGATGGCGGAGTTGACTGGCATGGACATCTCCAACGCCTCAATGTACGACGGCACGACAGCGGCAGCCGAGGCTGTGATGATGGCGGTGGCTGCCGGTAAGAAACAGAACACCGTACTCATCAGCGAGACCATCGACCCGAAGACCCTGAAAGTGATTGAGACCTATGCCCACTTTCACGGCATCAAGATAGAGATGATCCAGCAAAAGGATGGTGTCACCAACCTACCCCACCTATTATCCCTATTATCCCTACACCAAGGAAAGGTCGCTGGGGTGTTCGTACAACAACCTAACTACTACGGTATCATTGAGGACTATAGTGGTTATGCAGATGCCATACATGAGCAGAAAGGACTCTTTATCATGAGTAATATCGCCGCCGACCTCGCCATTCTGAAAACACCAGGCGAATGGGGTGCCGATATTGCGGTGGGGGATGGACAGTCACTGGGTATCCCCATGCAGTTTGGTGGTCCGTATGTAGGCTATATGTGTTGCACCGAGAAGCTTATCCGCAAGATGCCCGGACGTATTGTCGGCATGACGAAAGACAACCGTGGACAGCGCGCCTTCGTACTGACTCTGCAAGCACGTGAACAACATATCCGTCGTCAGAAAGCAACCTCGAATATCTGCTCGAACCAGAGTTTGATGGCACTCTTCGTCACGATGTATATGTCACTGATGGGTAAGGAAGGACTTCGTGAGGCAGCACAACTGTCATACACCGGTGCCCACTACCTCTGTGATAAACTTCTGTCTACAGGACACTTTAAACTGGTTTACGACAAGCCCTTCTTCAATGAGTTCGTCGTCAGCTATGACGGCGACGTGGACGCCCTTCAGCACCGCTGGCTGGAACACGGCATCTTTGGAGGCGTGAAAGTGGCTGAAGGCCAGATAATGTTTGCCGTCACAGAGAAGCGCACCAAGGAAGAAATCGACCACTTAATTGAACTGGCACTGGTATGAACAACAAACTATACGGAAACCTGATTTTCGAGCTTTCACAGGAGGGCCGGAAGGGCTACTCCCTGCCGAAGAACCGCTTCGGCCGCTACGACGTGCCCCAGGAGCTGCGCCGCCAGGAGGACGCCCGGCTGCCCGAATGCGACGAGATGACCGTGGTGCGCCATTACACCAACCTCTCGGCCAACAACTTCGGCGTTGACAACGGCTTTTATCCCCTCGGCTCGTGCACCATGAAGTACAATCC
>CALFUF010000040.1 GCA_937916405.1 uncultured Prevotella sp.
TCAACCGATCTGCCGACTCCAGTCAACCGATCTGCCGACTCTAAGTCAACCGGTAGTTTGACTATTTCAGTTGCTCGGCAATAAACTGCTCTAACTGTGGCCCTCGTAGTCCGCGACGTAGAATCTTTCCGTTCTGATCGAGGACGATGGTGTGCGGAATACTGGTGATATTGAACATCTGAGCGGCAGCATTCTCCCATCCTTTGAGGTCGCTCATCTGGGGCCATACGATACCCAACTGGTCAGTTGCCTGTTTCCATGCGTCCCCATCCTCGTCGAGAGAGATTCCCACGAAACCAAGTCCCTTGTCCTTGTACTTCTTGTAAATCTCCACCATCAACGGAGTCTCCTGCCGACAAGGTCCACACCAGCTTGCCCAGAAATCGAGGATGGTAATGCGATTCTTCCTCACCTCACTCATGACACTCATGGGAGCCCCTTCGATAGACGGCATGGTAAAGTCCTCAATGACAGCACCTTCCTCAGTCTTGGAGGCATTGGCAAGCTGTTGCTCCATCTCCTTGATGGCAGGACGCTGGCGA
This sequence comes from uncultured Prevotella sp., assembly GCA_937916405.1. Taxonomy (GTDB): domain Bacteria; phylum Bacteroidota; class Bacteroidia; order Bacteroidales; family Bacteroidaceae; genus Prevotella. Next base: position 543 of record CALFUF010000040.1, read on the forward strand.
AGTCCGTCAGGCATCATCTTGATCAGACGCAGACGGTCTTGGTTGGGGATGACCTCCTCTGGGAACATCGTCATCAGGAAATAGCCCAACTCGTTCTTGATGTTACGCTCCGTGAAGTCGAGCACTACCTTGGCATGACGCTGGTTGAGTTGCTCAATCTTTGCCATTGCCGCCTGCTGCTCCTCCTGTGTCGCCTTCTCATTGGCAAAGACTTTCTCAGCGATATTGTTGATCTCCTTGCCAATCACCATGGTAGAGTCTGTCATACGTTGCCACTCGTCATTGACCGCTGTGCCGCCAACTCGTGAGACACCAGGTGTCTTCGACAAGAGGATCTTGATGGTTCCAGGCTCAATGAAGAGTGGGATGTTCAAGGCTTCCTCGTCCTTGCTGTAAATCATGCAGAAGTAAGTGGAGTCTGTCTCACCACTGAGTTCAAACTGTCCGTCCTTGATGACAATAGTGTCACGAGGAGTACCTTGCTGGAGGTCAGTTGTCAGAAAGAGGGTGTCCCCCTGTGCGTCCTCTACCGTACCCTTGATTGTGTACGTATTAGACTGACAAGCAGCAAGCGTGAAGCCTGCTGCTGTCAAGATGAGTATGGATTTGATATTCATTATTAAATAATGTATTGGCTTGAGATACTCTCATTGTTGATGACACGACGAATGGTCTCAGCAAACAAGTCGGCGACACTCAGTTGCTTAACCTTGGCGCAACGCTGAGTGTAGGGGATAGAGTCTGTGAAGACAATCTCCTCCAAGGCGGAAGCCTGGACACGGTCACTGGCAGGACCACTCATCACACAGTGGGAAGCACAAGCGCGAACCGTCTTGGCACCAGCTTCTTTCATGATATCAGCAGCCTTGGTGATGGTTCCGGCAGTATCTACCATATCGTCGATAATGACCACATTCTTGTCTTTGACATCACCAATAATCTGCATCGATGCTACGACATTGGCACGAGCACGGGTCTTGTTACAGAGTACCAATGGGCATCCCAGATACTTGGCATACGTGTTCGCACGCTTGGAACCACCAACATCAGGAGACGCAATCACCAAGTCTTCCAAGTTCAGGCTCTTCAAATAGGGGAGGATGACGTTAGAAGCATAAAGGTGATCCACAGGAACATCGAAGAAGCCCTGAATCTGGTCGGCGTGCAGATCCATGGTAATCACACGGTCCACACCAGCTACAGACAGCAGGTCGGCAACCAGTTTGGCGCCAATACTGACACGAGGCTTGTCCTTACGGTCCTGACGTGCCCATCCGAAATAGGGGATGACAGCGTTGATCGTACGTGCCGACGCACGTTTTGCCGCATCGATCATCAGCAGCAACTCCATCAGATTGTCACTGTTGGGGAATGTGCTCTGTACGAGGAAGATGTCACGACCACGGATCGACTCCTCAAAAGACACAGCAAACTCACCGTCAGAGAATGTAGTAATCTGCAATTCTCCAAGCGGACATCCTAAACTTTGGCAGATTTTCTCTGCGAGGTACTTCGTGGCAGTACCCGAAAACACCATGTAGTTTTTGTTCGAGCTCATATTTGTTTAGATAATTTATCCAATTACTTTCCTTAGTTTCTCAAAATGGGTAATCAGTGCCTTGTAGTCTAGCTCCTGATGGATATTAAAGCGATTCCACAGGTCACCGCATATCACAACTCCTCCAAACCCGAGGTCCTTCGCTACCCGTATGTTGTCAATGTTCATACCACCAAGGGCATACACATGGCGGTCAATCAGTCCGCGTCTGGCAGCCTCTTCCAACTCGTTGGCTGTGAAGGAGGATTTGTTCTCCGCAAAAGTCTGACTGTCAAAGATGTTCTTGAGAAACACATAGTCCATGTGACGCTTGGCTTCTTTCAAATCCTCTATCTTACGACAGGTACAGCTGATCTTCCCTTTGTACCTGTTAGGTACAGGTGTGTCCTCATAGTCAATATGAATACCTCTCAATTTGTATTCCTCTTTCAGGTAGAAATGGTCATGCACCACGATGTTGGAGTAATATTCATCTGACAGAAGAGTTAGTAATCGCTCCGCATACATGGGGGATGAGCCGGGCTTGTACAGATGCAGGCAATCCAGTCCCTCCTCGAAGAGTGATGTCAATATCTTGTCTTCCTCCACGAAAAACGTGGGTTGAGTCATTACGATGAGTTTCATGTCTTCAATCTCAATTCATCTGCAAAATTAATAATTTTAATGGAATAATGCAATTTAACCACAATAAAAAGTTATCTTTGCAGTCGAAAAATGATATTTCACAAAGAAAATGGATTTACGTACACCTATTTATATTATAGAGGAGGAGAAATTGCGTCGCAATCTGTCGCTGATTCGACAAGTGGCAGAGCGAACTGACTCAGAGTTTATTCTTGCCTTCAAGGCATTTGCCCTATGGAAGACATTCCCTATTTTCAGGGAGTATATCCGTTCTACCACGGCAAGTTCGTTGTCAGAGGCAAAACTTGCCTTTCATGAGTTTGGCAGTAAGGCGCATACTTTCTCACCAGCCTATACTGATGAGGAGATTGATGAGATTGTCGCATGCTCGTCTCATCTGACATTTAACTCCCTGTCGCAATATGAGCGATATCATCATCGGGCGGCAGCATGCTCGATAGGTCTGCGTGTCAACCCTGAGTATTCTGAGGTGGGTACCTTATTATATAACCCCTGTGCGCCAGGTACTCGTTTTGGTGTCACGGCTGACAAGTTGCCACCACAGCTGCCTTCCGATATAGAGGGGTTCCATTGTCATTGTCATTGTGAGAGTGGTGCAGATGTTTTTGAGCGAACTCTACAGCATATTGAGGAGAAGTTCTCCCCATGGTTCTCTCAGCTAAAATGGATCAACTTTGGTGGTGGACATTTGGTGACACGTAAAGACTACGATATTGAGTTGTTGGTGAAAGTAATGAAAGGGTTCCATCAGCGTTATCCGCATCTGAAAGTGATCTTCGAGCCAGGAAGTGCTTTCGCATGGCAGACTGGTCCTCTGGTTTCGCATGTGGTGGATATCGTAGAGGATAAAGATATAAAGACCGCCATTCTTGATGTCAGCTTCACTTGTCACATGCCCGACTGTCTTGAGATGCCGTACTTCCCCGATGTCCGTGGTGCTGAGCATGTGGATGAGGAAAAGGGTGACTGTGTCTACCGTTTAGGGGGAAATAGTTGTCTTGCTGGTGACTTCATGCGTGCCTGGCGTTTCAGCAAACCTCTTGAGATAGGGCAGGAGATGATCTTTGAGGATATGATTCATTATACGACTGTTAAGACGAACACTTTTAATGGGATTACGCATCCCGCTATTGGTCTGTTGCATGTAGACGGGCAGTTGGAGATTCTCCGAAAGTATGGTTATGAGGACTATCGTGACCGTATGGATTGAGTCAAGTTGTCTGTTTTTTATCAGATAATTTTGAAAATTCAAAAATAATGCGTATCTTCGCACTCAAGTTTACTGAAAATTCTTTAATTAAGACCTAACAATGAGAAAGTTACTGACTGCCATAGCATCCATTTTACTGGTTGCCTGTGGACCTAACACAGAAGAAGACGGACTGACAATTACCTCTAAGTTTGATGGAACATGGAATATTCATGAGTCTTTTGAACGAGACCATGATGGCATTATTGTTTACCATGCTATTCCTTGGGGCGGTTTAGTTGGGTCTATGCGTGATCGTAACCTCCCAGTCGATTGGTCGGAGTATGAATCTGTTAGTGTGGAATTTGCTGAACCTACTCCTGTAGGAACTCAGTTGATGATCAAAGATAAGTTAAGAGTGTTCGGAAAACCAGGTATTACCACATTGACCTGCTACTTTGACGGTCAGGATGTCAGTCAGGTTGACGAGGTGGCTATTCAGTCTTCAGACAGTAGTACGCTGAAGGTGAAGCGTGTTTATTTGACGCCAGGATCCACTGTTTGGGATTCCACACCTATCTGGGAAGGCAACTGTGTCTTTGGTAATTGGGAGAAAGGCTTTATTATTCCAGCGGAGAAATTCATAAATGCTCAGCCAGGTGATAAGCTGGAGTTCCTCTATGAAATAGACAAGAGCGATCCTAACGTGGAGTATTGGCAATTCAAACTTATTTATAATGGTACTGAAAAGACGCTGGAGGGAAATGCAGACCAGCAGAATGAATGGGGATGTACACCAGTTGGTGAGTCTGGAGTGTTCCGTGTCAGGCTGACTGCTAACGATATCAAGGAAATCAGAAAGGTCGGCATGTTCGTCAATGGCTATTTCTGTATCGTGTCGAAAGTCAATTTGCTGAAAAAGGGTGTAACAACAGAAATAGCTCAACAACAGTAAGATATAGGTGTGAGTCTAAGCTGATGTAATAGCAAAAGTAAAATTTTTCAGAAAAAAACAGCAGAAAAGTTTGTCATTTCCGAAAAAAGCATTACCTTTGCATCCGCAATCGAGAGAGATGCCTGGAAATGCGGAAATAGCTCAGTTGGTAGAGCACAACCTTGCCAAGGTTGGGGTCGCGGGTCCGAGTCCCGTTTTCCGCTCTTTCTTTAATTTTTTAGGAAAACCAAACTATTCTATGAATTATTATTTACGATATTTCGATAAGGAAATCCTAGTTGATAACGTTGATGACGCTATTGCTTTTCTTGCTGATATACCAGAGATAGACATGAATCCTTTACTTGAGGAAGATATTCGTGCCTATTGCGATAGTGAAGTGTTCTACCCCAAACGTTATAAGGTACGTCCACGTATATATTTCATTATTATTAAGACTGATGCTCCTACCATGCTCGACTTTAAAGAGAAGCGTGCCGTTCATCCTTCTTTAGACCGCATAGAGAAGCCTATGGCTCCTGCTTTGGTGCGATTGAATGAGGAGATGTTTGGCTGGTACGAGGGTTCTTTAGATTTCAAGCGTGTATTACTTGTACCAGGTACTGGTAAGTTCCAATATCGTGATACCCATTTTGTGGCACAATGTAAAGCCGTTTCTGGTATGGACTGCTATAATCGCATCGTTGAGTATCTTCGTGGTCGTGTTGATGAGCGTAGCCAGTTCCCTTCCGCTAAAGGAAAGAATTTCAAATTCCATTTTCTTGGACTTTGCAAGTAATGCGTGTGTTGTATGAACAAGGTCATGCTGATAGGTAATGTAGGTGCCGACCCTGAGGTACGTTATGTGGAGCAAGGGGTTGCTGTGGCACGTTTGCGACTTGCCACCACAGAACGTGGTTATACGTTGCAGAATGGTACACAGGTGCCAGATCATACAGATTGGCATCATGTCATATTATGGCGTAAACTAGCCGAGATTGTTGAGAAATATGTCCATAAAGGGGACAAACTCTATATCGAGGGACGGTTGCGATATTCCACGTATGATGACAAGCAAGGTCAACGCCGATATGTGACGGAGATATGGGCGGATAATATGGAAATGCTGAATGGAAGAACTTCTACAGACAATCAATGATATTCATGTGATGGCACCAGGTCTTGGTGCCATGATTGCTATTATTCTAGCAGGTGTCCTTTTACTGTTGTCTGGCTATGCCTCTGGTTCGGAAATAGCCTTTTTCTCCCTTTCTCCTACAGACTTGAGTGAACTGGAAGAGGAGAAGACGGAGCGTGACCGTCAGATAATACGACTGCGTGAAGAGTCTGAGCGAACGCTGGCAACGATACTGATAACCAATAACTTGGTGAATGTTACGATTATCATGCTGCTCAATTACTTCTTCTCTCAGGTGGTAGACTTTGGAGGGGCATATTGGATGGAGTTTGTCTGCCTTACGATACTCTTGACATTCCTGTTGTTATTGTTTGGCGAGATTATGCCAAAGATATATACTCGCCAACAGCCACTTCGCTTCTGCCGCACCGTTGTTGGCGGTATTCTTTTCTTCCGAAAACTCTTTTATCCGTTTGCCACGATATTAATGAAGTCTGGCATCCTGGCGGGTAAGGTGGTACAGAAAGAGAATCATGTGTTGAGTGTGGACGATTTGGAACAGGCACTGGAACTTACGGATAAGGAAGATATTAAAGAAGAGCAGCGTATGCTGGAGGGTATCGTCCGTTTTGGTGACGAAACAGCAAAGGAAATCATGACCAGTCGTCAGGATGTGGTCGATCTCGATTTCAAATCGTCATTCAACGAGGTGTTGAAATGTATAGTGGAGAATAACTATTCCCGTATACCTGTATATCAAGACAATAGTGACAATATCCGTGGCATTCTATACATCAAGGACTTGCTTCCTCATTTGCGTAAACCCTCTAATTTCCGTTGGCAGTCTTTGATACGTCCTCCTTATTTCGTTCCTGAGACGAAGAAAATTGATGATCTGTTGCGTGAATTCCAAGAGAACAAAGTACATATTGCTATCGTGGTCGACGAGTTTGGCGGAACCAGTGGTATCGTGACATTGGAGGATGTCTTAGAGGAAATCGTTGGCGAGATTAATGATGAGTACGATGAGGACGAGAAGAGTTATGTGCGTATCAACAGCAATACTTTCGTATTTGAGGGTAAGACACTGTTAAGTGATTTCTATAAGATACTGAAACTCGATGACGAGATTTTCTCTGAGGTAGAAGGCGATGCTGATACCCTCGCAGGATTATTGTTGGAAATCAAGGGCGACTTCCCCGAACTGCATGAGAAAATAGACTATCTGAACTTTACGTTCGAGATTTTGGAAATGGAGGAACGTCGCATCTCCAAAGTGAAGGTGGTCGTTCACCAACCGAGTTCCGACCAGCCCACGGCTTGATACCAAGCCATCTTCTTGATGCCTTCGTTATACTTGAAGTAAGTGTTGTTATATCTTTCCAAAGGAACGAACATGCTGATACCGCCAAAGCGCTCTTCAGTAACCTCGAAGTCGAAAACTAATGTTCCTAGCACTTGCCAACGAGTACTCATCTTTTTGTAGATTACAGTCTGATTGAAACTTTTGAGCCATTTGTCATAATCCGCTTGCTCTGCATGACGCAATAAGAAATCATTCATGTCATACATGATATGCTCATTAGCATCAGATGCTCCGTATGAGTAATAGTAAATCAGCCCATCCGTATTGATAGGTTTATTAGCCTCGTAAATCTTGTAGAGAATCTCCTTGGTAGCACTTGCCAGGGTTGGGAGCTCCTTCGTGTTGACAGCAGAGATAGGCAAATGACCGTTCTCATTATCAATCTTTGCATAGTAATCATCACAGGTCTTGGTGTACATCAGAACATCGTCATATAAGAAAAGATCAGGGATAATTGTTTCATAGGGAGCACCATCTCCGGGAATACCTGCAGGCGATGCGATATAGTATTCCGTCACATCTTTCAGTTCGTAGGCAACCTCTACATTCTGCATATTGCAACAGTCAGCGAAGATAAACTTGAAAGGGTGGGGCAGCGAAGCCAAAGCTTTTCGCAAGTCTGGAATATCGAGCCATTGTCCCTTGTCACTTACTGCGTTGCTCCCATTGTCTAATGCAATGGCACGTCGTGAGTCACTTGCATCATTCATAATGACCCAACCGTTTCCGTGCCCCCAGATAACCAGTCCGTAGTCATCGGCAGGATAGTTGCTCATGGTCCAACTGATGACCTCTTTCATCTTCTCAGGATCAGAAGTCAGAAAGTCCTGCTCATACTTCCGGATGGTGTCAGCAGGTTGCTGCTCGTTATCCCGAAGTCGGATGATGAAAGGCTTTTCTATTTGACTGGCACGATCAACAAAAACGATCAAGTTATCATATTTCGAAATCTTCTTTACACCTTGTATCATCTCATCGATGTCGCTGGGGGCATTTCCTGATAAGGTGTTTTCGGCTGCCATATATACGATTACGGTTCGCTTGGCAGGAGGTACCGTCTCATTACTGCTGTCAGAACATGCTGATAGTAGCACTATAAATGTAGCTAATAAGCAAAGTATCTTTTTCATTGTCTTAATATATTGATGGTACAAAAGTACAGTATTTTTTATAGATAAACGAATTTTATAGTATAAAACCTTTTGTAATTTCTTATGTTCTCTCTCTATAGGCTTTGGGAGATAGTCCTTTCATTCGAGAAAAGAACTTACTGAAAGATGAGAGGTCAGCGAAGTGAAGTCGTTCTGCAATCTGAACGATACTTAGTTGCGATGTGCTTAATAGGAAAGAAGCTTCCATAGTTAGAAATTGATTGATATAATCGACAACCGTTCGTCCTGTAACTTGACGGACAACTTTCGACAAATAAACATTAGAGATGTTTAGCTGTGATGCATAGAAAGCAATATCGTGATGTTCCGCAAAATGTAAAGGTAGTATACGAATGAAGTTAACGAATATGTTCTCAATGCGTTGGGGGACTATACGCTTTTGAATGGCCTTTTCTTGTGCATTTTGCAAGTCGAGCAAGAAAATAGCATAGAGCATTCGTAAGATTTCTGCTTTATAGATATGAGAGGAATGGAGATAGTCTCTGATTTCTATCAACTTGTCGGCAAGTCGCAAAGCCGTTTCGTGTGGTAACGCCACCTTGGGCTCGTGTAGTTGAACAATAGGAGTATAGGCAATCTGTACTAAGTCATGGACCGTGGGCGATTCGAAGGTAACATGCTCGTCTGCTAGCAAACAGATACCGTGATAGTCATCTGAAGCGGAAATGATAGTGACAGGAAGACCGGGAGAATACATATATATATCGTCTGGCTGTAATGTTAACTCTTGTTCATTATAGATAATAGTTAACCTTCCCTTTAAAACCAAAGTGAATGTGTATGCTGCCATATAGCCATGGGTCTCATTGGCACGATAAGTAATAGCAGCATCGGTCTCATTACAATAGATCTTGCCATCCCAATGTTTCATGGGTTCTTCCCCATGCATCTTTATCCAAGCCTCTCTTAAACTATACATAACAGGTGCAAAGATACAACTTAATTTTTGAATAGTGTATCGTTTCAGACAACTTTTGTATCATTTCGTATTTTGATATATAATTAATTAGTTGTAATTTTGTAAACGAAATCATTTATAACTTAAAATAATTACAATTATGGACAAGAACAAATCAATTGAGGCATTACAGTTTTTCGTAACCCATCTGGCAGAAGGTGCTATAGTACACAAGCAACAGGGTATGATTTTCAAATCTATGGGTTTTAACAAGCTCGGTCAGAAATATGTTGACCATTTCGGAGAGGAGATGGGCTGGGTAGAGAAATTTACTGAGCGTATTCTCGATCTTGGTGGCGATGTGAAATTCGAGGGAATGAAGAGTCGTGAACTTATTAAGAACCCTATCGAGTATGTAAAGGCAGACCTTGCTATTCAGGAGCCAGGCGTGGAACTGCTTCTCAAGTGCATGGAGACAGTAAAGGAAGACCCCACAACGTACGATATCATGAAGGACTATCTGAAAGATGAGGAAGAAGACTTGTACTGGAGTCAGGGGGCTATGGATATGATTGAATGCATTGGTGCCCAAAACTGGTTATTGCAACAACTATAAATCTTGAGTTCAATGGCAGACGTTAAGAAAGTTTACGATTTTCTGGAGAAGGCAGGAACATTCTATCTTGCAACAGTAGAGGGCGACCAGCCCCGCGTTCGTCCTTATGGAGCGATGCTCTATTTCGAGGATAAGATTTATATCATGGCGTTCGGCAAGACTAACGCTACACGCCAGATTGCTGCTAACCCCAAGGCGGAAATCTGTGCTTTCAAGGGACAGACACTCCGCATCGAGTGTACACTTATAGAGGACAATCGTCTTGAAGTAGGCAAGGCTCTTGTTGACAAGATGCCCGTATTAAAACCCGCCCTCGGTGAGAATGGCGAGAATGGTGTCATGTATTATTTGAAAGATGCTAAGGCTGACTTCTTTAAGATGATGGAGTTAGTAGAGACGATTAATTTCTAATACAGATTACGGAATCTATGAAAGAAAAAGTATTACAATGCATGCGTGAGGCTGGTAAGCCAGTTTCTGCTGGTGAGGTGACAAAGGTATTAGGTGCTGATCGTAAGGAAGTTGACAAGGCTTTTGCTGAATTGAAGAAGGACGGTGCTATCATCTCACCTGTTCGTTGCAAATGGGCTCCAGCTCAGTAATCTCATTTTTGCTTTGATAGGCGTTCCTACGCTACAACACTAATAAATTTTTCTTTTGGACGGTTGGCAAGGTGACTGAGCATATGTGCTGAAAGACACCGAACCTGCCGTTCTTTTTATAAATAATCAAGACAGAGAGTTCATTATTGATTATTTTTTTGTACCTTTGTACTGTTATGACGACTATCGCATTAGGACTACTGATCCCCTTGCTGGGTACTGTGCTCGGTTCTGCATTCGTGTTTTTTATGAAAGACGAGATGCCAGAGCGAGTACAAAAGACGTTGTTGGGTTTTGCGTCAGGAGTGATGGTGGCTGCATCTGTGTGGTCGTTGCTCATTCCTGCTATGGAAATGGAGGAGGATAAAGGTGTCTGGTCGGTATTTCCGGCAGCTGTCGGATTCTTATTGGGCATGGGATTCTTGTTAATGCTCGACGAACTGACGCCCCACCTACACATTGGCACAGATACTCCCGAGGGACCTCGGTCACGATTATCACGCACAGCGATGCTTGCCTTAGCTGTCACAATCCATAACCTACCAGAAGGTATGGCAGTTGGCGTCGTCTTCGTTGGAGCAGAACAAGGTGCTGCTCATTTGTCATTAGCATCAGCAGTAGCCGTATCGATTGGTATTGCTATCCAGAACATACCCGAGGGAGCTATTATTTCCATGCCAATGAGAGCAGAAGGTAATTCTCGTTGGCGTTCTTTCCTGATAGGTAGTCTGAGTGGTGCCGTCGAACCTATTGGTGGATTGGCTGTCATCTTGCTTGCATCATTATTAACTCCTGTATTACCCTATATGTTAGCTTTTGCGGCAGGAGCTATGTTCTATGTGGTAGTCGAGGAACTCATTCCTGAAGCCTCTTCTGGTAAGCACTCTAACCTCAGTACCATCGGTTTTGCGATAGGTTTTGTTCTGATGATGGTACTCGATGTGGTCATGGGATAAAACACAATAATATTGTTAGATAAAACCAATAAAGAGGGTACTCGTTTTATTCTCAGAATACCTAATAAAACCTTTTGAATATAGGACTTTTACACAATAAATCGTATTTTTGGCATGAAATGCCGAGATTTTTTGTAATTTTGCATCATGGCTCAGGCTGTAGTGACATACGATACCGTGATGAGTGAGTTGAAAACTCGCCATTTTCACCCTGTTTATTATTTGATGGGGGATGAGTCTTATTATATTGATAAAATCAGTAATTGGATAGCGGAGAACGTATTACCGCCAGAAGAAAAGGGCTTCAATCAGACCGTTTTGTTTGGGTCTGACGTGAATGCGTCACAGATTGTGGATGCTGCTAAGTGCTATCCTATGATGTCTGAACATCAGGTGATTATCGTCAAGGAAGCCCAGAATGTGAAGAATACAGAGCCTTTGGAAAAGTATTTTAAGGCGCCAATGGCTTCTACAATTCTTGTTATGTGCCATAAAAATGGTTCTATAGATGGTAGGAAAAAGGAATATGTGAAGGCTATCCAGCAAAATGGGGTTCTTTTCGAGAGTAAAAAGCTACGTGAGCGTGACCTTCCTGCCTTTATAGAAAGCTATTTGACGAATAGAAACGCAACGATAGACCCCAAATCCACCCAGTTGATAGCTGATGCTGTTGGCGCTGACCTGAGTCGTTTGGTGGGTGAATTAGACAAGGTACTGCTCTCTCTTCCTGAAAAAGATAGGAGGGTGACACCTCAAGTGGTGGAAGATCAAATAGGGGTAAGTAAAGATTTTAATGGATATGAGCTTCGGGATGCCATTGTGAGAAGAAATATTTACAAGGCAAATCAGATCGTGAAATATTTTGACGAAAATCCGAAGGCTGGAAGTATCTATTCATTTCTCCCGTTGCTCTTTAATTATTTCCAAAATTTGATGCTGGCACATTATTGTCCCCAGAAAAATAGTCAGGATGGGGTAGCGCAGTGGCTGGATCTGAGGAATGCATGGGCTGCCAAGGACTATATGGTGGGCATGCGAAATTACACAGGAATGAAAGTGTTGCAGATTATCAGTAAAATAAGAGAAATTGATGCCAAAAGTAAGGGATTAGACAACCCTAACACCCCTCCAGGAGAGTTGATGAAAGAGCTAATTTTCTTCATTCTCCACTAAAAAACGGTCTTTTTCGAGCCGTTTTTTCTATTTTCCCCGAAATCCTGAACATAAAATTTTCGCCTTAAAAGCCGATAATTAAAGCGTTTTCCCCACTTTTTCCCCCTCTACATTTTGCGAATTTTGAACTTTCTGATCGCTCGTTCAGAATCTTTCAAAATTTTCGTTTTTTCGTCAATTTTCTCTTCTGAAATTTAGAGTTAACGATTTTTTGCGTTTTAATTTTCGAATTTTCATTTGTAAACCGTCGAAGCCAGAAAAGAGTGTTTTGGAAATTCAAAGGACAAAAATTTGCAATTCCATATGATTTCAAACACTAAAATGTGGGTTTTGAAATCAAAAGCGACCGTAAAAATTACTAAATTAATACATATCCGAAGCGATTATTTATGTGTATTTTATTGGAAATCTGTAGTTTCCATACTTATGCTCACGTAAAATACCTAATATATGCTATATTTGGGTTACTAAATGTTGCATAACTCCACTAAATATGCGACATTTAGGAATTATAACAAAATAAAAACCAGTAGTTTATGAATTTATGTTGAATATTATTACGGATACAATATTAGAGTGCAAATTTTGATTTACGAATCTAACCCTTTCCGATTTACGAATTTAATATTCTCCTCAAAATTTCAAAAATCAAAATACGAACTTTAAACTTTAAAATTGTCGCAACAAATGTTGCGTATTTCAAAAAATAGTTTTATCTTTGTAAAGTGAATGAATTATGGCATTTTTGCCTCCAAAACGACTTGATAAGTGATGAAAGACAGAATTAGACACATTATGGAAGAGCAGCACATGAGTCAACAAGTGTTTGCAGATTTCATTGGATTATCACCTGCGACATTGAGTAGTATCTTTAATGGTAGAACCCGCCCCACCCTGAATATTGTAGAGGCGATCAAAAATAAGTTGCCTTCTATTAGTACAGACTGGCTCTTGATGGGTGTTGGTGACATGTATGTAGACCCTTCAGGACAGTCTGGAAGTGCTGTTGAAGCAAGTCATCAGTCGACTTTAGAACCAATGATTGACTTCGAACATACTTCCAATAGCCATCCCGCACCCTCTTTTCAGCAAGGTGTCAGAAATACACACCCAGATAATTCCAATCAAATCGTGAAAATAATTGACAAAGAACCACGTAAAGTGACAGAGATACGGGTTTATTATGATGATCAGACCTATGAAACCTTCGTTCCGATGAAGACTAAATGAGAGCACCTATACAGTGTTCTCATTTTTTTTATTTTATAATACCGAATGACTTTCGCTTTGAAAAGCAAAAATATATTTGGCTTTTCTCTCCTTTTTTCGTAATTTTGCGCCATATTTAAAATAAATAAGGTATATGAAGAAATATATTCTTGACCTGACCGTCAAACAAATCGTTCATATTAGTCCTAAGCATGTGTTATTAAGGCTGACGGACACTTCCCCCCTGCCGACAATGGTTCCTGGGCAATTTGTTGAGGTGCGTGTGGACGGTTCCGATACAACTTTCCTTCGTCGTCCTATCTCCATTAATTATGTGGATAAGGAGCAAAATGAGTTATGGCTGCTGGTAGCAATGATAGGTGACGGTACACGTCAATTAGGTAAATTCCAAGCTGGTGACATCGTTAACTGTGTGTTGCCGTTGGGTAATGGATTTACGATGCCTCAGTCGGTTGATGAGCGCATCCTGCTTGTTGGAGGAGGCGTTGGTGTCGCGCCTTTGTTGTATATGGGTGCTGAGATGCAGAAAGCTGGTATCGAGCCTACTTTCCTGTTAGGAGCCCGCACAAAGGAAGACCTATTAGAGATAGACCTTTTCAAACAGTATGGTCGTGTGTTGGTGACAACTGAGGATGGCTCTGAAGGTGAGAAGGGTTTTGTAACCAACCATTCAGTATTACAAAAGGAGCATTTTAACCGTATTGCCACCTGTGGTCCCAAACCAATGATGATAGCTGTGGCACGCTATGCTCACCAAGCCGATATCGAATGTGAGGTTTCTTTAGAGAATATGATGGCATGTGGATTAGGAGCCTGCCTGTGTTGTGTAGAGAAGACCACAAAGGGTAATCTGTGTGTGTGTAAGGAAGGACCAGTATTTAACGTAAGACAGTTGTTATGGCAGATTTAAGCGTCAATATAGGTCGTCTGTCGCTGAAGAATCCAGTGATGACGGCATCAGGAACATTTGGTTATGGTTTGGAGTTCGCCGACTTTGTTCCCCTCGATGGTTTAGGAGGCATTATCGTCAAAGGGACGACGTTGAAGCCTCGTGAAGGTAATGACTATCCCCGTATGGCAGAAACCCCTTCTGGTATGCTTAATTGTGTGGGTTTGCAGAACAAAGGTGTAGATTATTTCTGTGAGCATATTTATCCGCAGATAAAGGATATTGATACCAACATGATTGTCAATGTCAGTGGCTCATCGCCAGAGGATTATGCAGAGTGTGCCGCACGTATCGATACCTTGGAGAAGATTCCTGCCATCGAGTTGAATATCTCATGTCCGAATGTGAAGGATGGGGGAATGGCTTTTGGTGTTACCTGTGTTGGTGCTGAAAGTGTGGTGAAGGCAGTTCGTGAGCGATATCACAAGACACTGATTGTCAAATTGTCACCTAATGTCACTGATATTACAGAGATTGCCAGGGCTTGTGAGGCACAGGGAGCCGACAGCGTGTCGCTGATCAACACCCTGATGGGAATGGCGATAGATATAGAGAAGCGTCGCACTGTTCTGAGTATCAATACAGGTGGACTCAGTGGACCAGCCGTAAAGCCTGTTGCCCTGCGTATGGTATGGCAGGTGGCAAAAGCGGTGAAGATACCGGTAGTCGGCTTGGGAGGTATTATGAATGCCCGTGATGCCATTGAGTTCCTGACCTGAGTAGATTTTTATTTAAACGTATATAATATGTAATATCCTCAGGAAATATCTCATCATAACATTGTTTAATTAAAAAGCCCTCCCTTGCTACAAAATATAACTTCTCTATCGATAGTTCTTGTTTTTTCTTGTGTATCCACAAACAAAAATTATAAATAAACGGTCCCAACACACTATACCCAATTCTATATTCCACTGAGTTATCATATCTATAATTTAGCAGTTCAAGTAGTGAATTCAAATGATTATTGGCATAATCATCTATTCCATAATTTAGATATGGGAAATAGGGCTTAAATGATGACCTTTTTGTATTTATTTTTATTGCTGCAATGTTACATTCTTCTGCCCTTTTAATATCTGAAATAGGATTGTCTCCTATATGTATAATGTCTAACGGACTGATTTGTATCTGCTTTAACACAATAGGAAATAGTTTTCCGCTATTCTTAGTTACTCCTACTTCTGAAGATAAGAATAAATAATCATACGTTATGTCTAACTTATGAAGTATTTTTTCTACAGCTAAACGCGGGAGGAACATATCTGTTGTGATAACGATTTTTGGCCATTCCATCGATGAAAACATCTGATTGATACGCTCCACATCCTTCTTGCGGAACTGATGGTGGTCGGCGAAAGAGAGCGACTCCAGATGTGCTACTTTCGGTGCCAAGTCCTCTCGCATCTGCCGTGGCGAGGCAATGCCGGTGACAAGCAGTGCATTCTTCAGCGATGCCAGCTCCACAGGTTCCCCCGCAGCCTCGGCGAACACCGGATGCAGCTCGCCATAGTCGATGTTGGTGAAGAAGAGCTGCTGGTAGGGGTAGAGGTCCATGGCCTTGGTGAGCACC
>CALFUF010000041.1 GCA_937916405.1 uncultured Prevotella sp.
TCAGCATGTCCTTGGGAAACATGTACTGAAGCAGTGACGTGCTGTCAAATGTGTTGCTCTTCTTTGCCATGGTGCAAAGGTACACATTTCATCACAAAATATGTATCGTTTGGTGGTATTATTTGGGTAGGATGGTGTGTCAGGTCATCCACGGACTATTGCAACTGAGCCGAAAAAAATGCATGATTTACCCGAAACTTCCAAAAATAATTATTAAATTTATTAAAAAACAAACCTCAAATGATACAAGTATGGAGGAAATGACTTACTTTTGTAGCGTTTTATAGACTATAAATAATAAAAAGGATGAAAAAGATAATCATGATGACCCTGATGCTGGTATGTGGCATGACTGCTGTCATGGCTCAGAAGCCTGCTCAGATCAAGTTTGACAAGACGACTCATAACTTCGGTACCTTCTCAGAGAAAGAGCCTAAAGTCAGTTGCACCTTCACGTATACTAATATTGGTGAGCAACCGTTAGTTATCAACCAGGCTATTGCCAGTTGCGGATGCACAGTGCCAGAGTATACCAAGACTCCCGTACAGCCAGGGGAGAAGGGTGAGATTAAGGTGACCTACAACGGAACTGGTAAGTTCCCCGGTCATTTTAAGAAATCCATTACCGTACGCACTAATGGAGCGGTGGAGATGACCCGCCTATATATAGAAGGAGACATGACGGAAGCGAAGTGATAAACTCCCCTAAGTTAGGGGAGACAAGAGGGGTCTGAACAAGTTGACAAGAATGCCTGTTCAGACCCCTTTTTATTCCCCCTAACTTAGGGGGGAAAATAGGGAAAATAGTTTAGAACGTGTAGCTGAGTCCCAAGGAACTGTACTCCATAAACTGCCAGTAACCATTATCCGCATCTCTTGTTGCCGCATCGTCGAAGCGTGGATAAAGGAACAAGTTCGCTGAGATATATTTAGTTACCTTAAACTCAAACTGATTCTCCCACTCTATCAGAGCACGCTTATAGGAAGTATAGGCATACAGACGACTCTTCCAGGTTATCTGGTCTACGAATTTCCACTGGACATCACCTGTAAACTGAGCACCAAACTCATGCTTGGTATGTCGTCCATCCATACCATTCCTGTCAAACAGGGTGGTACGACCCACATAACGTAGGTTATAGGCAAGTGGCAGGAAGTTCAGCGTACCTGTCAACTTACCATCAAGGGCATTTACCTTATACTCCATACCAAGACCGATATTCAGATCGAAAGGAGAGAAAATATCAGAATACACGAACTCATCGTTTGCCTTCAAACCCTTGGCAAACTGCGTATAGGCAAGCACTTGTAAGCTATAATACCATTTCTTAGATGCCTGAATACCGAGTTTACTGGTCAGACGTAACAAGTCATTGTTAGTCTTGAACTTATGCACGGTATCCGAACGTGAGGTCTGGAAGCCCAGTTTCATCTCCAGCTTATTCTCGAAAAGATACTTGTCCTTGTCGTTATAGTTCAATTCCAAGGTCACAGCACCCACTGCGGAATAGTTACTCTCACCACCTTTATGCCAGTTGCCTGTCACATAGTTCTGTAAGAACTGTAAGAAGCCATCACCCTTGAACTTCCAGAAATTAGGTTTGGTGACAACAATCCCCGTCTGAGCAACTTCTGGTTCATCAGGCAGAGGAGCAGACTGCTCTACCAGTTCCACATGCTGCTTCACTTCCGTATTGACATCCTCACGAACAGAACCGGTCTTCTGCAACTGGCTCTCCGTATTAACCACCAAGTCAGGACGACGCAGATAAACACTCATCAAAGCGGCATCCACAGCATCAGTCACCTCATCACCTGTATTGGGATTTAGTGACAATGCCTTGTTAGCCCCAGAGTGATAAAAGGTGGGAGGGGCAAACAAACGATAATAACGGGCATCCACTGTCTCCTTACGCAAAGAGTCATTCAACTGCTGGATGGAATCCAACTGGTGACGCAGCACCTTGATGGAATCCACATACCCTTTCAACTCTTCCAATATCGGCTGTTCTGTTTTACTCTGAGCACTTACTTCTTGTGCCATACACATGGCAACTACACATAATATTATATATCTGTATCTCATCATACTATTGATTTTGCTGCAAAGGTACAAAATAATTGAGAATTGACAATTGATAATTGAGAATTATTTTGTACCTTTGCAAACTGTATTTGAAAATATATTATAAATTATGAATAGAGATACTATTATCGGTTTTGTCCTTATCGCACTGGTCCTGATTGGTTTCAGTTGGTATAACAGTCCGTCAAAGGAGGAGATTGAAGCCGCACGACTACAGGATTCCATCGCTGCCATACAACAGGAAAACGCACAGAAAGCAGCACAGCAGCAAGCTGAGGAACAACAGAAAAAGGAAGAAGCCGCCAAGGCTGACTCCTCGTCCCTCTTCTATGGAGCGTTGAATGGTACTTCCCAGAAAGTGGTCCTGAAGAATAGCAAGGTTGAGCTGACCATTGACACCAAGGGCGGTGTTATCAAAAAAGCAAAGATTATCGACTATAAAGACCTTAACGGGGATAAAGATCTGACGCTTTTCGATGAGAAAGACCAGAACCTGAACTTCCTTTTAACGGGTAAGCAGGACAATATCGTCACCGCAGATTTATATTTCACTCCTTCCGAGCATACCGACTCTACCGTCACCATGACGGCGACAGCAGGCAATGGCGGACAGGTCATCCTGAAATACCGTCTGGGAAAAGACTACATGCTGGGATTCACACTGCAGGCTAAGGGTCTTGCCAATGCCTTCGCTCCCTCCTATAAGGAAATGGAGATTGAATGGAGTGACCACTGCCGACAGCATGAGAAGGGTTTCTCTTTTGAGAACCGCTATACCTCTATCTTCTATAAAGAGGCAAAGGATGGGGATACAGATAATCTGTCTGAGGCATCGGATGAGAATGAGGTTATCGAGGAGGAACTTGACTGGGTGGCTTTCCGCAACCAGTTCTTCAGTATTGCCTTGATATCCAAAGATAACTTCGCCAAGAATGCTAACCTGATCAGCACATTAGAAGAGAAAGGCACTGGTTATCTGAAACAGTTTGACGCCAAGCTCAAGACCGCTTTCGACCCTACAGGTGTCAAGCCCTCTGAATTTGAGATGTATATTGGTCCTAACAACTTCCGACTGATACAGAAAGTGGAGCAACAGAGCCAGTTTGGCAAGGACCTCGACTTGGAGCAACTCGTCAACCTTGGCTGGTGGCTCTTCCGCCTCATCAACCGCTGGTTCACCCTGTATGTCTTCGACTGGCTTGCCAGCTTCGGATTCAGCATGGGTATCGTTCTGATTCTCATTACCATCTTATTAAAGGTCATCACCTTCCCCATGGTGAAGAAGAGTTACATGTCATCGGCTAAGATGCGTGTACTCAAGCCCAAATTGGAGGCTGCCACCAAACAGTATGACAAACCTGAGGACCAGATGAAGAAGCAACAAGAGATGATGTCACTCTACTCTAAATATGGTGTCAGTCCTATGGGCGGTTGTCTGCCTATGCTCATACAGATGCCTATCTGGATCGCCATGTTCTGGTTTGTGCCTAACGCCATCCAGTTACGAGGACAGAGCTTCCTGTGGATGGATGACCTCTCAACTTACGACCCCATCATTGAATGGAGTAAGAATATATGGGGAATCGGTGACCATCTGTCACTCACCTGTATTCTGTTCTGTGCCGCACAGCTTATTTACACTTGGATTTCCATGCGCCAGCAGAAAGACCAGATGATTGGCGCTCAGGCTGAGCAGATGAAGGTGATGCAATGGATGATGTATATCATGCCACTGATGTTCTTCTTCATCTTCAACGACTACTCGTCAGGTCTGAACTTCTACTATTTCATCTCCCTGTTCTTCTCTGCCGCTATCATGTGGACACTCCGCAAGACAACGGATGACGAGAAACTTCTTGCTATCTTGGAAGCTAAATATCAGGAAAACAAGAACAACCCGAAGAAGCAGAGTGGTCTTGCCGCCCGTTTGGAGGCATTGCAGAAGCAACAAGCGGAGCTGGAGCGTCAACGTAAGAATGGATATAGGAAATAAAACACAAATACAATGAAAATAGGATTCGATAACGACAAGTATCTTAAAATACAGTCGGAGCATATCAAGGAGCGTATTGCGCAATTCGATGGGAAACTATATCTGGAGCTGGGAGGTAAACTCTTTGACGACCACCATGCCAGCCGTGTTCTTCCAGGCTTTAAGCCCGACTCTAAACTCCGTATGTTCAGCAAGATCAGTGACAGTATTGAGATTGTCATTGTCATCAGTGCTGAGGATATCGAGAAAAACAAGGTACGTGCAGACTTAGGTATCACCTACGATGAGGATGTGTTGCGTCTTCGTGATGAGTTCATGAACAGAGGCTTTATGGTAGGCTCTGTCGTCATCACCCACTATAACGGTCAGCATGCCGCCGACCAGTTCCGTCACCGTTTGGAACGCCTGGGTATTAAGAGTTACGTGCATTATCTGATTGACGGTTATCCGCATAGTGTGAAACTGATCGCCAGTGATGAAGGCTTTGGTAAGAACGATTACGTGGAGACCAGTCGTGAGCTGGTCATCGTGACTGCACCAGGTCCTGGAAGTGGTAAGATGGCTGTATGCCTGTCCCAACTTTACAACGAGAACAAGCGTGGTATCCGTGCCGGTTATGCTAAGTTTGAGACCTTCCCAGTATGGAACCTTCCTTTGAAACATCCTGTCAACATCGCCTATGAGGCAGCCACTGCCGACCTGAATGATGTGAACATGATTGATCCCTTCCATCTGGAGGCATACGGTAAGACCGCCATCAACTACAACCGTGACATTGAGATATTCCCCGTGTTGAATGCCCTCTTTGAGGGTATTTACGGAGAGAATCCCTATAAGTCACCGACAGATATGGGTGTCAACATGGTTGGTTTCTGTATCAGTGATGACGAGGCATGCTGTAATGCCAGCCGTGACGAGATTATCCGTCGTTACTACGACGCTACCAACAAACTCGCTGACGGTGCTGACAACGAGAATGAGGTCAATAAGATACTGATGCTCTTCAATCAGGCGAAGATCACGACCGCCTATCGTCGTGTCACTGTTGCCGCAGAAGCAAAGAAAGAGTTAAGCGGACATACGGCGGCAGCTATGGAACTGGCTGATGGCACACTCATCACCGCCAAGTCGTCTCCCCTACTCGGTTGTTGTGCGGCACTCCTGTTGAATGCCACCAAGCACCTAGCGGGTATCGGTCATGAGGCGAAGCTCATTCCCCAGAGTATGATTGAGCCGATCCAGAAAACAAAGATTGAGTATTTAGGTGGAAAGAATCCCCGTCTGCATACTGATGAGGTATTAGTGGCACTCAGCGTATTATCCAAGGATGATGAGCAATGCCGCCTTGCCTTAGAGCAACTGCCTAAGCTGCGTGACTGTCAGGTACACTCCACCGTCATGCTCTCAGAGGTAGACCGCAAGATTTTCAAGAAACTCGGTTGCGGACTGACCTGTGATCCTGTAAAGAAAAAGTAGACTCATCCTTTAGTTTATTTTCAGACATAATATCGCGAGGTCGTCGTTAGGATCGGCACCTGCACGATGCTTATTGACTTCATCCATCAGTCTCACTACTACCTTCTTGGCAGTATCCAACGACTGATCACTCAGGACCTCAATGATACGCTCGTCGCTAAACTGCACTTGCTCTTTATTCTCTGCCTCATTCAATCCGTCTGAGTAGATTAAGAAGGGGATGCCCTTGATATTCTCAATAGTCTCACCAACGAACTCAAAACCATGCCAAAGACCAATCGGTGCATTCGACTCTACCTCCATAAAACGGGGAGGGAAGCCGAATACAGGAGGATTATGTCCTGCGTTACAGTAATCCAAACGACCTGTCTTCAAATCAATTAATCCCATGAACATAGTAACGAACATTCCCTGATCATTATTCTCTGTCAGCGCGTTATTCATACGAGTGGCAATAGCCGCCGGTTTCATGTGCTCTGATCCTAAGGTACGGAACATACGGTTTGCCTGAGCCATAAACAAAGAGGCAGGCACGCCTTTACCTGACACGTCACCCAGACAGAAATACAACTCGTCCCCTTGTATCATATAACCATACAGGTCACCACCAACCTCCTTGGCTGGTGTCATTGCCGCATACATATCGATACCCTCACGGTCTGGGAACACATTAGGTACCATTGACATCTGGATATCACGGGCAATACGTAACTCACTCTGGATACGCTCCTTGATCTGAGTCGTCTCCTCTAACTGGTCATAGGCGGTCTTCAATTTGGAGTGCGCCTCCTCCAAACGGCCATGGGCTTCTGCCAATTTTTGTGCTGACTTCCGTTTATGAAGTGTATAGATTAAGAAGAACACGACCAGGAGGACAAGGGCTATTCCCGTGCTCCACAAACGCTGTTGCGTGAGTTTCATCTCCTTCTGTGCGATCTCCGCCTCCTTGCCTTGCGTGTCATAGATGGTGGCGAGTTCCGCCGTCGCATTAATCTTCTGTCCACTGATCGCAGAGTCGAGCATCAGGATGATACGCTGACCGATCCTCATCATCGAATCCCTACGTCCTATCTTCTCATTAGCCATATACTTCGGCAACATATAGAGTTGGATGTTATCCAATGAGAGGTCAGTGCTCCACTCCTGAAGCGCCTGGTCTAAATAACTATAGTTCGCCGCAGCTTCCTCATAGCGTTTTGCCAACATCAGATAATCATTACCATTGATACGACCAGCAGCAGTCTTTGAATAAGCCGTCTGCTGGAATCGCTGATAAGCCTCGGCAGCCCTCTCCGTGCTGTCCAGACTCTCCAAGGCAACGGCACGCATCACCTCGATACGTCCCTGATACTCATCGAAATATTCCGTACGGGCATCGGCACACTGGCGGTATTTATCCAACAGCATCTCCGTGCGGTCTATCCAGTAAATAGCATCGGCATAGCGTCGGGTATTAATATATGCCTGACTGGTATATACCGTACCTAACACTGCCTCTTGGAATCCACGACTTGTCGTGTCTGTCGTCCATCGGTTGATATAATGCTGACGGGCATCCTCAAAACTTGCCTTCGCCTCCTGGTCACGTCCGAGGTTCAACTGGCAACATCCGATATTGTTCAGCAGGATAGCATAGTCGATATCAGAGCCTATCTTCGTCTCATCAATCTTCTTCACGGCAGGAACAGCCACTTTCAGCGAGCCCTCATAATCACCTCTCACCAACAACAACTCCGAGAGTCGGCGGGCACATTTATTATAGTATTTCTGGTCTTGACTCGTCTTTACCTCACACTCCAATGCCTGACGATAGTATTTCTCTGAGGCGTTGAACTGCTTTTGGTGATAGGCTACCACACCTCGCCAGCGGTTCACGTCCATCTCATTGAGATCACCCGTCTTCGCAAAACTGTCTATCAGCACTAGCATACGGTCATAATCCATCACGGCACCTGCCGCGAATATGACACTGTCAGCACGTGCGGAACGTATCTCCCTGTTCTTTGCTTTTTTGCATGAACCCATCGATAGGACAAGACACAGCGTAAGAAGTATTGGTTGTATTGCTTTGTTCATTTGTTATATTTGTATATCATCTCCCAGTTTACTGCGCAAAGATACAAATATTTTTCTTTTTTCGTTTGCTATCTTTGCTATCTTTTAAAAAATAAATATAAAAAGGTGTGTAGGAGTGCTGATAAATCCCATGATTTTTGTTCTTTTGTAGCAAATATTCAAGTATGCGTAGTAATAACACCTCTCGCTGTAGGAATGACGGTGTGCGTCGTTACCCGTAGCGATGCCATATTACCAGTATTATATGCCTATTAAAAAGGTATCTTCGATGTAAAACCATATCAAAAGCAAGTGACAATGAGAAAGAGTAAACTATGGATGATTGCCGCCATCCTTATATGTAGCACAATGGCAGTTCTGACCAGCTGCAACAGCAAGCCTACAGCCGACCTTGTGGTCTATGGTAAGATTTACACTGCCGAAGACAACAAGATTGTAGAAGCCTTTGTCGTGAAGGACGGCAAGTACATCTATGTAGGCGATAAGGCGGGTGCCGAAGCCTACGTTGAAGAAGGCAAGACCGAGGTGGTAGATTACACTGGTAAGGGTCTGGTGATGCCAGGCTGTGGCAATGGTCATGCCCACTATTCTATGGGATATGCCATCCTGTCTGTAGGCACAATGATGAGCAGGGACACTGATGTGGACACATTTCTCAAGGAAATTGTTCCTGCTGCAGTCAAGAAGGCAAAGGAAAGAGGGGCAAAGGTCATATTTGGCTGCGGCTGGGAGATGATGAAGTTTCCCAAGGACTTGAGCTATCCAAGTTGCTGGATGAGGTCTGCAGTGACATACCCATCTACTTTGCCGACGAGGAAGGTCACAAGGGACTGGCGAATACCATCCTGCTGAAGAAAGCCGGTCTCATCAAGGAGGATGGCACGGCTGGCATGACGGAACTACGCGGTGGCGAGATTGTACTGGATGCTGATGGCATACCTACCGGCTACGTGAAGGAACAGGCTGGCACCTACGTGCGCTCCTTCTTGGACAATGAATACCTCTGCTCCGTCGATGTGGCTAAGGCAAACATGGCCAGTATCCAAGAGCAGTTGCTGTCAGAGGGCTACACCATGTATCTCGACGGCTATTCCTCCTATTTCTTCAACGATAATTTCTACAAGGCCGCCCAGCAGATGGACAAGGCTGGTGAAATGCACATCGTGTTGGGTACGGCATGTGAAATGGACAGTTGGATGGATGTAGATAAGACTTTAGATAAAGCCAGCGACACCAAGAAATACACTTCCAAGCACATCAAGACGAACTGGCTCAAACTCTTCGTGGATGGCACGGTGGAAAGTGGCACAGGATTTATAGAGCCACTCTATCCTGACGGTCATCAGGGTATCCCTAACTGGTCGGAAGAGGAACTGACCGACATTACGCGCAAAGCCAACGCAAAAGGCATCACTATGCACGTACATGTTATGGGCAACAAGGGTGTGGAGCGCATTGTCAACGCCTACATCAACGGTGGAAAAGATGAGATGCGCAACACACTGGTACATGTGTATGGTGTCAAACCCGAGGATTATAAGCGCATGGCCGACCATAACATCTATTTCACCTCAGGCATGCTTTGGCATCATACCGATTCTGCGCTGCAGGCGGAGCTGATGCAGATTCTCCCTGAAGGCATGAAGGACAAAGGCTACCCGATGAAATCATTCTTCGACCATGGCATCAACTTCTCCTCACACTCAGACTTCCCCGCACTGTGTAACGCTCCTGACGATCCCTTCGGAATTATGGAGATCGTAGTCACGGGTGTTTATCACCTTGAGAATGCGAAGCCTTGGTGGACGGAAGAGTGTCTGTCTCGTGAACAGGCCCTCCAAGCCCTAACCATCAATGTGGCTAAACAGATGTTCATTGAAAATGAACGAGGCAGTATCAAGGAAGGCAAATATGCTGACTTCCTGCTCGTCACCAAGGACGTGCTGACCTGTCCCGTGACCGAGATACACGAGGCCAAGCCAGCAGCCACCTACTTCGAGGGCAAAAAGGTATTCTCAATGTAAATTCAAATTAGGCTCATAAAGTAACAAATGCTTTATGAGCCTTTAAGCATAGGATCGACATTCTTAAAGAATTAAGGGATTTTCTTTGAGTAACGGAAAAAAAATCGTAATTTTGCGACCAAAATCGCAAACTTATGGCAAACAACTTAAGATTTCAGGTCGTAGAGGAAGCCTTCAAGAAGAGAGCGCTCGACGTAAAGAGACCAGCGGAAAGACCTTCAGAATATTTCGGGAAGTACGTCTTCAACAAGCAGAAGATGTTCAGATACCTGCCATCCCACGTCTACGAGAAGATGATTGACGTGATGGACAATGGTGCCCGTCTCGACCGCAGTATCGCCGATGCCGTTGCCGAGGGGATGAAGAAATGGGCAATGGAGATGGGGGTGACCCATTATACCCACTGGTTCCAGCCTCTGACAGAGGGAACGGCAGAGAAACACGATGCCTTCGTGGAGCATGACGGCAAGGGAGGTATGATAGAGACCTTCAGCGGTAAACTGCTCGTACAGCAGGAGCCTGACGCCTCGTCGTTCCCCAATGGCGGTATCCGCAATACCTTCGAGGCTCGCGGCTACTCCGCCTGGGACCCCACCTCACCCGTCTTCATCATCGACGACACCCTGTGTATCCCCACCATCTTCATTGCCTATACGGGTGAGGCACTCGACTACAAGGCTCCCCTCCTCCGTGCCCTCCATGCGGTAGGCAAGGCGGCAAAGGATGTCTGCCAGTATTTCTATGACGATGTGACGAAGGTACAGGTGAACCTCGGATGGGAACAGGAGTATTTCCTCGTGGACGAGGGACTCTACTCGGCACGTCCTGACCTGATGCTGACAGGGCGTACGCTGATGGGACATGAGAGTGCCAAGAACCAGCAGATGGACGACCATTACTTTGGTACCATCCCCGACCGTGTACAGGCTTTCATGAAAGACCTGGAGATACAGGCATTGGAACTTGCCATCCCTGTGAAGACCCGCCATAACGAGGTGGCTCCCAACCAGTTTGAGTTAGCACCTATCTTCGAGGAGTGCAACCTTGCCGTCGACCATAACATGCTGTTGATGTCGCTGATGAAGAAAGTGGCTCGCAACCACGGCTTCCGTGTATTGCTGCACGAAAAACCCTTTGACGGTATCAACGGTTCTGGTAAGCATAACAACTGGAGCCTGAGCGCCGATAATGGCGTGCTGCTCCATGCACCAGGCAAGACACCTGAGGAGAACCTGCGCTTCGTGACCTTCATCGTGGAGACGCTGATGGCGGTCTATAAGCACAACGGACTGTTGAAGGCATCCATCATGAGCGCCACCAACGCCCACCGCTTAGGTGGCAACGAGGCACCTCCTGCCATCATATCCTCCTTCCTCGGTACACAGTTGACAGAACTGCTCGACCATATCGAGCAATCGGACAAGAACGAACTCTTCAACCTGAAGGGTAAGCAAGGCATGGAGATTGACATCCCGCAGATTCCCGACCTGATTGTTGATAATACCGATCGTAACCGTACGTCACCCTTCGCCTTCACGGGTAACCGCTTCGAGTTCCGCGCACCAGGCTCCACCGCCAACTGCGCCTCGGCAATGATTGCCCTGAACGCTGCGATGGCGGAAGCGCTCAACTCCTTCAAGGAGCGTGTGGATGCCCTGATGGCAAAAGGCGAGAGTAAGATATCCGCTATCCTCGACGTGCTGCGTGACGATATCAAGACCAGCAAGCCCATCCGTTTTGACGGCAACGGCTATAGTGACGAATGGGTGAAGGAGGCGGCTCGTCGTGGTCTCGACGTAGAGAAGTCATGTCCTGTCATCTTCGAGCATTACCTCGATGAGAGCAGCATCCAGATGTTCGAGAGTACCAAGGTGATGAACCGCAAGGAACTGGAGGCACGTAATGAGGTAAAATGGGAGACATACGTGAAGACGGTACAGATAGAGGGACGTGTCTTAGGCGACCTCGCCATGAACCACATCATCCCTGTCGCCACCCATTACCAGAGTCAACTCATCAAGAACGTACAGGGCATGAAGGACGTGTTCCCCACAGAGAAGGCAGAGCGCCTCTCCATCCGCAACATGAAACTCATCGAGGAGATTGCCGAGCGGACGGAGA
>CALFUF010000042.1 GCA_937916405.1 uncultured Prevotella sp.
TTGCCCTTCCATCCCCAGTGCTTGAACTTCAAGGCAAACATGGGAATCTCAGCAATCAAGAGGTAGCAGCTGATGAACATACCTGCGAAAACCAGGTAATACAGGTAGGGTGATGATGCCAGCCAGTCGCCCGCTCCTACCAGCAAGGCACCCCAGAAGAGGGCATTGGCAGGGGTGGGTAGTCCGATAAATCCCATTGCCTGTCGCTCGTCGAGGTTGAACTTGGCTAGACGCAAGGCAGAGAATGCCGCCATGATGAATGCCGCATAGGCGAGATAGTGCCATGGCAGATACTCCATGCCACTTTTCAGGAAGTCGAAGATGATAGCGGAAGGGGCAAAGCCGAAGGTGATATCGTCAGCAAGGGAGTCAAGTTCCTTGCCGATGGGTGAGCTGACTCCAAGCAGACGAGCACTCATGCCGTCGAAGAAGTCGAAGACAGCACCAATGATGATAAACAGTAATGCTGTGTCCCAGACACCACAAAGAGCCCAATAGGTAGCAATGCAGCCAGAGACGAGGTTGCAGCAGGTGATGGTATTAGGGATGTGTTTCTTGATACTCATTTATTTCAGTTTTGCTATCACAGTCTGGTCACCAGTAGTCGGCTGGTTCATAATCACGCAAGGCTTGGAGCCTAATGGCAGGTAAACATCCACTCGGGAGCCGAGTTTGATGAATCCCAGGTGCTCGTCGATGTAACACTCCTCCCCAGTCTTGGCATAGGTCACGATACGACGTGCCATCGCACCGGCTATCTGACGTACGAGGATGTCCTCACCGTCAGGAGTGGTAATCATGATATCGGCATGCTCATTCTCCTCACTCGCCTTAGGGAGCCAAGCCTTATGGTAGTTGCCGTTCTGGTGGTGCACGAACTTCACCTTGCCATCGACAGGGAACCAGTTGGCATGAACATTCAGCGGACTCATGAAGATACTGATCATCAAGCGCTTGTCGTGGAAATACTCATTCTCCTCAGTCTCCTCTATCACCACGATCTTTCCGTCAGCGGGGGCTACCACCAGTTTCTCTGTGTCGCCATTGAAATAGCGGATAGGACAGCGGTAGAAGTTAAGAGCCATTGCCCATACCGCACCAAAGATGATGATAAAAGCCCAAAAGGGGATGGGATTGTCTATCGTGTACCAAAGGATGAGCCCGATGCCAATCAGTAACAGCATACTGATGGTCAACTCATTGGTTCCCTCGCGATGTATTCTTATTTTTTTGAGTTTCTTTATTTTTTGGATTCTTTCTCCCATGCGTAGTAATGTCGATTGTTTTATGTTCCACATGCAAAGGTACGTTTTTTTTGTTTATCTTACAAATTTTTTACGTTTTTCTTTTGGCTATCTCGCCTTTTCAGTGTAACTTTACGGCTCAAATCAGCAGAGAGATATCTTTATGGAAGACTTCATACATTTGCATGTACATACTTATTACTCGATTCTTGACGGTCAGTCGAGTATCAAGAAACTGGTAGACAAGGCTGTTGGCAATGGCATGCGTGGCATGGCGATTACTGACCATGGTGACATGTTTGGGATCAAGGAGTTCCATGATTATGTGGGAGGTATCAATAAAGGACGTAAGAAGGAGGGCTTAGAGCCTTTCAAACCGATCTTTGGCTGTGAGATGTATGTGTCACGTCATGGTTCCAAAGAGTTGAAGCGTGGCAAAGAGGACATGAGTGGTTATCACTTGATAGTTCTTGCCAAGAATTATAAGGGTTATAAGAACCTCATCAAACTGGTTAGCAACTCATGGGTTGACGGCTATTATATGCGTCCTCGTACTGACCGTGCTGATTTGGAGAAATACCATGAGGGGCTCATCGTATGCTCTGCGTGTATTGCTGGTGAGGTACCCAAGAAAATCTTAGATGGGGATATCGCTGGTGCTCGTGAGACTATAGAATGGTATCATGGTGTTTTTGGTGATGACTACTATCTGGAGCTCCAACGCCATGAGGTGACAGACCCCACCATCCGTGCCAATCGTGAGACATTCCCGCTCCAGCAGAAAGCAAATAAGGTCATCATTGAGTTGGCAAGGGAATATGGTATCAAACTCGTTTGTACGAATGACGCCCATTTCGTTGACCAGGAGAACGCGGAGGCTCACGACCACCTGTTGTGTCTGTCGACAGGTAAGGACTTGGACGACCCTACTCGTATGCTATACACCAAACAGGAGTGGTTTAAGACGAGAGAGGAAATGAATGCTATTTTCTCTGACATCCCTGAGGCACTGTCCAACACACTGGAGATATTAGACAAGGTAGAGATATATAGTCTTGACCATGACCCCATCATGCCGTTCTTCCCCATCCCAGAGTCCTTTGGCACAGAAGAGCAATGGCGGCAGAAGTTCACAGAGCAGCAGCTCTATGATGAGTTCACCAGTGATGAGAATGGGGAGAACCAGTTGCCACCAGAGGAGGGAGAGAAGAAAATCAAGAAACTGGGTGGTTATGACAAGTTGTATAGAATCAAGTTCGAGGCTGACTATCTTGCAGAACTAGCTTATAAGGGGGCGGCAAAGAGGTATGGTGACCCATTGGCTAAGGAGGTGGACGACCGTATCCGCTTTGAGTTGCACATCATGAAGACGATGGGTTTCCCTGGCTACTTCCTCATCGTTCAGGACTTCATCAACTCGGCACGTGACGAGCTGGGAGTAATGGTGGGACCTGGTCGTGGCTCCGCCGCTGGTTCTGTGGTCGCCTATTGTCTGGGTATCACGAAGATAGACCCTTTGAAATACGACTTGCTGTTTGAGCGCTTCCTGAACCCCGACCGTATCTCTTTACCTGATATCGATACCGACTTTGATGATGATGGTCGTGGCAAGGTGTTGAAATGGGTGGAGGACAAATATGGTCATGAGAACTGTGCGCATATCATCACCTATGCGACGATGGCGACCAAGAACTCTATCAAGGATGTCGCTCGTGTGGAGAAGGTGCCTATTCCTGTGTCGAATGCCTTGTGTAAGGCTATTCCGGACCGTCTGCCTGATGTGGATGGAAAGACACCAAAGATGAACTTGACGAACGCTATCAAGGCTGTCCCAGAGCTGCGTGATGCTGAGGCTAGTAATGATCCTGCTCTAAGGAATACGATTAAATATGCCAAGATGCTGGAGGGTACAGTGCGTGGAACGGGTATTCATGCCTGTGGTTTTATCATCTGCCGTGACCCTATCAGTGACTGGGTTCCTGTGTCTACTGCTGACGATCCGGACTTCAAGGACCAGAAAACGAACTGTACGCAGTATGATGGTCATGTCATTGAGTCGACTGGTCTTATCAAGATGGACTTCCTCGGACTGAAGACCCTGTCGGAGTTGAAGGAGGCATGCGACATTATCAAGCAGACCCGTGGTATAGATATTGACTTGGATAATATCCCTATTGACGACCCCAAGACTTATGAGCTTTATCAACAAGGCAGGACTATTGGTACGTTCCAGTTTGAGTCAAGTGGTATGCAGAAATATCTGCGAGAGCTGAAACCTACCGTCTTTGAGGACCTGATAGCGATGAATGCCCTATACCGTCCAGGACCTATGGGCTATATCCCTCAGTTTATCAAGCGTAAGCGTGGGGAAGAGCCTATCACCTATGATATCCCAGTGATGGAGAAATACCTGAAGGACACCTATGGTATTACTGTTTATCAAGAGCAGGTGATGCTGCTGTCTCGTCTTCTTGCTGATTTCACTCGTGGTGAGAGTGATGCCCTTCGTAAGGCAATGGGTAAGAAGAAGAAGGATATCGTTGATGCCATGAAACCTAAGTTTATCGAGGGTGGCAAGAAAAACGGACATGACCCGAAGGTGCTGGAGAAGATATGGAGCGACTGGGAGGCGTTTGCTTCTTATGCTTTCAACAAGTCGCATGCCGCTTGCTATTCTTGGGTCGCTTTCCAGACAGCCTATCTGAAGGCAAACTATCCTGCTGAGTTTATGGCGGCGATCATGAGTCGTCGTCGTGACCAGATATCAGAGATTACCAAGCTGATGGATGAGTGTAAGTCGATGGGCATCGCTACACTGGGTCCTGACGTCAATGAGAGTTATCTGAAGTTTGGTGTCAACAAGAAAGGAGAGATCCGTTTCGGACTTGCCGCTATTAAGGGTATGGGTGATGGTGTGGCTCAGGCGATTATCGATGAACGAGAGAAGAATGGTCCCTATAAGACGATATTCGATTTCGCACAACGAATCAATTTCTCGTGCGTCAATCGTAAGGCATTCGAGAGTCTTGCTCTGAGTGGGGGCTTCGATAGTTTCGGCATCCCTCGTGAGAACTTCTTCGGAGAGAATAACAAGGGTGAGATGTTCCTGGATACTTTGGTACGTTATGGACAGATATACCAGATGGAACAACAGCAGATGCGTAACTCACTGTTTGGTGGAGAGAACGAGGTGGACATTGCCACCCCCCCTATCCCTCAGGCAACTCGCTGGAGTGATATTGAGCGGTTGAATCGTGAACGTGACTATGTGGGTATCTATCTTTCTGCTCATCCGCTTGATGAGTATCGTGTCGTCTTGGAGAAACTATGTAATACGCATTGCTCAGAACTGGCAGAAACACAACAGCTGAAGGATCGCGAGGATGTGATATTCGGAGGTATCGTGACAGAGGTGCGTCAGAAAGTCACCAAACGCGGAGAACCCTGTGGCTTCGTCACCATTGAGGATTTTGAAGGTGGTGGTGAGCTTGCCCTCTTTGGAAAGGATTGGGGAGACCGTAGCGGTATGTTTACCATCGGTTCGGCAGTCTACGTGACGGCAAAGGTTCAGCCTCGTTTCCAGTATAGCAACCAGTTGGAGCTGAAGGTGCAAGATGTACAATCTCTGCAAATGGTGAAGGAGAAAGCTATTGACCGTATCACAATCACCCTGCTGGCAGATATGTTGGATGAGCAGGTGGTGACAGACTTAGGGGAACTGATTGCTGAGAACCCAGGGAAGACGAAGCTGTATCTCCAGTTTGTAGACAGGGCAAACAAGGGGCACGTACTGATGCGGAGCACCTCGAAGTTCATTGATGTCAAGAACTCTTTGGTGCACTTTATAGAGCAAACGCCGGCATTGGACTATATGATTAATTAGTGGCATGTTTTTTGCTGAATCAATCTTATACATTATTAATAATTAAAGTAATCAGACAATGGAAGTAACAATCACATCTGAGAATTTCGAGAGTTTGAAGAATGGCAGTCAGCCATTAGTAGTTGATTTCTGGGCAACATGGTGTGGTCCTTGCCGTATGGTAGGTCCCGTTATCTCTGAGCTTGCTGAGGAGTACGACGGTCGTGTCGCTGTTGGCAAGTGTGACGTGGAGGAGAATGAGGAGCTGGCTGTAGAGTTCGGCATCCGAAACATCCCTACCATTTTGTTCTTTAGAGATGGTCAGCTCATCGATAAGATTGTTGGCGCACAGCCAAAAGCGAAGATACAAGAGAAGTTTGAGACTCTTCTGTAATAGAATAGAAAAGGTGAGGCACCAACCTCACCTTTTTTATTTAACAGGTAACCATGCGACTTCCGTCAGGCTGCACCTCTATGATCACTTTAACGGCATCGTCAGGTAGAATGTCCTCAATAAGCTCAGGCCATTCTATCAGACATAGTGCCCCACTATAGAAGTATTCCTCATAGCCCATGTCATAGACCTCCTCCAGCTTTTTGATGCGATAGAAGTCAAAATGATAAATAGACCCTCCTAAATCCTCCCTGTAGAGGGAGGACTTTTTGTTATGGGAAATCCCATACTCATTGACGATGGCAAAGGTGGGACTCGTGATAACGTCATCGCTTCCTAACTCCTCACAGACAGCCTTGACGAAGGTTGTCTTGCCTGCCCCCATCTTTCCATAGAAGGCGAAAACACGTACATC
The DNA here is from genome assembly GCA_937916405.1 of uncultured Prevotella sp. Lineage (GTDB taxonomy): Bacteria > Bacteroidota > Bacteroidia > Bacteroidales > Bacteroidaceae > Prevotella. Next base: position 5,916 of record CALFUF010000042.1, read on the forward strand.
GCCAATATGCTGGATAAACTCACGGGCTGCCTCGTGGATAGTATCTAAACTTGATATTCTGATCTCCATAACTTATCTGTTTTTTCCTTTTAGTGTGATAAAGGGTATCATCATCTCTTCCATCGAGATACCTCCATGTTGGAAGGTGTTCCGATAGTAGGTGACATAATAATTGTAGTTATTAGGATAGGCGAAGAACTGGTCGCCAGTGGCGAACACATAACTGGTCGACAGGTTGGGGGCTGGCAGAAAAGCCTTCTGAGGTTCTTTGATGACAAAGATGTCCTTGTTGTCGTAGGCGAGGTTCTTGCCTAACTTATAGCGTAGATTGGTGTTCGTATTGCGGTCGCCGATAATCTTGACAGGTGAGTTTGTGCGAATAGAGCCATGGTCGGTAGTGATGATGACCTGACAATCTGTCTGTGCCAACTGACGTAGCAGTTGTGACATGATGGAATGGCGGAACCACGACAGGGTCAGTGAGCGATAGGCGGCCTCGTCATGGGCAAGTTCTCGTACCATCTTCGACTCCGTCCTTGCATGGGAGAGCATATCAATGAAGTTAATGACCAGCACATTGAGACTGTTCTTCTTTAACGATGCGAACTGGTTCATATACCGCTCTGCGTCATCTGTGGTATTGATCTTGTGATAGGAGAAAGTGTCGTGCCGTCTGTAACGGTCGATTTGTGTCTGGATAAGAGGAGCCTCGTTGAGGTTCTTCCCTTCCTCCTCGTTCTCGTCAACCCACAGGTCAGGGAACATACGTGCTATCTGGTCGGGCATTAGTCCTGAGAAAATAGCATTACGGGCATATTGTGTTGCTGTCGGAAGAATACTGCAATAGAGTTGCTCGTCAATCTCAAAGTCAGTCAGCTCACCCTCTATGGTCTTCCATTGGTCGTAACGGAAGTTGTCGAGTACGATGAGGAATACTTTCTTTCCTTCGGATAGACTGGGGAATACTTTCTGCTTGAAGATATCAGGACTCATCATCATCTCGCGTTTCTCCAGCCATCCCATATAGTTTTTCTTGACAAACTTGGCAAATCCGATATTCGCCTCCTCTTTCTGCATGCGCAGCATGTCACCCATGGCAGAGTCAGTGGCAGAGAGTTGTAATTCCCATCTGACCAGTTGTCGGTACATCTCCGTCCAGTCGTCCCATGTCCTGCAGTCCATCATCTGCATACTCAGCTGTTGGAACTGCTGTTGGTAGGCTGTTTGAGTGACCTCAGCGACAATCTCACGCTTATGGATGAATTTCTTGAGGGTCAAGAGTATCTGGTTGGGGTTGACGGGTTTGATGAGGTAGTCAGCGATATTCTGTCCTACCGCCTGGTTCATAATGTCTTCCTCCTCACTCTTGGTGACCATGACAACAGGGACCGTCGGCTGTAGCTCTTTGATACGTTGCAGGGTCTCCAGACCTGTCAGTCCAGGCATCATCTCGTCGAGCAAGACCAGGTCGAAAGTATGTTGTCGGCATTCCTCAATGGCATCAGTACCATTCGTCACAGTAATAACCTCGTATCCTTTCTTCTCCAAGAAGAGAAGGTGTGGACGGAGCAGCTCCATCTCGTCGTCAGCCCAAAGTAATAGTCCGTTTGTCATATGATATTTATTTTATGTGGTAATCTGTGCTTTATTGATGCGTGAGCGGTATGAGCGTATGGTGTTCTGACTGATAGCCATCATGTGTTGCAGCTCTTCATCAGTCTTCCCTAAGTGTTCCATTAGTGCAAAGAAGATGTATTTGGAAGATAAATGGCGGAAGTCTTGTTCCATGTGAGTGACAAAGGAAGTGTCCACCGTCCTGTAATACTCTATGCAGTCATCGAAGTCGCTTCGGCTCCATCGCAGGGTAGTGCCCCCTTGAGCAATCTCCTCATAGCGGTCTTTCCCGTTCTGCAGCAAGGCTCCCTGTCTCGCTTGCAGCTTTGCTATTTTCTGATGCAGCTTCTCTACCTCTTTGCTGTCTGATTTCCCCTCTTGCTCCAACACTTTCAATTGCTGGCGATATCCTTCCAGATGTCGTATCGTCTCAGCAAGTTTTTTCTTTCCTTTTGTGTTGCGATAGAGCAGGTAAACAGAGGTGGCGATGGCTATCAGCAGGAAGACGCAGATGGCAGAGACGACGACATAGAAAAGATGCCTCTCTTCTTTCCGTTTCTGGTCCTGCTCAAACTGTTCCTGTAGTCCTCGGATGTCCTCCTCTTTCTCTTTCAGTGCAATGCTGTCTTTCAGTTCGGCAATTTGCATTGCCGTCTCACAGGCTTCTTTATAAGCTCCTTCCTCCCGTTGGCTGTCATAGAGTGCCTGTAGGATTTCCTCCTTCAGGTACAGATTGTCCGTCTTCAATGCTTTATGCCACATCTCCACAGCCTTGTCTCGTTCTCCTTTTTTATAATAGACACGGGCAAGACCTCTGTAGGCAAATTCGTTAGGTTTGATTTCCACAGACTTGTTAAGATAGTCTTCTGCTAGTTTTATGTCTTTGTCGATGAAAGCATTGCCAATGTTTGCATAAAAAGGGGAGCGATTACTTTTGGGTATGTCATTGAGTTGGTAAATACATCTTTGTAAATAATAATTGGAAGAATCTTTATTTTCGATATCAGCGTAAATACTATAAATCCCCATCAATGCATAAACCATATTGGGCTTACTATTCATCTGGTAGGAAGCCTTAAGTGATAGTTTACAATATTTGAGAGCTAAATCATATTCTTTTGCCTTATAGTTTATGTTACTTAAGTTATAATATATGTGGTTTGCTAATTCTGGATTGTTTGGCAAACGCTTAATTAATAATTCAGCCTCTTTAAGTGATGTTGATGCATTCTTTATATCTCCTATGTCAATTAATATTTGAGCTTTATAGCCATAAGCACGTACCAAATTACCATAGTTATGATTATGCTTGTAATAATTAATAGGTATTTCTAAAGGGGCTGCTGATTTAATCCTTTTTTGGAGTCTAATCTCTGATCTTATTTTAAGAAGCCAATAATAGGCGAGGCATTCCTCGTCATCAATCATTTCTGGCTCTATTTTATTGATAAGTTCTAATGCTTTTGTGTCACCTTCTTGAATAGCGATGCTGTCAATTTCTATTAATTGCTGTTTGGTGCTATTTTGGTTACAGCCCAATAGAAATAAAAATACGTATGAAAGGAGAAGGACTTGTTTCATATTCTTTTTCTGCATTTGACTGCAAAAGTACAATAAATTCTCAACATCTCAACATTTTTTGCAGTTTTTAGCGTTGCAAGTGTTGCAAAATAGTGTGTTGCAAATGCGTTGCATTTAATGCAACACGCTGACCCACAGCTTGTTATTGTCGATTTTTCGCTTGCAACATCGAGGGTGTTTTGCAACGCTAATTATTTGGAAACTCTACCCTCCTTTCTTAAATTTGCACTCGGAACTCAAAATCCAAGTAATATAAATTCAAGTAAACTAATAATAGAAGAAATGAAAAAAGTAGTCTTTATAACATTAATGACAATGCTTTCTTCTATGGTCTGTATGGCTGGTGATGAAGTTTGTACAACTGGTGCATGTGGACAAGGAAGCACAGGTTCTGTAAGGTTGAACTTAGAAGTGAATGCACTCACGTCTTTTCGTAATAAGGGGATGACGATGCATGGATATAACTTTGACGCTGCCATCAGTATTTATAGGAATCTCTATGCATTGGGAAGTTTCGAGATATTGTCTTATCACCTAAATTCCGCAGCCTATTAATTTGGCTGTTCAAAAAAAGTTTTTATCGCGCA
>CALFUF010000043.1 GCA_937916405.1 uncultured Prevotella sp.
TTTCTGCTGCAAAATTACAATGTTTTTCCCATCTTTACGTTATCATATAAAAGGCAGAAATGTTCTAATTCAACGAAAATGGCAAAAAAGATAGAAAATCTTACTTTGAGGGCGGTAGAACACTTGGCTGGTGATGACCACGGTGAGTATGTTGGCGATGATTTATTCATGGCCATGAGCGCCCGCAAGTTTGGCAAGCAGTTTCTCCAGACAGGCCAGCCCTATCGGGTGGACGACGGTCGTGTGATGCGCGCTCTTTCAGGTCATGCACACAGCATTATCAATATGGAACCGCACGACTTACAGGCAGGTATGCTACTTGTTGTGCCAGCCGACTCCGTATTCGAAATTGAAGAGATGTACGATGAGTTCGACATCCAGGCCTTCTCCTATCGGGAGTTACCAAAAGAGGCACTTTTCAAGGAGTGTACGACTTTTCAATTGAACGATGACGACTGGCTGCTTATCGACGAGTATTTCCGTCTGCTCTGGCATACTGTCAACCGCCAGCCCCTGTCACTTCCCTCTGTCCGGGCCTTGCAAACGGCACTTCTCTCCGAACTCCACCTTATACATAATAAGGAAAACGCAGAAAGGAAGCGTCGTCCCATCAGCCGTCAGGAAGATATTTTTCATCGCTTCACCGCTCTCGTCAACGAGCATGCCGCTCGTGAACATGCCATCGCCTTCTATGCCGACCGTCTCTGCCTGACACCCAACCATCTTGGATCCGTCATCCGGGAAGTCAGCGGACAGACAGTCATGCAATGGATTCACCGCCACATCATCCAGCAGGCCAAACTACAATTGAAATACAGCGACCTGCCTGTCTGGCAGATCGCTGAGTTGCTGAATTTCCCTAATCCCTCGTTCTTCTCCAAGTTTTTCAAGCGCGAGACGGGTAAAACACCAGCCGAATATCGGCGAGGATAATACTCCTATCAAACGGGATTATCGGGGGAATAGCCAAGTTTTTTATCTGTGCAACCGATTGCATGATTTCCGTTGTCTTATTTAAGCGTTGAAAGATAGAACGTTAGCGGAAAAGGCTTATCTTTGCACACAGAAAACTAAAAACTGACAGATATGATGAAGAAAATCTACACGACATTAATCGTATTGGTTGCCACTCTGACTGCTTCGGCTCAGGGATGGCCCGCAAACTATGACGGTGTGATGCTGCAAGGCTTCTACTGGAATTCGTATACGGACACTAAATGGAAGACTTTAGAGTCGCAGGCAGACGAGTTGTCACAATTCTTTGAGTTGATTTGGGTACCGCAGAGTGGCTATTGTAACACCCTGTCCAACCAGATGGGCTATTCCGACATCTGGTGGCTCGACCACAAGAGTGCTTTTGGTACTGAGGATGAGTTGCGCTCGATGATTAAGACGTTCAAGGATAAGAATGTCGGTATTATAGAGGATGTCGTGATCAATCATAAAAATGGCAACACCAGTTGGTGTGACTTCCCCAATGAGTCGAAAAACGGTTATACGCTGACATGGGACAATACCAATTTCTCTGGTATCTGTCAAGATGATGAGTGTAACAGTTCTTCCAATCTCAGCAAATGGAGCACGGGAGGTAAGAAGACAACAGGTGCCATGGACACTGGGTCTAACTTTGACGGATGCCGTGATCTGGACCATACGAATGCCACTGTCCAGCAGAATATCAAGACCTATCTTGATTTCTTGCTGAAAGACTTGGGATATGCCGGCTTCCGCTATGATATGGTGGGAGGCTATGCTCCTAAGTATACGGGTATATATAACACGTCGGCAAAACCCACTTTTTCTGTTGGTGAGTACTGGATGAGTGATGGTAAGACAGGTCTGGTGAACTGGATCAACGGCACAAAGGTAGAGGGTGTTGTCCAGAGTGCCGCTTTTGACTTCACCATGAAATGGAATATCAACAATGCCTTTGAGAACAGCAACTGGGAGTCTCTCAACAGTGATGCTTTGGCTAATGACGCTTCCTATGCCCGCTATGCTGTTACTTTTGTGGATAACCATGACACTTATCGTGAGACTAATAATAAATTGGATGCCAATGTCTGTGCTGCTAATGCGTATATACTGACGATGCCAGGAACACCATGTTTGTTCCTCTCACACTGGAAGGACTATAAAGGTACGTTGAAGCGACTGATTATGGCACGTAAGGCAGTGGGTATCAATAACCAGAGTACCATCTTGGAGGCATCAGTCAAGGGTGCCGGCTATGTCTTGAAGGTTCAAGGCACGAAAGGAACGGCACTGTTACTCTTGGGTGGCTCACAGGGTGTGAATACGACTGGTTACCAACTGGTGGCAGAAGGCAGGAAATACAAGATGTATGTCAGTGAGGGTGTGGATGTCTCTGCTATTAGTGCCATTACAGATGTTGATGCGAAGACGGAGTCGACAACGACGATGCCTTCTTTCTGTCAGGTGAATGAGGGTGAGACCTGTGCCTTCTTCGAGGCTCCTGTATCATGGGGCTCCTCAACAGTTTATTGTTGGAGATGGGATAATACCTATAACTATACCACCAATTCATGGCCAGGCACATCATGTACGAAAGTAGGTACGACGAGCAATGGCAGAAGTGTATGGAAATGGACCTTCAAGGAGTCTGATAAAAAGTCGCAGTCGAGTCCCAATCAAGGTATTATCTTTAGTGCTAATGGAAAACAGACTGGTGACATGATGTTTGTCAATGGTGGCTATTATCTGGAGGATGGTCTTTGGGACAGTGTGTTGTCCACAACAGCTATCCATCATGTGAAAGGTACATCAGACTCAACTAAGGATGCCTATTGGTACGACCTCCGTGGTCGTAGACTCACTGGGGAGCCGACATCGAAGGGTATCTATATTTATCAAGGAAAGAAAATACTTAAGTAAAAGAGTGATTTGATACTGTCTGGAAAAGAAGGAAAGTGGCTTATTGTTGGTTAAAGACCGCAATTTGTATGTTACTAGTGTCAGAATTTTTCCCTAACAGGAACTTGTCGATGAAAGCCTCCACTTCAGGATATTGGTTCTCGGGGAGCATATAATGTGGGTGGTTTCCTACGATAGAGTAGCCCATGCGGTCGGCAAGCCATTTGTAATTTCCTGTATGTTCCTGCTGGTAGACCAAAGAAAGTTGTTGGCTATAAGCACTTAACTTATAGCCAACAACAGTAAGTAAGGAGATAGTCCTTTTCATAACTTATTTGAATAATAGTGGTGCCATCTGATACAGGCTCCTGCGCCAGGTCAGGAACTCATGGGCGGTACCCTCGGAGATATAACCATGGGCATTGAAGCCTGCTTCTTTCAGACGAGCGGTAGACTCCTTGATGGCATCTGGGCGTTCCTTGCTGCCACAGCTCTGGAAGATGACCTTCACCTGTTTCTTGTCCTTGATATCTTTGGGCTCGTACTGTCCACCGCTCAACAGACCATAGTAGCCGAAGACTTCCGGGCGACGCAGGGTGATGAGCTTCGTCTCCATACCTCCCATTGACAGACCTGCCATCGCACGGTTCCATTTGTCTGCCTTGGTAGCGAAATGTGCGTCAATATAAGGTACCAACTCGTCAACCAATAATGTCTCGAATTCCTTGGCGGTAAATTCTCTGATGGAGCCGAACTTGACATCATTGGTCAGACCGTAGGTCATCACGATGATGAAAGGCTTGATCTTACCGTCGGCAATCAGGTTGTCCATGATCAGGTTAGCATGTCCTTGGTTGCTCCATGCGTTCTCGTCCTCACCCCATCCGTGTTGCAGATAGAGCACAGGGAAACGCTCCTTCTTGTCCTTGCCATACGTTGGTGGGGTATAGACCAAGGCACGTGCCATCGCACCCGTACTCTTCGAGGGGAACAATACCTGTTGTACGTTGCCATGGGGAATATCCATACGGCAGGCGTAGAAGTCCTTGTCGTGGGCAGGAATCTCAATACCACTCTCCCAACGGCAGGAACCGAAATAGTTATGCGTGCCTGGGTCGTTGAACACACCCCCGTCAATGATCAGGTGATAGTAGTGGAAACCCTCATCCATCGGACCTTCTGTCGTACCTGTCCACACACCGTCCTTGTCCTTACGCAGTACCGTACCTCCACGTCCGCCCAGGCCAAGGCTGACGATAACCGATTTGGCATCGGGGGCAACGACACAGAAACGGGCGTAACCATCGGAGTTCACCATTGGATACTCCTGTCCGTGCTGGTTCATCTCGTTAGGACGGAAGTCCTCCTTCGGTTGACGATGGTCGAGTGCGGCATCAAAATTCTTGATGATCAGATACGACTTCTTGGGCTTGTAGTTCTCGTCGAAGGGCAGGGGATGGTTATTCACACCCAACCAGGAGTCATGGTCGGAGAGATTCCAGAAGGTGACACAGTCAATCACATCCTTGTGTTTACGGAAGATACGGAAGATGCGGTTGTATTGGTCTTCCTGCAAGGTAGCGATATAGGGTGCCTGTGGCTTGGTCTCACCACGGGAGAAACGGAGCTGTCCACCCTGCTCGGTATTGGTGCGCAGATCCAGTTCTGTGATATGGATATGCTTCACCAGTTCTGCATACTTGGTGATGGCAGCGTCAATGTCCTCCTCGGAGGGACCATAGATATTATAGTGTCCCTGCATGCCGATGCCATGGATGGGCACACCCTGACCTTGCATCTTCTTCACCATATTATAAATACGGTCACGCTTGCCGGGGTCACACTCGTTATAGTCGTTATAGAACAACAAAGCGTTGGGGTCAGCCTCGTGGGCAAACTGGAAAGCCTTGGCAATAAACTCGTCACCACAGAGCTTGTAGGCAGTGCTCTCTCTGTAAGGGTTAGCGGGATGTCCGGGCCATCCGAAAGTCTGGTCGGCAATCGCCTCGTTCACGACATCCCAGCAATATACCACATCCTTATAGCGGTTAACCACTGCATGGATATGCTCACGAAGACGCTCGTAGAATACCTCTTTCTTGACGGGTTTCCCTTTCTTGTCGTAGAACATCCAGTCGGCAAACTGAGAGTGCCAGCACAGACAGTGTCCTCTCAGCTTGATGCCTTTCTCACGACAGAAGTTGGCAATGCTGTCTGCACCGCCCCAGTTCCATACACCCTCCTTAGGATGTACGGAGACGGGTTTCATGTCGTTCTCAGCAGTAATACTATTGAACTCCTTTTGGATAAGAGCCATTTGCTCAAGTGTCACCACGTTTCTCTGGTTGACGGCAACACCAATAGAGAAATAGTCTTTGTAGGTATCCTTCATACCCAGTCCTGCGTTGGGGTCAGGAGCTTGTCCCCATTGTGCCTTAGCGATGTCGCATACCATCATGAGCATCAAAGTCAGTTGAATAGTTCTTCTCATAGGTTTATTACGTATTAGAATGAATGATTATTGTCGCTGCAAAGATACAGAAAATAATTGAGAATCAGTTCGTTTTATGTATCACAAAACGACATCTGATGTAACATGATTCAAGAAACGCTATCTATCAGCGGACGACAGTCTGTTTTCCCTTGTAGGTGACAGTCTTGATGCGTCTGCCAGGCAGGGAGATACGGAACTTACGGGATTTCTGCATGGCAGGGAATTGTCCCTCCCGCTCGCTGATGATCAGTCGCTGTGCCCCCTCTTCCCATTGGAAGCGGATAAGGGAGAAAGCACCCTGTTCGTAGTCGTTGGTATCTCCGTCGTCCTCATAGAGACAGAAGGTGGTGTCGGCACCGGGGTAGATATAGATGCTCAGGACATCGTCTTTCGACTGATCGGCAAGGGGTAGGATGCTGCCCCCACGTACAAAGACAGGAATCTGTCGCTTGTCGACAGCAGTCTTCACCGTCTGACCGCCCTCGTAGTGTATGCCGGTATGGTAGTCGTACCATCCTGCCGTATTCTTCGGCAGATAGGTGTTCCATGCGGTAACATCGGGTACAGTGACAGGACTGATCAGCAACGACTTACCGAACATATACTCGTATTTCTGTTGTAGTGCCTCTGTGTCGGTGGGGAAGTCGAAGACGAGGGGGCGCATCAGAGTGCTTCCCTCGTTGGCGATGGCCGCCGCATAACTGTAGATATAAGGTTGCAGGCGGTAACGCTCTTGCAGACACTGGGCGATGATGGCTTTTGTCTCGTCACCATAGTTCCATGGCTCGGTATTACTCATATAGCCGTGAACACGCATCAGGGGGAGATAGACAGCTGTCTCTATCCAGCGTAGCATGCGGTCGATGTAGTCTTGGTTGGTATACTGGTCGTCAGGACGGAAGAAACCGCCAGCGTCGTATGTCCACCAGGGGACACCTGCCGCTTGCATACCCAGACCAGCTGTGATCTGCCGGCGGAACGACTCCCAGTCATTCCCCACGTCACCCGACCACATGGCGGAGCCGTAGCGTTGGATACCCGGGAAACCGCACCGTGTGAGTATCATAGGACGCCGATGTGGTTGGTCATGACGAAATCCCTCATAGACGGTCTTGTTGACTAACAGGGGATAGACATTACGGACTTGCTCGCCCGTCCATTGTCCACGGTTCACCGTCCTGCCTGCGAGGTCGTCATTCTCCGGCTCTGTGGCATCCTGCCACCATGCGTCGATACCCAGTGGTACCAACCGCTTGCTGAATTGTTGCCAATAGGCTTGTGCCGCGTCGGGTGAGAAGAAGTCTATCCAATCAGTGTTGGGGATATAATGTCCCTCTCGTTCCATCTGCTTGCCCACCTCAGAGCTCTTGTCGATCTTGGACCATACGCTGACCATCAGTTTGACACCCTGTTGGTGCAGACTGTCTGTCAGGCGTTTCGGATCAGGGTAGAACTCCTCATCGAACTGCATGGCATTCCACCCATACTTACCCCAGTACTGCCAGTCTTGTACGATGACATCCAAGGGCAGCTGCTCCTCACGGAAGCGTTGGGCTGTCTGTAGGATCTCCTCCTGTGAGTGATAGCGCTCACGGCAGTGGATATAACCAGTAGCCCATCGGGGTATGAGGGGTGCCTTACCTGTTAGCTCACGATAGGTGTTGATGACTTTATCGGCACTACCGATGAAGACGGTATAGTCCACAGCGGTGGCGACAGGAGAGTGGAAGACCGTCTCGTCCTCGACCATTTTATAAGAAAGTACTGGCATGTCATCTTTTGCGAGTTCTGCCGATACTTGATGTTGTCCTTTCTCCAGATGTACGATAGTGGAGGTGGTAGGTGGTAACCATACGTTCCGCATCTCGATGACGGTCTGTCCGTCAATGATCAGGTGATGGCGACGTGCCATCTTCTGTCCTACATCGAGCAGGAGGGCATAGTCCCCTTCTTGTTCCACCGTGAGAGTCGCCTGATAGATATTACGCTCCCTGACCTCCTGTTTTCCTCCTTCTGTAGAGGTGACATTGACGATCTCTTTGTTCCCATCCCCCTCCATCTTCTGGAGCTTCACCTGCTGACCTGCCGGATTGAAGTCGGTGAGTCCGTAGTTGTTCCATAGGATGCCATAGCCCTTGCTGGAGATCAGCATGGGCATACTGATCTGGGTGTTTACCTGAGTCAGTCGGCGTGACAGTCCCCGAACGTTACTATAGCCGTCCTGAAACTGTCCGAGTCCGTACAGGCACTCGTCCTTGGGAGAGTCGAACACCAGGGTAGCCCCCGTCTCGTCCATTTGGTGACGGGTGGCGGAGAAGATGGTGTTCCCATCCTCGTCCATGACTCTGATGATCCCTCGCTGTCCGTTGATATAGAGTTGGAAGTCCCCTTCCACCTCGTCGTTCTTGACATACAGCCAGTCTGGTAGGTTATTGGTCGTCTCCCCTTGTGTATATTGGATACGAACAGCATTGGCTGCAACGGTCTTAATCGTTAGTTGTCCGTTCCCGAAGGGAATCGTTTTTGCTGATAGGGATAAGCTTATTAAAAGTAGTCCCCAGAGAAATAATCGTCTCATGGTGAGTTGAAAGGTTTAAGCAATTGGTATTCTAAGGATGAAACGGGAACCATCGGTATAGGTGGTGTCGAGCGAGAGACTGCCTCCTAGCAGTAGGGCGAACTGACGGGCAATCGTCAGTCCTAATCCCAGTCCTTCCGAGAACTCATTGAGTTTCGTAAACTGTTGGAATATCAGGTCACGGTCTGTCTCAGCGATGCCAGGACCCTTATCCTCCACTTGGAATTGTAACCACTGGAGACTGTTTTTTATCCTCAGTGTGACATAGCCTTTGGTCGTTGACCCATCACCAGCGGCAAACTTCTTGGCATTATACAGCAGCTCGTTCAAAGCCTTTGTCAGATAGTCTCTGTTGGTTTGTATGGTGAGTGTGTCTTCCACTTTGTTGTCAATGACGAGCTGGGTTGTCAATGGGGGATGATGATGATAGTTTTCTGCGATGGTCTGTATGAACTCCTTGCAATTGACCTTGTCTTTCTTCTCGATGCTGTTGCCGTTCTCTAGGGCAGAGGCGGCGATGAGCATATCCACCATTCTGGTCACTGCGATGGCGTTCTGTCGCATGGTGTTGGTGATGTTGGTAATCTCTTCCTGCGGAATGATCTGGTAGTCGTCACGGAGCACTTGTACGAAACCCTGTATGATGTTCAGGGGAGTACGTATCTGGTGTGACATATCTTGCAGGAAGGCTGTCTTCTTGCGGTTAGCCTCTTGTGCCAGTTGGTTGGCACTGATCAGTTCCTCATTCCGTTTCTGCGTTTCTACATTGATATGCTTTATGTTGCCGACATGCTCGTCGAGTGTCTGCTGCATGGCGACGAAGTTGTTTTGCAGGTGTCCTATGACATCCGTCCTGTTGCTCAACGGCATGTGCTCGTTGAAATGACCGTCAGCGATGCGGTGTGCCTGTTCGACCAGTTGGTCGAGGGGGTTGATGAAATGGCGCACCGTCTTTTTGCAGAACAGCAGGATAAACAATAGTCCGGCGACAAGTAATGGAATGACGATATAGGCAAGGCGGTTGTAGTCGCTGAACACATCACTCTCCGTACATACCAAGGCGACACTCCATGGGGTGTTAGGCAGCGGGCGATAGAACACATAGCATTCGTTTCCGTCAATATTCACCTCGAGGACACCTTGTTTGCCCGCCGTCATCTCATATCCTAAGGTGATGATGTCGGCATGCTGGGTGGGGTCAATGTCCGAGAAGATAGTCTTAGTGAACAACTTCGTCGTATCCGGGTGTACGAAATAATGCCCATCCTTACCTAACATCATACAATAGGAGTGCTCATAGGGCTTCTTCGCAGAGATCGCCTTCGACAGTCTCGGCAGGGAAAGGTCCGTGGAGAGTACACCGATAAACCGATGGTCGGGTGTGTAGAGGGGCTTACAGTAGGATGCTATCATCTCCTCAGACGACAGGGTTCCCTCGTTGAAATCATCGAAGGGGTCCACCCATACGGCTTCCTCTGCCAGACGAGGTGATTTGTACCACACCTTCTCGAAATACTCGTATTCCGCTTCACGTACTGTGGAGATAGAGTCGCCACTCCTAACGGAGTATACAGAGAAATAACGTCCGAACTGTGGGAAGTAATAAGGCTCTGTGGTGATCGAGCAGCCATTGAAATTGGGATTCTGTGCCACGATCTGGTGCACGTACTTCATCAACGAGTCGGGCTTCATGTTTTGAAGGACGACACCTTCCATATCGTTAGTGGCTTTCTCCACCTCCTTGAGGTAACCTGCAACACGTTGTGTCGTATGGTCCAAGATGTTTTCCGCATGAGCGATAGCCTCTTCTTTCACTAACTTGCGTGACTGTTGGAACAAGACTCCCAGAGACACAAGAAAGCCCAAGATGACAAAGACCAGTATGCCTGTACTGAGCTTTGTCGATAGTGACATGCGGATATGGGGGATGGAGTGGCTCATGGTGTTTGTGGCTTTTCTGAAACATCAAGTATCTGACTGAGCAATGAGGTGACGATCTTGGTTTGTTTTTCCATCTGCTCTGCCATCGTGGAGATACGACTTAGTCGCAGATGCTCCTGCTCTTCGTAGATGGTATCGACAATCTCGTTGATGGCTTTTACGGGTGGGACCATCATATCGGTCATGTTCTGGAGGAATGCCGACTTGGCATGGTCGGCTTCCTTGGCACGCTCATAGGCAACTTCCAAAGCTCCGTTGTGGTCGCTCAGGACAGAGTTGCGCCGATGGGTCTCCTCAAGATAGTCGGTGATGGACCGCTGCATGGTATGGAAAGTCCTTTGCAGGTGTCCTATCTCGTCTGTGCGTGAGGTGGGGGGAATAGGTTCGTCGAAATGTCCTTCTGCTATCCGCTGTACGACAGTGTCTAATTGCTGGAGGGGCCTCAGTTGTCTGTTGATATAAAACAGGCAGGCGGCAAACAGGATGACGAGTACCAAGATGGTGATACCCAACACGTACCATTGTAACTGTGTGATCTTCGCTATCGCAGCCGTCTCTTCTTTCATAGCCAGATAGGTGAAATAGAGCATGATAGCTTGTATCGCCACACACAACAATGCGACAAAAATGACAATCCATAAACTAAGTCTTATGGATGGTCGCAGATGGTTCATAGAACTTCCTATTTTCGACATCGCAGACAAAGATACGAATAAGTGAATAAAACACCAAATATTTTGGGGCGTTTTTTACGGGAGTAACTGAAAAGAACTTTACATTGTGTGAAGCCCGGGCCTGTGAAGATCTTGGCTTCTTTTATGATGATAAAGAAAAAGGGGACATATTATTTAAATAAGGTACGCACGAGAAACCAGAGGTGCAGGAAGAAGGTATGGACAGCTCCGTAGTGGTGGCTCATCACCCGATAGCGTTCCTTGAGCGAGGCGCGATGATGCTGGGTGGTGTTGCCTCCTTCCATGAAGTCGGCTAAGATGGCATTTGTGTTGACCAGGGGCAGCTGTTGCTGTGCTGCTCGTTTCATCACCCTGATGCACCAGTCGACATCCGCTGAATGGCGATTCTGCAGGTCGTAGTCCTCTTGTTGTGCGATATCTGTCCGTACATAGAAAGCCTGGTGGCATACGAGCATACCTTGTTTGAACGATTTCCAAGTGAGTTGCCGAGGAGGACGAAGTCTGCGAAGGTGTAGGAAGTTCCCTTCGCTGTCTACGATGGCGGTATCACCATAGACGACAGCTGGGGATTGGGGGGTAAGAGGTGAGAGGTGAGAGGTAAGAGTGGTAAGGGTATCGTTAGCATGAAGGGTGTCTCCTGCATTGAGGAACACGAGATAGTCACCTGTAGCCTTGTGCAGACCCTTGTTCATCGCATCATAGAGTCCCTTGTCAGGCTCTGACTGGATGATGACGGGGTAGGATGCTTTTTCCTGGTAGGCTTCCGCCATCCTGACCGTCTCGTCTTTCGAGGCACCATCGATGATGAGGTGCTCGATTTGTTGGAAGGTCTGACAACTGACACTATCGAGTGTCCGTTGCAAGACAGATGCAGCATTGTAGGTGACTGTGATAATCGTTATTCTCATTGTTCGTAGACTTCAATATAATGTTGGGCAACGCTCTGTTGTGAGTAGTTGCGTGCAACTTTCCTCAGACAAGCACTCTTGACATCCTCCTTGAACGACTCGTCAAGTGCCCATCGGATACCCTTGGCGAGATCAGCGGCATCCTGATAGGTTGCCACATAACCGTTCTCCAGATGGTCTATCTCCTCAGGAATACCTCCGATATGGAAGCCGATGCTGGGAATACCACATGCCATCGCCTCCATGATGGTGTTGGGCAGGTTCTCGGAGAGGGAGGGAAGTACGAACACGTCAGCGGCATTATAGACCTTCACAATACGTTGCTCGTCATTCACATAACCCATAGGAAAGCTCTTGAAAGGTAGGGAGTCCGTCACTTCCTCCGCATGTCCTCCTAATACCACTACAGCCGTATTTTCTTTCATCTCTGGATATTGACTGACCAGCAACTGACAAGCCTCTGCCAGATACTTCATACCTTTATAGGGGTTGGTGGCTCGTTGCGATGCGAAAAGGATGAGACGCTGGTCTGTGGGCAGTCCTAACTCCTGTCGTACCTTCTGTTGGTCCAGAGGACGATAGACGCGGGTGTCAATAGGGTTGGGGATATGGAGGATGCGTTGACTTTGCAAAAGAGCACTCTTCTGAGCCTCCCCGGCAAGCCATTGGCTGCAAGCGACAAAGGTGATTAGTTGTCCCTCCAACATCTGTTGCTTTTGCTTCCATACCTTGGCAGAGAGGTCGTTCTCTGAACCACCTCTTGGTAGCAGACGACAATATTGGCAACCAGTCTCGAAATGTCTGCAGTCGAGTGTCAGATGGCAGATAGCTGTGGCAGACCAGATATCGTGCATGGTCCATACCACCTTCTTCCCACTCGTCAATATCTTGCGGATATCTTTCAGCGAGAGCATGCCTTGGTTAATCCAATGAAGGTGGATGATGTCCGCCTCCTTGAACTCTCTGAGATTCGTGATGTCTGTCCCTGTATTGGCGATATCGATGTCAAAGAGGTGCTGACGACGAAATCGCAGATGGAACCAGACGCAGAAACGTTCCCAAAGGAAATTCCAATGCAGCTTCCACGAAGGAGAGAGTCCTATGACAGTGAGAGCTTCCGTCTGCTTGTCACGTACCAGCATCTTCGCCTTCGCACCGTTGTTGTTCAGTGCCTCCATCAGACGGTGTGCAGCTACAGCCGCACCCCCTGCTCGCTCACTCGTATTGACGATTAGTATGCGCATCATGACAAAGGTACAAATAAATACCATAAATCGTGTCTTTTTTGCTATCTTTTTCGTTGTTTGCGCACACAATTTGTTGATTTAGGTCAAGAATAAGTGAAATTTCGCCATTAAAGACAAAAAAAGTATTGCAGGTTTTGAAAATCGTCGTACCTTTGCAATGTCAAAAGACAAGAGGTCTTAAAAATGACATTCGGTTAATAGATTGTTTTAGGTTAGTAGTAATATTTATAGTTTTAGGTTTTTAGTTATTGGTAATTAAGAAAGTTTTAAATGTGTTAGGATAACAGTGGGCACCGTGAGGCGGTCATAACTTTCTTTTTAAATTGAAAGGTTAGTATTAGTTTAGATAACTTGCCGAAAGGCGAGTCCTTCCAGCCCAAAAGGCTGGAATTAATTTTAAAAAAGGATTTTTAGTTAAACATAGGCTTTGAATGTCGCTGCTCGTTGATGAGTAGCGGCATTTTTTTGTTGTTTCTCTTCGCTTAATCGAAATTTTGCACTACCTTTGCAATCGTCAAAAGAATGCGAGATGATGAGAAATTGGCTGTTGGCGTTTAGCAGTTGGCTTTTAGCCTTGGGCTGTGGAGCACAGTCTCCACAACAGGTAGAGCAGGATGTTCCTCAGGAGGGTCATACCTTTAAGTACGAGAGAGAGTACACCAAGGAAGACAGTACCTTGGTGGTGAGACTGTTGAAAGAGGCAAAGACAAAGCGGGGCAAGGAGAATCGGATGATGTACTTCGGCAAGAAGTTCCTGGGGGTGCCATACGTGGGACATACTCTGGAGAATGGCGACGAGGAGCATCTGATCGTCAACCTGCATGAACTCGACTGTACCACTTTCGTAGAGACGGTGCTGGCACTGACCCTTTGTGACAAGGACGATAAACGGACGTTTGACGACTACTGTAATAACCTGATGAGGATTCGCTATCGTCATGGGAAGATGACGGATTACACCTCCCGCCTGCACTATTTCACGTGGTGGGGTGATGATAATGTCGAGTTGGGTCTGGTGAAGGATATCGGTATCATGGACAATCCTTTCAGGGGTGTGCAGACCGTTCAGATCAACTACATGTCGACACATCCCAATTTGTATAAGCAACTGAGGAACCATCCTGAGTTCGTGCCTATTATCAAGGCGTATGAGGAGGAGACCAATGGTAAGGAGTACCCCTATATCCTCAAAAAAGACCTGAACTGGCATCCGTCGACACCATTGGCAATGGTTCGGAGCGGGGATATCGTCGCCATGCTGACAGATAAGGACGGCTTGGACACTCGCCATATCGGTATTGCCTTCTGGCAAAACGGGAAGTTGCATCTACTCCATGCCTCCAGTCTCTATAAGAAGGTGCTGATGAGCAAGGAGACTTTCTATGAGTATGAGGCAAAGCAACCTAAACATATAGGTATCAGAGTGTGGAGAGTGGTGGAGTGAGGAAGATTACGGATATACAGGAACTGCGAAGTATCCAGATGGGGATTCTGGATGACGTACATCGCTTTTGTGAGAAGCAGGGACTACACTACTCCCTTAGCAGTGGTACACTGATAGGTGCCGTACGCCACAAAGGCTATATCCCTTGGGACGATGATATCGACATCTATATGCTCAGAAGCGACTATGAGCGTTTCCTGCAGACCTATCATGACCCGCAAGGACACTTTCGTGTGTTGGACCCCCAAAAGGAATCTCATTATTATTATACCTTTGCCAAGGTGGTCGACCAACGGACGCGCATGGTGGAGAAGGAGACGGAGGGCTATGAGATCGGTGTGTATATCGACGTGTTTCCTGTCGACTATGTGACAGAGGATATGAGGGAACGTGAGCGTATCTTCCGCCTGAAGAGACTGCTCTACAAGATTCGTCGCTGTAAGATATCCAACAGCAACCCCTTACATTCACGTCTTGCCTATTGGTGCTATCGGAGTTTGCCTGTTACGGTGGGGATGCTGAACCGTTGGATTGAGAGACTGATAGTGAGGAAAGAGCCGACCCAGACACTCTGCCACATGACAGAGGCAGGACCAAGTATAAAGGGCTGTTTCCCCGCCAAGGATATGGAGACGTATATCGACTTGCCTTTCGAGGATCGTGTCTATAAGGCGATGGCTGGCTATGACGACCATCTGACAAGAACGTATGGCGACTATATGACACTGCCCCCCGAAGACCAGCGGACAACGCATCATTTCAAGGCGTACTATATTTAGTTGATAGTTGATAGTTGATAGTTGACATCCCCCATTCATATACCTTATTAATATTTGGACAGTCAATGTGATGCTCGTGCATCAAACGATGAATGATGGCAAGTCCATAGGGGAAGTCTTCTGTGAAATAACGGCTTTGGAAATCGGGAACAAAAGCGTTCCCACTTTTCTTCATGGGTGATAGAATACCCTTGAAGGCTTCAATGGAATGAAGTTTTCGAGTTAAAGACACCGCATCGGTACTCTCGTAATAATCGAGGACAGTGGGAATAGCACCAGGAGTAACGGGCAATACATTGAGTAAAAGGAAAAATTCCTTGTCCATGTCAATGAGCAGTTGGGACGCCTCGTCCGTCCAATCACTATAAAACTGGCTCTGTGTGGGATATGTAACGCCTTCATGCCAGTCCTTCCACATGCTGTAAAGGCGGGAGGTATGCAGTAAAGGATTGCTGTTCGTCAGACTAACCTCATAATGACTTGCCAACAGATGGACTGGGGTATCGAACATTTCTCCCAACATCCCCCCTAAGCAGGGGGGATTCAGGGGGGTCTCCCTCTTCTCTATTGCTACACTTAATGAGGATTTATATCCTAACAGGTGTGCTGACTTGCCGTATTCCTCGATACGGGCGATGAAGGGAACACGTTGAAAGCCGAATAGAGGTGTAGTTTCTGGTAAAAGGTCTAAAGCCTCGAAGAAGAATCCCGTACTGCTCACCACACTACCTACGGCTGTATGGGGTCGCAGATAGGGAAGAATCGCTTGCAAGGTGTTTGCGATACCATAGCCAGGGAGACAGAGGAGGACAAGGTCTGCTTGTGGAATCAGTTCGGCAGGATTTGCTGAAAGGCGACAGATAGCGCCTTCAAGAGTCTTTCCATCTGGAGTGTAAATCTGAAGGGTGTGGCTCCATTGCTTTGGATGGCGGGTCAGCAGACTGACTTCATAGCCTTTGTTGGCAAGATAGCCAGTGATGACATGTCCGAGGTTTCCCCCTCCGCAGATACAGATATTCATAAGGTCTTCAATGCTTCTATCAGACGGTCGTTGTCTTCCGTGTTACGTACTGACAGACGGATATAGTTGCTGCCTTTCAGTCCGTTCTTCGAGTCGCAGTCTTTTGCCATGATGTTGAAACGCTCCA
>CALFUF010000044.1 GCA_937916405.1 uncultured Prevotella sp.
TCTCACCTCTTACCTCTGAAAGTTGAGAATGTGAAACATGCGAAACTTGAATCAATAGTAATATGAAACGTAAAGATTATAGTACCCCCACAACGGAGTTGATAGAGCTGCATACTGTCCAACCGTTATTACTCATCAGTGGATCCGGTAATCCGTTACTTGGCACCGATGCCATAGACTACGATGGAGTAGGTGGCTCCTTCGGTCCTGACGGGGAAGTTGCCACTCGTTTGTTTGATGGGCTCTAATGGCATGAGTAAAACAGCCCATTGAAGTGTTCATTATCCCGGTAAACACCCCGTTTATCGGGATAATTGTTTGATTTACACCTCTATATTTCGTCCACTCTTTTTTGAAGTCTGTAAAAACGTAAATAGCTGGTTTTGTGTGACTTGTCTTTTTAATATAGATAAATTCGCCCACTTTTTCCGCCTTATACGAAGTGCACATTGTTATTTTAAATAACTTTGCATCGGAAATCGTCCAAAGGGCGTCAAGCTGTTGGATAAATCACTAACCAAATAAACAATTTAATAATTAACGTATGAAAAAAAGCAAGTTTTTATTCCTGTTGCTGTCATTCGTCATGATGTCGGCAACTGCTCTTGCCCAGAAGCATACCTATACGGGTACGGTCGTTGACGACCAGAACGAGCCCGTCATTGGTGCTTCTGTCGTTCAGAAAGGTACCTCTGTCGGTACAGTGACTGACTTCGACGGTAACTTCACGTTGTCAGCCAATGAAGGTTCTACCTTGGTAATCTCTTACATTGGAATGGTTACTCAGGAAGTAAAGGCAGGCAATAACCTGCGCATCGTTCTGAAAACAGATGACAAACTGCTGGATGAGGTAGTCGTCATCGGTTATGGTGTTCAGAAGAAGAGCGTGGTAACTGCCTCTATCGCTAAGGTAAGTGCTGAAGACTTGGAAGGCAAGACACGTCTGCGTGCTGACGATGCCCTGAAAGGTCTTGCAGCCGGTGTGAATGTTACTTCTGCTTCTGGTCAGCCAGGTGCTAAGTCTATGATCCGTGTTCGTGGTGTAGGTACTATTAATAATACCGAGCCCCTGTACATCATTGACGGTATGCCTACAGATCAGGATGGTATGGAGTCTGTGAACCCCAATGATATCGAGTCTATCGAAGTCTTGAAGGATGCCGCCTCTGGTGCTGTCTATGGTGCCCGTGCCGCTAACGGTGTTATTCTGATTACTACCAAGAAAGGTAAGATCGGTAAGCCACAGATTAACTACAACTTCTCATACGGATGGCAGAGCGCATGGAAAAAGCGTGACGTTACAGGTGCTACAGACTACGCTATCTTGATGAACGAGAAATACATCAATGGTGGTCAGACTCCTTTGTATGCTGATCCTTATAACTTGGTGGATGCCAATGGCAATGCCATCAAAGGCTTTGGAACTAACTGGCAGGACTTGCTGTTCAACGACAACGCTCCAATTGTTCAGCATGATATCAGTGTCAGTGGTGCTACCGAGAAGGTGAACTACTATCTCTCACTGGGTTATTTCACGCAGGATGGTATCGTGGGTGGTAACTACGGGCAGTCAAACTACGACCGTCTGACCATCCGCTCCAACAATCAGATTAACTTGATTGATGCAACCAAAGAGCGTAACTTCTTGAATAAATTAGACTTGACGGCTAATGTATCTTATATGCGAGTACATAATAAAGGTATTGACGCTAACTCTACATGGGGTTCTCCATTGGGTTCTGCCCTTTACCTGGCTCCAACATTGCCTGTGGTTCTCACGGGTGATATCGCAAAAGAGCAGATAAACCGCTACTCTGCCTATGAGCTGTATACGGATGGAAATGGTAATCCCTATACCATTCCTAATTTCTTAGGTTCTTATCAGGAGCAGAACAATCCTATTGCCATGATGCAAGGCAATCCTACCAAGAACTGGTCGCATAAGTTTATGCCTAAGTTTACTCTTGACTTGCAGTTGTGGGACGAGTTGAGATATCATTTCACTTGGAATGCCGAACTGAGTTTCTGGGGTAATGAGGCTGCTGGCTTGCAGAAATATTATCTGTCGGGTAACAATAATGCTGACCACACGTGGGCATCTTCTTATAAAGGTGATAACAGTTCTTGGGACATTGAGAATACCATTACCTATGACAAGACCTTTGGAAAGCATACCATCGGTGTCCTGCTTGGTCAGTCTGCTTTGAAATTTAAGGGCAGTGATTTGTCTGGCTCACACTGGAATCTGGTGAATCTGTCAAAGCCTTACCTCAATTATACAACGGGTGGTGACTATGAGACAACGCTGGATGCTGATGGAAATATTACAGGTGTGAAGAGCCTGGTCGGTGTTGGCGGTGGTCCTTATGTAGAGCATCGTCTGTCTTCTCTCTTTGCTCGTATCAGTTATAACTATGATGAGCGTTACATGTTCCAGGCTACTGTTCGTCGTGACGGCTCAAGTCGTTTCGGTTCTAATAAGAAATACGGTACGTTCCCCTCATTCTCACTTGGTTGGAACGTGATGAATGAGAAGTTCATGGAGAAGACCCGTAACTGGTTGACTAACTTCAAAGTTCGTTTCAGTTGGGGTCAGAATGGTAATGAGAATTTACCAGACTTCCGATATACCGTATTGACAGAGACTGGTGGTACAAGTAACTACTACTTTGGTAAGCAGGCAACCATGATTTACGGTTCTAAGGCTGCTGGACTTGGTAATCAGGATCTGAAGTGGGAGGCAAGTGAGCAGACAGACTTCGGTATCGATTTAGGCTTCTTCAACAATGCATTGACCTTTACTGTCGATTATTTCGTCAAGACTACCAAGGACATGCTTATTCAGTTGCCTATCCCATCTTACGTAGGTGAGTCAAAGCCTTGGGGTAATGCCGGCGACATGCAGAATAAGGGTATTGAGTTCGAGTTAGGTTACAAGTGGCGTATAGCCGATGCGCAATTCGCAGTAAAGGCAAATGCCTCTTATCTGAAGAATACGCTGAAGAATCTTGGAAATGACACTGGTTTCCTGAACTATGGTATCTCACAGTTCAGTGATGGTGGTACACGTGCAGAGAATGGGCAACCTTTCCCCTTCTTCTATGGTTATAAGACAGCTGGTGTGTTCCAGAATATGGCTGAGGTGAATGCCTATACTAATGCAGACGGTGGACTTATTCAGCCTAACGCGCAGCCTGGTGACTTGAAGTTTGTAGATGTAAACAAAGATGGTCAGATTACCTCTGACGACCGTACCAATATCGGTAAGCCGACACCTGACTGGACCTTCGGCTTCAATTTCAGTGCTCAGTGGAAGGGCTTTGACTTTAATGCTTTCTTCCAGGGTGTTAGTGGCGCAGATGTGTTCGACGCTACTTACCGTCAGGATATCGCCTCCGCCAACTATCCCACTTGGGTTCTCTCCCGTTGGACAGGTGAAGGTACTTCTAACCGTGTGCCCATCTTGAAAATGGGTGACTCAAAGAACTGGGTCATCAGCGATCTCTATGTACAGGATGCTTCTTATTTGCGTTTGAAGAATATCTCGTTGGGTTATACGTTGCCACGTTATATCACTCAGAAAGTCGGTGTTGATCGCTTCCGTATTTTTGTAAGGGGTGAGAATATCATCACATGGACTAAGTACTGGGGCTTCGATCCTGAAATCGGTACAAGCAGCACGTCAATGGGTGTTGACTACGGTGTATATCCACAGGCTCGTACATGGACTGTTGGTTTCAATATCTCACTCTAAGAAATGAAGAAACGAATTGACTAATTGAAGTATTGAAAAATGAAGATTATGAATAAGAAAATAACAATCATAGCAGGCGCATTTACCGCATTAATGACGTTAGCGTCCTGTAGCAAGGACTTCCTAGAGGTAACGAAACCGGATGGCGATCCTCTGGAGGAATATTATACGACTGACGAGCGATTGTACGAGTCGTTAGTATCAGCCTATTCTCCTCTGCACTGGCCCGATTGGGACGGTACTGCATACAATGACCTGACTTGTGACGCAGAGATCTTAGGCGATGACTTCTGGGTAGGTGGTTCCAGTATTACCGACAACCAGCACTGGCACAAACTATTCAACTTTGAAGGTGACGGCAACAACACGTTAGGAACCCTGTGGGGCGACTTCTACAGTGGCATTAAGCGTTGTAATGATGTAATCCTTTACTGTTCCTACGGTCATGGGACAGAGACGAACCGTAAGTTGTATGAGTCTGAGGCTCGTTTGCTTCGTGTGTACTATTATAATATTCTGTGGCACTATTATGGAAATGTTCCCTTCTATCTGGAGAACCTTTCTATTCCCTATACAGCACCTCAGTTGACAGCAGATGAGATATACGATCAGTTGCTGCCAGAGTTGGAGGATATCATTGACTCAAAAGTTCTACCGATGCGCTGGGGAAATGCTGAGTCTGGTCGTGTTTCACAGGCTTTTGCCTATATGCTGTATGCTGAGATGGTGATGTACCAGAATGACAAGGCTCGCTATTCGAAAGCACTTTCTTACATGAAGGAGATTATCAGCTCTCCCGACTATGATCTGCACCCAGACTTCGCAGACTTGTGGGAAGAGAGTGGCGAGTGGTGCGAGGAGTCTATCTTCGAGATCAATTATGATGATGACAATGGTCAGCGTGACTGGGGTACCCCATTGTATGCCGGTGGTACTGTGTTCCCGACATTGTGTTCACCTAACGGCTGGCCCGGAAGTGCAGAATGGGAATCTGGTCAGGACGGTTGGGGATTCTTGCCGATGCGCATAGAGACCTATAATATGTATGCAGATAATGACCGCCGTCGTGATGCAACATGCTGGGATGTCCGTGGCATTGAATACACAGAGCGTTATCAAGATACTCATATCTGGCATGGTAAGTATCGCCCGAAGAGTGCGAATTCCAAAGACTGCCCTTCTTCAAAGAATCTGAACTATAATAACAATAAGCGCATTTACCGTTATGCAGAGACTCTGCTGAATGCTGCTGAGTTGTTGATTGAGACAGGTGGCAGTTCCTCTGACGCACTGAATTATCTGAATCAGGTACGTAATCGTGCAGGCTTGACAGGATATGATTCCGCTACACTCGATAATATCTTGAATGAGCGTCACTTGGAGTTCTGTGGTGAGGGCAAGCGCTATTTTGACCTGGTTCGTACAGGTAATGCCGCTACGGTTCTCGTTCCAGACAGTTATGGCTATCGTACAAACTCATGGACTCCAAAGAAGAAGCATATTCCTCTTGCACAGTCTGAGTTAGATGCTGATCCGACACTGAAGCAGAATGACTATTAATCCCATTAATTAAAGACATCATTTATATATGAATAAATTATTTAAATATATCGGTTGTATTCTTTTCAGTGGCATTGCAATGACAGCATGCTCACCTGAAGAGTTCTCGGGAGCGAATCCCAATGGGCTTCCTACAGTTGAAGGCAGAACGATTTCTGTGAATACTGATCAGGAAACCAATACAGCAACCTTCACCGTCAGTGGTGATTTCCAAGGCTGTTATCCCGTATGGTATCTGGATGATGCTATTTACTCTATCCTTCCAACTGCAAGTTATAGCAGTATGTCTGAAGGCACTCATACTCTCACTGTCCGTATCATGAACCGTAACGGTCAGTCACAAGGCTCACTGAGCAGTAGTTTTACATTCAATGAGACAAAGGTGGACTATTCACCATATTTTGCTAAACTGACAGGTAAGACGTGGCGTATTGACTACACAGAGAAAGCTCATATGGGTTGTGGTGAGCCTGGTACAGACGGTTCTAACTGGTGGTCTGCAGGTGTTAATGAGAAGGCTGACTGGGGTGTCTATGACGATCGCATTAGTTTTGCTCACTCTGATGCAGATCCAGTTAACGGTGGCTCTTACAGTTATGATCCGGGTGAGGGCGGAACCGTGTATGTGAATACTGGTTGCTCTGTATTCTCTGAGTTCAATACCAACGACGGTCAGGACTTCATGGCTCAAGTATCTGCACAGACTTCTACTTTTGAGTTGATTCCCGGCACGTTCAATGATGATGAGTGTCTCTACATCAAGTTCGCTCCGCATACGCTGTTGCCTTACATCCCCAATGATGAGGCTTATAACGATTGCTATTTCCGTGTGGAGGCTCTGACCAATACCCGTCTGGTACTTATCAATGATATCGGTACTATTTCATGGCGTCTGGTATTCACCAGCCGTGAGGATACTGGTATTCCTGACGAGCCAGAGACTCCTGAGGCAACCTTCGACTGGAACTACGATTCCAGCAGTAACCTTTGGAAGAGTGTAGATACTGGTTCTTCATTTATCCAGTGGACCACATGGTTTGCTGATAACGGATGGGGCACATTGCCTACTCAACCTACTATCACTCACAATGGCGATGCTTACGAGTTCGATATTCCTGAGGGAATTGGTGGTAGCCAGTGGCAAGGTCAGTTCGCCATCGAGACTACATTGACCGCAGAGATTGCCAAGCTCTACAACTTCTACTGTTTGGTAGAGACAGACAATGACTGTCCTGGTGTAACTATCAAATTGACAGAAACCAATGTTGATGACACAGATGCAGGTAAGCGCGATCAGAACTTCTACTTTGCCGATCGTCATGATGTGTCAGGTAGTAAAGCATTCGTCTATAAGGCAGAAGGTGTAAGCCTTGCTCAGCATGACGCTCATGCTCTGTCGCTGGTATTCGACTTTGGTGGTTCTCCAGCAGGTACACATGTTAAGATCAGTAAGATATACTTTGAGGAAAGTAATGATGTGACCTACGACAGTGATGCTAATTTATGGAAGGCTGTTGATAATGGCTCTGCTTTCATCCAGTGGACCACCTGGTTCGCTGACAATGGTTGGGGCACACTGCCTAATCAGCCTACCATTACTCATAATGGCAATGCCTATGAGTTCGATATTCCTGAGGGAATTGGTGGTAGCCAGTGGCAAGGACAGTTCGCCATTGAGACAACACTTGCCGCAGCAATGGCAGATGAGTATAACTTCTCTTGCACCATCTTGGCGGATAATGATTGTCCTGGTGTAACGATTAAACTGGTAGAGACCAATGTTGATGACACAGACGCAGGTAAGCGCGATAACAACTTCTACTTTGACGGTCGTCATGATATAACGGCTGATAAGGCTTTCGTCTATAAGGAAAAGGGTAAGACCCTGCCAAAGAATGACGCTCATGCATTGTCGTTGGTGTTTGACTTTGGAGGAACTCCTGCTGGTACTCATATTAGGATCAGCGATATCATCCTCTCAAAGAATTAAAATGATCATAAGGAAAGAGACTGTCTGCCCAGTAAGGTGGGCAGTCTCTCTTGTTAAATTTAGGATTTATAAAGATGATTAGAAAATATACATTATTGACGGCACTACTTCTCTCTATCTTACTTGTCTCATGTGGAGGAGATGATGCTGGAGATGGAGGCGGTTCTGGCTCAGGCTCATCCAATGCCATTACACTAAGTGCTACCTCGCTGAGCTTTGATGGTAATGCTGGCTCTCAAACGGTTACTATCACTACGAATCATGAGTGGGCTGCAAATGTGAGTGAGGATTGGATCAGTATCAATCCTACTAATTCTACCAATCAGAATGCCACCATCACTGTTACTGTACAGAAAAATGGAGAGTATGCTGGTCGTGAGGGAACTATCACCTTTATGGCTGGTTCTGCTCGTGCATATATCGCTGTGTCGCAGGCTGGTGGTGATGGCGTACCCGATCCAGATGCAATCACCTGTCCTATTGCTGGTTATAAACTGGTTTGGAACGATGAGTTTGACACTGGTACGGAACTGGATGCCAATCATTGGACGCATGAGGTGCAAGGCGCTGGTTGGGTGAATCATGAGTTGCAGAACTATGTAAACCACAAGACTCCAGATGGCTCTTGGGTAACACGTGTTCATGACGGAGCATTGAATATTCGCTGTCTGAAAGAAAACGGAAAGATTTACTCTGGCCGTGTCTATGCCAACGTGAATACAGGTTGGGAGTATGGCTACTTTGAGGCAAAAATCAAGTTGCCGAAAGGGAAAGGAACATGGCCTGCTTTCTGGATGATGCCAGTGGGTAATGACTGGGGGACGAACCCGTGGCCCATGTGTGGTGAGATCGACATTATGGAGGAAGTGGGATGTGTTCCTAACGAGGTGTCTTCTTCTATTCATACACAGGACTATAATCATACAAAGAATACACAGAAGACCCACGCCATGACCATTAGCAATGCTGAGGGTGAATTCCATGTCTATGCTTTGGAGTGGACTCCAGATGCAATTACAACGTATGTTGATGGTCAGGTGCAGTTGGCTGTGACGAAGAGTGCATTGGGTAGTGGACATAACCAGTGGCCCTTCCACTATGCCTTCTATCCCATTCTGAATCTCGCTTGGGGCGGTGACTGGGGTGGTATGTCGGGTGTCGATGAGTCAGCATTGCCCGTTGTGATGGAAGTAGACTATGTCCGTGTATTCCAAAAGAAATAAGACTAAGATGCGAATCAACCGAATCCTTATATCTGTTGCCTTTATGCTTGCAGTCACAGGACTGCAAGCTAAGGGTGACTTTGTCCGTGTAGACGGACCAAATCTGGTGAAGCCCAATGGGGAAAGATTGTTTATTCAGGGTACGAATTTAGGTAACTGGCTGAATCCCGAGGGATATATGTTCGGGTTTAGTCGTACCAACTCCGCATGGATGATTGATTTGATGATCAAGGAGATGGTGGGACCTGATGCCGCTGCGGATTTCTGGCAGGCATTCAAGGATAATTATATCACCCGAAAGGATATTGAGTTCATTGCCCGTCAAGGTGCCAATACCATCCGTTTGCCATTCAACTATAAACTCTTTACCGATGAGGATTATATGGGACAGACGGGACAAAAGGATGGTTTTGAGCATATAGACAGTGTCGTTAGCTGGTGTAAGGCGAGCGGACTCTATCTGATTTTGGATATGCATGACTGCCCTGGTAGTCAGACGGGTGATAATATCGATGATGGATATGGTTATCCGTGGCTCTTTGAGAGTGAGCGTGCCCAACAACTGTTTTGTGATATCTGGCGTAAGATAGCATCCCGTTACCAGCAAGAGACAACCATCCTTGGCTATGAGTTGATGAATGAGCCTATAGCCCACTTCTTTGAAAACAAAGATTCACTGAACCTGTTGCTGGAACCGCTCTACAAGCGTGCTGTCCATGCTATCCGGCAGGTGGACAAGAATCACATTATATTATTAGGGGGCGCCCGTTGGAACTCCGACTTCTTCATGTTTACCGACTGGACTTTTGATGACAAGATCATGTATACCTGTCATCGGTACGGTGGTCCCGCTACCGCTGAGGCTATCAAGGATTATATAGACTTCCGTAACAAGACTGGACTGCCGATGTATATGGGTGAGATTGGTCATAATACGGATGAGTGGCAGGCAGATTTCGTCCGTGTCATGAAGGAGAACAATATTGGCTATACTTTCTGGCCATACAAGAAAGTGGATACTTCCTGTATGATGGGCTTCGATCGCCCGGAAGGGTGGGACAGTGTCGTCGTGAAATATAGTGAGACTTCCCGTAACACTTATAAGGAATGGCGTGAGGCACGTCCTAACCAGCAACGGGCGAGGAAGTTACTGATGCGCTTTGCGGAGAACACTCGTTATGAAAATTGTAAACCGCAAGAGAAATATATTCAGTCAATGGGTCTGAAATAAGCCAATAATACCGATAACCAAAAACTATCAATATGAAGAAACGTAAGATATTTATATTTGTGGTGGTAACTCTTGGCTGGACAAGTGCGCTAAAGGCACAGTCATTACCTGTCTATCTGGATGAGACAAAGTCTATTGAGGAGAGAGTGGAGGATGCCTTGAGACGTATGACTCTTGACGAGAAGATTGCCGTCATCCATGCGCAGTCGAAGTTCTCTTCGGCTGGTGTCAAGCGACTGGGTTTCCCTGATTTGTGGACAGACGACGGTCCTCATGGCGTCCGCCCGGATGTGTTATGGGATGAATGGGTACAGGCAGGTCAGACGAATGATTCCTGTGTCGCTTTTCCAGCCCTGACCTGTCTTGCCGCCACATGGAATCCCTCTCTTGCTCGTCTCTATGGTGAGAGTTTGGGTGAGGAGGCTCTCTATCGTAACAAGAATGTGATGCTGGGACCTGGGGTGAATATCTATCGTACGCCTTTGAACGGTCGTAACTTCGAGTATATGGGTGAGGATCCATGGCTTGCCTCACGGATGGTTATTCCTTATATTCAGGGTTTGCAGTCGAAAGGGGTTGCTGCCTGTGTGAAACACTATGCGCTGAACAATGACGAGGAGTATCGTCATCAGGTAAATGTGATTATCAGCGACCGTGCCCTTCGAGAGATTTATCTGCCAGCCTTTGAGGCTGCCGTCAAGGAAGGAAAGGCATGGGCAATCATGGGCGCCTATAATCTATATGAGAACCAACACAATTGTCATAATAATATTCTGCTGAACAAGATTCTGAAAAAGGAATGGGGCTTCGATGGAGTCGTCATCAGTGACTGGGGTGGTTGCCACGATACAGAGGAGGCAATCACCAATGGACTGGACTTGGAGTTTGGCTCTTGGACGGACGGATTGTCGGAGGGAGCCTCTAATGCTTATGATAATTATTATCTCGCCGATGCTTACAAACGGCTCATACAGGAAGGGAAATATACTACTCGTGAATTGGACGAGAAGGTGCGCCGTGTGCTACGTCTGATGTTCCGAACCAATATGAACCGTCAGCGTCCTTATGGAGCGATGTGTTCAAAGTCGCATTATGAGACGGCACGTAAGGTGGCGCAGGAGGGTATTGTCCTATTAAAGAACGAACACAATTTACTGCCGATACCTGCTGACGCTCATATCCTGGTGGTGGGTGAGAATGCTATCAAGATGATGACGGTAGGTGGTGGCTCTTCCTCTTTGAAGGTGCAGCGTGAGATCCTGCCGCTCGACGGTATGAGGGAGCGTTTTTCCCATGTTGACTATGCCCGTGGTTATGTAGGTGACACCATTCAGAGTTATAATGGAGTGACGGTAGGTCGTAGCCTCTATGATCTGCGTCCCGCAACGCAATTAATTGCCGAGGCTGTGGAGAAAGCGAAGTCTGCCGATTACGTGGTAATCTTTGGCGGACTGAACAAGGCTGACTATCAGGACTGTGAGGGACATGACCGTAAAGCGTATGGTTTACCTTACGAACAGGATGCTTTGGTAGAGGCTCTTGCCAAGGCTAACAAACAGGTGGTCTTTGTCAATATCTCAGGAAACGCTGTCGCCATGCCTTGGCTGGACAAAGTCAGTGCCGTGGTACAGGGATGGTTTATCGGCTCAGAGTCTGGACATGCCCTTGCAGATGTGCTGAGTGGTGATGTGAACCCCAGTGGCAAACTTCCTTATACATGGTATCAGCGTTTAGAGGATACTGGTGCCCATGCCCTTGGTTCTTATCCTGGCGTATGGCGTGACAGTCATCAGGTGATTGACGAGGAATACAAAGAAGGTATTTTCGTTGGTTATCGCTGGGCAGACTTGAAGCGCATCAAACCCTTGTTCGCTTTCGGACACGGATTGTCATATACCTCTTTTGAGATACGTGGTGCGACAGCAGACAAAAAGGAAATGCGTGACGGAGAGAAGATATCCTTTACCGTCACTGTGAAGAATACAGGCATAAAGGCTGGGGCTGAGACGGTGCAGTTGTATGTGACAGACAAGAAATGCTCGTTGCCACGTCCCATAAAAGAACTCAAGGCATTCCAGAAGGTTTATTTACAGCCAGGCGAGAGCAAGACTGTGGTGCTGACACTGGACAAACGGTCGCTCAGTTTCTTCGATGATCGTATCCAGCAATGGACTGCCGAGACTGGTGACTTTGAGGCTCTTATAGGAACGTCGTCGCAAAATATCCTGCAACGGGTTTTGTTTAAACTGAAAGACTAAGGCGAATATGAAGACCGTTTTCCTGAGTGTTGTCACTTTATTCATAACCATTCCTGCTTTTAGTCAGTTTATGCCAGACCAGACTGCAAAGCAAGAGATTAAAGTCATGAACGACAGCAGGGGAGACCTGTTGACAATAGGCGGCAAACCATTCTTCCTGAAAGGGATGAATTGGGACTATTTCCCTATTGGCACCAACTATACATATAGTATATGGGAACAGTCCGAGGACGTGATTCAAGCGGCATTGGATAACGAGATGAGTCTTCTGAGAAAGATGGGCGTGAATGTCATCAGACAGTATAACACCATCCCGCCTCGCTGGATCAAGTATATTTACGAGAAGTATGGCATCTACACCATAATCAACCATTCATTCGGTCGCTATGGATTGACCATCAATGGTACGTGGCATGGCAATACCGATTATTGCAGGGAGGATGTGAGAAAACTGTTGCTGCAAGAGGTGGATGATTTTGTAAATACCTATCATGGAACTCCTGGCATCCTCATGTATCTGATTGGCAACGAGAATAACTATGGGTTGTTCTGGGCTGGTGCTGAGTCGGAGGACTTGCCTGTAGGGGAGAACTTGCATGACAGAAGGGCGAGATGTTTGTATAAACTGCTTAATGAGGCAGCATTGAGAATTAAGGCTGTTGATACATCACACCCTGTTGCCATCTGCAATGGTGACCTCCAGTTCTTGGATGTCATTGCCAATGTGTGTAAGGACGTAGATGTGCTTGGTGTCAATAGTTATCGTGGAAATTCATTTGATACCTTATTTAAGGAAGTGAAGGAAAAATGGGGGAAACCTGTCATACTTACCGAATTTGGGGCTGATGCTTATAACGCAGTCACTAAACAGGAAGTCCAAGGGGAGCAGGCGGAGATATTGCTGGACAACTGGCAGGAAATCTATCAGAATGCCGCAGGGATGGGGCGATGTGGTAACTGCTTGGGAGGCTTCACGTTCCAGTTCAGTGACGGTTGGTGGAAGTCTGGTCAGACAATAAATCTGGATGTTCACGACACCCATGCCTCTTGGGCGAATGGCGGCTATAGGTTTGACTTTGTCGCTGGCGAGAACAATATGAATGAGGAGTGGTTTGGTATCTGTGCCAAAGGAAATCCCGATGACAGGGGACTTTACAGACTGTATCCACGTATGGCGTATAAGGCATTACGAAAAGTTCAAAGAATAGAGCCGTACCAGTCTTCACCATCATTCATAGAACAGCGTTTTAGTGCTATTAAGAAGCAAATAAGAAAGAATAAATAACTTTTAGATCATGATGAATTACGAGATGAAATCGAAGGAGAACTACTTCCGGATTAAGAATGTAGACGAAATGGAGCCATTCTTCATGAATATTGTGAGTGGCACAGACCTATGGACATTTATGTCAAGCAACGGAGGTGTTACGGCGGGTCGCCGCAGTGCGGACTGGGCTCTCTTCCCCTATGAGACTGATGACAGAGTGACTGCCTCAGCGGAAAACACGGGTAGCAAGACGCTCATTCGACGGGAGGGAGAAACCCGCTGTTGGGAGCCGTTCTCTGTTCGTAGTGAGGCGCAGTTCTGTATTGAGCGAAACCTGTATAAGAACCGTATTGGCAACAGTGTCATCTTTGAGGAAATCAATCATGACTGGCAACTTGTCTTCCGTTGGCAATGGACCCCCGGTGACCGTTTTGGTTTTCAGCGGGAGGTGACATTGGAGAACCAAGGGACGGATGCTATTAAACTGGAGGTGCTGGACGGCATACAAAATGTGATGCCTTGTGGTGTACCCAGTGGTTTACAGCAGGCTTCCAGTAATCTGGTAAATGCATACAAGCAAACCCAGCTGGAGCCCCAGACAGGAATGGGCTTATTCAGTCTGAGTGCAATCATTATAGACCGGGCCGAGCCCAGTGAGGCACTTCGTAGTAATGTGGTATGGCAGGTGGGACTGGACAATCCCATACACTTGCTTTCCTCTATACAGGTACCTGCTTTTCGAAAAGGTCTTCCCTTGCAAGAGGAAACATTGGTGAAGGGTGAGCGTGGTGCCTACCTGTTAGGGTCATCCGTTTGTCTTACTGTTGGTGAGAAGAAGTCATGGACAGTAGTTGCTGACGTGATGAAAGACCAGACTGACGTAGTGGGACTTGTGGAACTCTTACGCAATACCCAAGATGTGAAGTCAATCCTTCGTCAAGATCTGAAGGAGGCAACGGCATTATTGGTGCAGTTGGTCGCACAAGCAGATGGTGTGCAGACTACTGCTGATGAGGCACGTACGGCTCGTCACTTTTCTAACACAATGTTCAATATTATGCGTGGCGGTATACCTCTGGAACAGCCGACACAGGAGAATCCCTTACCTTTAGGTTTCAGCCGTCGTCATGGAGACCCTACACGTCCTTGGAACAAATTCAATATTAACACCACAGACCCTGTTACAGGAAAACCCGTTTTAGACTATGAGGGAAACTGGCGTGACATCTTCCAGAACTGGGAGGCTCTTGCCGTGTCGTATCCTATGTTGCTGAAGCCGATGATAGATAAGTTCCTCTGTTGCTCGACAGCCGATGGCTATAACCCCTATCGTGTCACCAAGGACGGTTTTGACTGGGAGACAGTGGATCCGTCAGACCCGTGGTCGTATATAGGGTATTGGGGAGATCACCAAATTATCTATCTGTTGCGTTTAATGGAGGCAGAGGAGGCCCATACACCAGGAGCAATTGCCAGCCGTTTGGACACACCTGCCTATCCCTTTGCCAATATACCCTATCGTATTAAAACATATCATGAGATCCTGCAAAACCCTAAGGATACTATCTGTTTCGATACCTCACTGAATAACCATATAAAGAAGGAGATGGTAGTAAAGGGGATTGATGCCGCCCTCCTGAAAGATGCTGACGGCGAGACAGTCAAAGTATCACTGTTGGAGAAACTGTTGGTATCACTATTGGCTAAACTCTCTAACTTTATTCCAGATGGCGGTATCTGGATGAACACCCAACGTCCGGAATGGAATGATGCCAATAATGCATTGGTAGGGGGTGGATTGTCGGTAGTTACCTTGTGTTACCTATACCGTGCTTTGTTATTCTACCGTGACATTGTGGCTGCCTCACCGACAGCAACGTTTACGCTTTCTCGGGAGGTAAGCTCATGGATGAATAGTACAAAGGATGCACTTGCGCTAACCTCTATACAGGATGTCATGGATGCCTTGGGTGAAGCATCTACAACCTACAGGAAGAAGATATATACACAGTCATTCAGCGAGGGTAACGTACAGGTACAACGGGATGATGTGCTGGCATTCTTCACTGTATCAATGGCTCCTGTGGAGCGTAGCATTCGTGCCAATCGCAGAAAGGATGGTCTATATCATTCATACAATATTCTGGAGTTGTCAAAGGGACATTTCGCTGGTATTCGCACATTATCGGAAATGTTGGAGGGACAGGTTGCCGTACTCAGTTCGGGAGTTCTCTCCCCCAAGGAAGCACTCGCTGTATTGGATGCGCTTCGTGTCAGTCGTCTCTTCCGGGAAGATCAGCAGAGCTACATGCTCTATCCCAACAAGGAGCTACCAGGTTTCTTGGAGAAGAACTGTCTGCCAAAAGATGCCCTTGACCGTTCCGTTTTGCTGAGGAAGATGGTCAAAGACGGTGACAAGCGTCTGGTCAGTCAGGATGTGTGTGGAACACTGCACTTCAACGGTACCTTCCGTAATGCAGGTGATCTGGCTGTTGCGATGAAGGTTGTCGGTGTGAAGGAGGATGAACAGAATATTCTATTTGATTTATTCGAAGAGACCTTCAATCATAAGGAATTTACAGGAAGAAGTGGTACATTCTATGCCTATGAGGGTCTAGGGAGCATCTATTGGCACATGGTATCGAAACTGGTGGTTGCCACACAGGAGTGTTATTTCCAAGCCTTGGATAATAACGCACCAGAAACAGAAGCACTTGCCAGACACTATCATGCTATTCTGGAAGGAACAGGCATTCACAAGGATGCACGCCAGTATGGAGCCTTCTCAACGGATGCCTACTCGCACACCCCCTGGGGTAAGGGCGTCCGTCAGCCAGGTATGACGGGGCAAGTAAAAGAAGACATCCTTAGTCGCTTTGGTGAACTGGGAGTCCGTGTAAAGGACGGTAAAGTGTCTTTCCGTCCCACACTGTTAAGAGATGATGAGTTCTTGCCGGACGGTTCCCTCACATTCTCGTACTGTGGGGCACAGATTATCTACCGTCGAGGCAGTGGGGATGGCATCACCTTGTCAGAAGCTGACAGTGTCCGTCTGTTTGCCCGTCAGACACAGAAATTAGAGATAAAGGTATAACTAAAAACGATTATAATAGAATGAAGACAAAAACATTATTGATGATGGCACTTGCACTGCAGGCATGTTCCCAGAAAGAGAATATGACAGTCTGGGAAACCAACTCGGCGGGTGACCAACTGGTGCAGAAGACCGAGTTTGCCTCCGTGGAGAACAAAGTTGTTGTCGAAGTAAACAGCAGTGAAGAACGTCAGACACTCGTTGGTATTGGCGGTTCTTTCACAGAGACAACCTCCTCATTGTTGGCACGGATGAGCAAAGAGAAACGTCAGGAAGTGATAAATGCCTACTTCGGAGAAAACGGTGCTCGTTACTCACTTACCCGTACCCATATCGGGTCCTGTGATTTCTCTAGAGGAAACTATTGCTACGACGAAGTAAAGGGTGACACATTGTTAAAGAACTTCAGCATCAAGTCTGATGAGGAGACATTACTGCCACTGATTAAAGATGCTCAGACTGTCTCACGTGACGGTTTCAAAATCGTGGCATCACCATGGTCTGCACCCTTCTGGATGAAGGATAATCAGAATTATGTGGGCGGTGCCCTGTTACCTGAGTGTCAGCAGGTGTATGCTAATTATCTGGTGAAATACTTGGAGGCATACAAGGCAAAGGGTGTGGATATCTGGGGTATCACTCCCGTGAATGAGCCTTATGGCAACAATAACAACTGGGAGAGCATGTACTTCGATCCGAAGTATGAGGCAGCCTTTGTACGAGACTACATGGGTCCTACCTTTGAGAAAGCCGGATTCGGTCATGTGCAGATATTAGGCTACGACCAGAACCGTGGCGGTATTCCACAATGGGTTGATGCGATGTATACTGACGAGGCTACAGCAAAATATTTTGGTGGAATTGCTATCCATTGGTATGAAAGTACTGTAGAGTGGCAACCCGAGATGCTGAACCTCGCCCATGAAAAGGCACCGCAGAAGCACCTTATCGAGACAGAAGGATGTTGCGATGCGGAAATACCTATCTGGAAAGACGATGCCTGGTACTGGAAGTGCGAGGGTACAGACTGGGGATGGGACTGGGCACCTGATGACCAGAAACATCTGCATCCGAAGTATGTGCCTGTATTCCGCTATGCCCGTGACTTGATTGGTTGTCTTAACAACTGGGTGGACGGTTGGATAGACTGGAACATGGTATTGGATCGTCAGGGTGGTCCTAACTGGGCTAAGAACTGGTGTCTGGCTCCTGTCATTGTCGATCCCGATGCTGATGAGGTGTATTTCACCCCTATGTACTATGCGTTGACTCACTTCAGCCGTTTTCTCCGTCCTGGTGCCAAAGTGCTGGGTGTGAAGTGTGAAAGCAAAGAAGTGATGGCTACAGCAGTCCGCAATCCTGATAAAACACTGGCTGTTGTCGTGATAAATCAGGGACAAACACCTGTAGGTCTCGACCTTACCGTAGATGGTAAGCACTATGACTTGTCTATTACTAAAGAAGCTATTCAAACCATATTATTGCCATGAGACATGCCGCTATTACTTCTACAGGCAGACTGAGCTTTGGTCAGAAACTCGCCTACGGCTCTGGAAGCCTTACCAATAACCTGCTGCCTGCCGCACTGGGTGTGTTTATGTACTTCCTCGTCACAGGATATGGTATGGATCCTTTCTTGGCAGGCTTGCTGGGGGGAATTCCACGTTTCTTTGACGCACTGACCGACCCTATCATGGGGTATATCTCAGATAATAGCCGTACGGGATGGGGACGCCGTCGTCCGTATATCTTCGTTGGTGCTATTGTGACGGGTATTCTCTTTATCCTGCTATGGCAGATGAGTCCGGAAAACGGGCAGACATTCAATTTCTGGTACTTTCTGGTGATGTCGCTCTTGTATATTACTGGAAACACCATATTCAGTACACCGTTTATTGGATTGGGTTATGAAATGTCGGACGACTATAACGAGCGAACACGTCTGATGGGTATTACCAATATCATCGGTCAGACTGCATGGATGATAGTTCCCTGGTTCTGGGCATTGATCTCTAATCCCGACTATATCTTTGCTACACAGGTGGAAGGAGTCCGCAAACTGTCTATCGCTGTTGGTGCACTATGTATCCTCACTGGTATCATGCCTGCCATCTTTTGTAAGGAACCACCACTATCCGAGGATACCAAAAAAGGTCAGGGTATCACCATGTCGGGGATGTGGAACGTCTTTAAAGATATTTTCAAAAACTTGGGAGAGGTATTCAGTAACAGACCTTTCTTACGGTTGTGTGTTGCCACCTTCTTGGTATACAATGGGTTCCAGATAGTGGCAGCCTTTAGCAACTACATTATTGTATATTACATGTTCAACGGTGATTACTCTCTT
This sequence comes from uncultured Prevotella sp., assembly GCA_937916405.1. Classification (GTDB taxonomy): domain Bacteria; phylum Bacteroidota; class Bacteroidia; order Bacteroidales; family Bacteroidaceae; genus Prevotella. Next base: position 18,725 of record CALFUF010000044.1, read on the forward strand.
GCCAACAACTGGCTAACCTGGGAGTGGGTACCAACGCTATTCCGTTCTGCTTCCGCTTGGTTTGCTACTGTCAATGCCCTTATTACCGCATTTCTGGTGATTCCAATTGTCACATGGATGGCAGCGAAGTACGGAAAGAAACAGGCTTTTGTCATTTCTACGGTTCTGTCCATCGTTGGTTATGTCATGAAATGGTGGGGATTCAGTCCTGAGAATCCTTGGCTTATGTTCCTTCCTTTGCCCCTGATGTCTTTTGGAATGGGTGGTTTGTTCACACTGATGATGAGTATGACTGCTGATGTGTGTGACCTAGATGAGTTAAACAACGGTCTACCTAGGAAAGAGAGTCAGTTCGGAGCGATTTATTGGTGGATGGTGAAGATGGGACAATCCTTGGCTCTGGTACTGAGCGGAGCGATTCTTAAGTGGGTCGCTTTCGACCAGAACGCAGCTATCCAGACTACGGAAACGCTCACAAATCTGCGACTGGCGGATATCATAGTTCCTGCCGGCTCAGCATTCATTGCTATCTTCGTGATGATTGGATATAATCTGACAGAAGAGAGGATGAATGACATCAAGGCAAAACTGAAAATCAGGAGAAGTCAGCAACTTAAATAACAGGTATTCTTCAGCAGACTTGCAAAAAGTGGGTTTGCTGAAGATTTTTCTAAATAATAAAGCTATCATATCGCTTTTTTTTGTTATATTTGTACCCAAAACGAAGTGAGCTTATGCGATTATTGACGTTTTTATTTTATATACTAACCTCCGTTTCAGTCATGGGGCAGTCTCCCAATCAAGGAGCTTTATTAGAGGAGGTTGATAAGGAAATCGCCCGTTTCCCGATTTATGCCGCACAGCATGAAGACCTCATCATAGAGGCTCGTAAGCGTTTTAATTCGGCAGAGCGCCCAGCTGTCAAATATGAGGATGCCCTGCAACTCTACGAATTATATAAGGCTTTTGTCAGTGACTCTGCCATCCATTTCTTGGTGGAGGCTATTAAATATGCTGATCTGTCAAACAATCCTTCAGAGGCGGCTCGCTGCCGTTGTCTGATGGCGATACGCTGTACCAATGTCGGTATGTATGACGAAGCCCAGATAACATTGGACAGTATAAATATTGAAGGACTTGATAAAACTGCTTTAGGTGAATATTATAAGGCACGCACGATAGTCTATAATGAGTTGGCGTATTACACCCAACTGGAGAATATGCGACAGCATTATTGGCAATTGGCAGGAAAAAACGAGGCATTGATGTACGAGAATTGCCCCCCCCAGGATCCTGAATGTATGCTTCGACGGGAATTGGCAAAACAGAATGCCGGTGATCTGAAAGCCTCCATGAAAATCAACGACGAATGGTTGAAGTCTGTGGAGAAAGGGAGTCATCCCTATGCGCTGGTGACCCTCTATCGCTATTTGGAGTATAAGGCACAAGGGGACACTATCCAGATGATGCAATGGCTGACGGAGTCTGTACTTGCCGATATTCGCAATGGAGTGATGGACCAAGGGTCTATGTGGGAACTTGCCAATCAACTGTTGCTAATGGGTGATATAGACCGGGCTTACCGCTATATCAGTTTTACAAGTGACTGTGCTAGTCGCTATGGTTCCAGACAACGCCGCTGGCAGATTACTCCTTTGTTGACAGCGATAGCCAATAACTATAAAGCAAAGAGCGAGCGGACACGTACCCAACTATGGGTATTGCTGGGAGGCATCAGTGTTCTTGCTTTACTGTTGATGATAGCCTATTTCTTCGTCAGACGGCGGAACTTTCAGCTTGCCAAGGCACGTAATGCACTCCATGCGACCAATGACCAATTGGCGACCCTCAATCAAGAGTTGCAGGATGCCAATAGCCAATTGTCATCAACCAATGAGCAGTTTGTGGTATTAAATTCTAAATTGAAAGAAGCGAACAGCGTGAAGGATGAGTATATCGGACGTTTCCTGTCTCTCTGTTCCCAGTATGTGGATAAACTCGATAACTATCGGAAGATGGTGAATAAAAAGATGAAGAACAAAGAGCTTGATGATCTTTATCGTATATCGAAATCCACCGAACTGAAAGAAGAGGAAATCGAGGAGCTGAACCAGAACTTCGATACAGTGTTCCTGCATCTATTCCCCAATTTTATAGATGACTTCAATGCGTTGTTGGAACCAGAAGCACAAATACATCCTAAGGAAGAAAACCGGTTGACTACAGATTTGCGTATCTTTGCTCTGATTCGTCTGGGTATTGAGGACTCCTCTAAAATTGCAGAATTCCTGCATTATAGTGTTAATACCGTTTATAATTATCGTGCACGTATCAAAAATGGGGCGATTGGCAATCGAGAGGCGTTTGAGCGTCAGGTCAAAGAACTGGGTATGCCGCAATAGGGGAAAATGTAAAATGTACTTGGCATTTTCTGTATTGTATGTCGTGTGTTTTGTTAATCAATGAAAAAAACGAGCAATGGAATATAAAAACTTTAAACTTTGAACTTTGAACTTTGAACTTTTTCGTAACTTTGCACGAGAATATTACAAATATCACATTTAATTAATAGTATAATTATGGTAAATTACAAGGATTTAGGTCTCGTAAATACACGCGAGATGTTCAAGAAGGCCGTATCAGGTGGCTATGCCATCCCTGCTTTCAACTTCAATACAATGGAGCAGATGCAGGCTATCGTACAGGCTGCTGTAGAGACAAAGTCACCTGTTATCATGCAGGTTTCTAAGGGTGCGCGTAACTATGCTAATGCTACTATCCTCCGTTACATGGCTGAGGGTGCAGTTGCTTACGCAAAGGAGTTGGGTTGTGAGAAACCTGAGATCGTGCTTCACCTCGACCATGGTGATAGCTTTGAGCTTTGCAAGGATTGTATCGATATGGGCTTCTCAAGTGTTATGTACGATGGTTCTTCACTTCCTTACGAGGAGAATATTAAGATTTCTCGTCAGGTTGTAGAGTATGCTCATAAGTATGATGTAACTGTTGAGTGTGAGCTCGGCGTACTCGCAGGTGTTGAGGATGAGGTTGCCTCTGAGGTTAGCCACTACACAAAGCCTGAGGAGGTAATCGATTTCGCTACCCGCACAGGTTGTGACTCTCTTGCCATCTCTATTGGTACATCTCATGGTGCTTATAAGTTCAAACCCGAGCAGTGCACACGCGACCCGAAGACTGGTAAGCTCGTTCCTCCTCCACTCGCATTCGATGTGCTGGCAGAGATTGAGCAGAAACTTCCTGGATTCCCCATCGTGCTTCATGGTTCTTCTTCTGTTCCTCAGGATGAGGTTGACACCATCAACAAGTTCGGTGGTAACTTACCAGATGCAGTAGGTATCCCCGAGGAGCAGCTTCGCAAAGCTTCTAAGAGTGCTGTTTGTAAGATCAACATCGACTCTGACTCTCGTCTTGCAATGACTGCCGCTATCCGTCAGTATCTCGCTGAGCATCCTGATCACTTCGATCCTCGTCAGTATCTGAAGCCTGCTCGTGAGAACATGAAGAAGATGTACATCCACAAGATTGTGAATGTGCTCGGTTCGGATGGGAAGCTGGGTTAATCTCGCATATACATTATTATAATATATAAGCCTCGGACATTTGTTCGGGGCTTTTTTTATGCTTTTATGCATAGAAGTGTTGCTTCGACACCTCTATACAATGTCCACTTTTGATTTCTTTTGTTTTAAATGTAACAGGCTGATATTTAGCTAAATACAAAAATATCGGAAGATAAAAGTTCCACTTATGTCATTATACATGCTTGTTTTGTATGAAAGTAGGTTGTAATTTTGCACCGTCGAAAGATAAAACGACAGATAATCACAGAAATGATTAAACATTAATACATTACTAATATGAAAACAATCTTTAAAAGTCTGATGATGTTAACGGCAGTCGCAACGATGACTGCTTGTGTGAAAGACAGTATGGATATGACGCAGGGGGAGAAGACTGCCAAGGCTTCATATGCTGAGAATTTTGCAAAGAAATATCCCAATGTGACTCTGAATCAGAGTTGGGACTATAGTACGAAATATAGTTCCTATACATTGGGTGATAACCATTCGATGCGTTCTGCTAACCGTGCTGGTGAAATGGGATATGTCATGAATAATGACTGGTACGAGATAGATAACGCAACACTCGACTGGATGCATGAGAAATTGACAGAAGGAGAGAATAACACATCACTTGGCAAACCTTTCTATATGAAGGCACCGGGTAACGATTTCACCATTGTACCTATCTATCAGGGCGTTGCAGGTGCATTGTGGGATCTGCATGTTGTGATCGACGGTGTTGATTATAAAGTTTGGGAGAAAATCAATTTCGCAAGATTGGGTGGAACCGAACCTGTAGAGGGAGAACGTGCTGTACAGAACGAGACAAAGGAAGGTACTATTCAGATTAAAGATATTGATAATGATCAGTGGCATAATCTGCATGGACAAGAGTATGGCTGGGGATATGGTCATTGGAACAGCCTTTATACTACTGATGGTTCTGTGGATGCCGTAAGATCAAGATCATATACCTTCACAGGTTTCCCTGTTGGCACTGAAATGTATTTCTATCTGGATGTCATTGAGGATGGTAACGAAAGAGATGGAAATACGATTACACGACACTATCAGGATGTAGGTGATAAGCAAACATCTTTGAAAGGTATGATGCTTGCACTGACAGACTGTCCTGTTCCTGCTAATCTTGCTGGTAACGAAGCGATGATTGTCGGCTGCGAGGATGCAGATAAGGATGGAAGCGATTGGGACATGAATGATCTCGTGCTCCTCGTATATGGTGAGCATATCCCACAACCTATTGAAATTAAGGAAGGTGAGACGATTAATGAGGTTAAGACTGTACGTTATATGATTGAAGACCTTGGTGCAACAGATGACTTCGACTTCAATGATATCGTTCTGGATGTTTCTGAAATTCGTAGTCTGACACCTACCTATACAATTTATACAGACAAGACTGTTACAACGTGGGCAGAGACGGGTTATCGTCAGGAAGCCACTATCCGTCACCTTGGTGGTACATTACCATTCGTTCTTCAAGTAGGAGATGTTGAGTTGCAGGAGCGTCCAGGGGTACTGGGAGCAGATCCTAATGAGACTTTTGAGGTGACAGGTTGGGATATCAACAGACATAATATCAGTATTAAGGTACGACAGAATGCGAACAGCGGTGTATACAATAATGTGGTATTCCCGAAATTTGGTGAGGTGCCAATGATTATCGCAGTTGATCCCTCAACAAATTGGATGAAAGAGCGAGTAAGCGTTCCAGAGTCCTGGTTCTACATTCCCCAAGAATAGAAAAAGTTTTGATTCATATAGGATAAATAGAACTCGATTAGTGTAAACGTTGAATACTCAATTTTTAGTTAGGTTAATAGTAAGAGTTCATTGTTAGTTAGTAGTTGGAAAAGGATGTCTGCGGGAGCAGACATCCTTTTTGAATCTCACATTAGAATGTAATAATAACTAAAAACAGATAGATATGCGAACAATACTTTCTTTGATGTTGCTCATGAATATGAGTTTCACAGGTGCTCAGGGATTGAATGAAAAGGTTGACTTAGAGGATCTTTATCATCAAATAGACGAGGCGATAACTCTGTCACCTAAATATGTGGCAGATTATGAGAAACAACTAAACGAGCAGAAGGAATTATTCTTCAACGAATCTGATGCGGAGAAGAAATTGCTTAACGGAATGATTCTATTTGACATGTATCGCTCTTACAAGAATGATTCAGCCTTGTTCTATATTCGTCAGTGTATTACATTGGCCGACAGCATAGGGCAGTATGGATTAGCCGGTCAGGCTCGTGCTAAGATGGCGAGACAGTGTTCCAATTCTGGTATGTATGTTGAGGCTGGAGAACTTCTTGATGAAGTCAAAGTCTCATTATTAACCAAAGAGGGAAAAACTGATTATTATGATGCTCGAAACCATTTGTGTGGTGAGATTGCGAACTATTCACTGCTGCCAGAGGTGAAAAAAAGGTATTTTGACATGCAGCGTCAGTTTCGTGATTCGTTAGAGCATGTGTCTGATCAGCGGAGTGACCTCTATCTTGCCATGAGAATGTGGGAACTCATTGGTGAGAATAGGGTGGCGGAAGCGTTGAAGGTCAGTGACCAATGGATTAATAGGGTGGGTATTGGTACCAGGGAGGATGCGATGGCATCTTATTTCCGACATATTGTCTATGACTATATGGGGGATAGCATTATGGTCAGGTATTGGTTAGGTAAATCTGCACTTGCTGATATCAAATGTGCGGTAATGGATCAGGCATCATTAATTACATTAGCAGAGAAAGCAAATGAAGATGGGGATACGGAACGGTCGTATAGATATATTCGCTTTACTTGGGAATGTAATAATTCCTTTAACACTCGTATGCGTACCTCTCAGATATCCCCTGTCCTTAATGTAATAGAAGGGAATTACCAATCTGTTGTTGGTCGTAATACTCGTATATTGTCAATAGCATCTATCGTGTTCACCACTTTGACGATACTTCTTTTCCTCATATTGTATTATACATATCGCCAGAAACGACATCTGACAAAGACAAAGAAAAAATTGCAGGAAACTAACGAGAAACTGGCGGATTCTAATTTCAGGTTAAAGCGGATGAATGATTATGTGACAAAATGCAATAAAGATTTGTTTGATATCAATGCGAAACTCCAGAAGGAGATTCCTCGGCATGGAGTTTCTCAATAGCACCTGTGATCGGGTTGAGAATCATTTGGGTAGGGTACTTTTTGAAAAGACTGCCTCCACGTAACTCTGTAAAGCCGAACTGGGCAAAAGGATAATTGTAGGTGGCTAATTGCTGGTCCTCACGATAGAGTGTGAGACGGACGATGCCAGGGACACTGGTATAGAACCCGCCATCCTTTTTGTTCTCTGGATAGTCATACTGTAGCTGCGTCTGTTGGTGCAAATCCTCAATGGTCACATAGAAGGGGACACCCGAGAGGTCGTCCTTGTCTACGAGTCCTAACTGCCTGCTGATACGGAAAATGACTTCACGGTTCATTTCCTTATCAGGGTAGAGAGTAATTTTATATTCCGTCGTGTCACATACCGTCGTGCCAATGAAGAGCGAAAGCAACGCATCGTGGGTACGGTCTATCTCGTCAATCATTAATTGCAGTTGTGTTTTGTCCGTAGGCATTTCTTCTGCCTCGCCAGTAATCAGTTGCTGGCGATGTTCTTGTAGTTCGGCAATCTGAATGGCTGTGAGTTCTGCCTTCCTTGCCATACTGCCGGCAGTCATGGCATCCGCACTTAGGAATTTTAAGGGGTCTGCGAGTCTCCTTTTAGGAGCTGCATGGAATGGCGATGGCTGTTGTACATGTTTGGGCGTATCGTTGACTGCGAGCAGCACCCCGTCTTCGCTGAGTTTGATCTCGGAGGTGGCACTCTTTCCTTTGAGGTTGACAATAAAACACTTGGAAGTGTCACGAACACCGATTAGGTTCAGTTGGAAGTTGATAAGTCGGTGGTCGACTTGCTTCTCTTGGAGGATATTCTTACGCTGCAGGTATCTTTCAGCGTATTTGCAGAAGATTCCAGGGGTATATGTCTTCTTTTCCACAAGGAGTTGGAAGCGTACAGCAGTCTTGGGGAGGTAATAGACAGTACCTTCCGGCATTTTATCAGATTGTAGCAATGCGGACGAGATAGGTTGTGCAAGTACCGTTATTCCATATAATGGCATGAGGACCATCAGTAAAATCCTTAGATATCTCATGGCTTCACTCTTTCAGTCGCTTAAAAGCACGTGCAAGGTATCGTATTATATCCTCTGCTATCAGGCTCTCCTCTCCTAAGTCTCTGGCAGCTAAGTCACCGGCTAGTCCATGGAGGTAGACACCAACGATACAGGCTTCTGGAGCCTCATAACCTCGTGCAAGCAACGCCGTGATAATACCAGTCAGGACATCACCGCTTCCTGCTGTCGCCATTCCTGCATTACCAGTAGGATTGAAAAGTACATGACCGTCAGGAAGACAAATAGCTGTATAGCGTCCTTTTAAAATGACATACCCTTGAATGCGCTCAGCAAGATGACGCGCTTTAGTCAATCGCTCATAGCTGTCAGTGGAGTGTCCTTCCATGCGGTCGAACTCTTTAGGATGCGGAGTGAGTATGATTCCTTTGGGAAGTTGTTGTAGCCATGCACGATGGTTGGCAAGAATATTCAGTGCATCGGCATCAGCTACGATAGGACAAGTGGCGCGTCGCATTTGTGCTATCAGTGGAATTGCAGTAGTCTCACTCTGTCCAAGTCCAGGTCCAATACCCAATGCGTCAAAGTCCTCTGTGTCCACAGCCTCTGAGAAGATAGTCTCTTCTGGGTCAAACTGTAGAACAGCCTCTGGCACAGCAATCTGAAGAATATTCCTGTTCATCTTAGGAGTATGGACGGTTACCTTGCCGACACCTGAGCGCAGACAAGCTCTTGTTGATAAGATAGCAGCACCTGCCATCCCATAGCTTCCGGCAATAAGGAGGGCATGTCCCATCTGTCCCTTGTGAGCGAATGGGTCACGTTCCAACAGCATAGAGCGTACTTGCGATTCTTCTATGATGGTGTAGTTGGCTTCAATTTTCTCAATACCTTCTTGGCTGAGCCGAATGTCCAAGACTCGTAATTGTCCGATGAATATCTGGTTCTCTGGAAATAGAAAAGAGAGTTTGGGCTGTTGAAGGGTAAGGGTGAGGGTCGCACGAATGATATTGGCACGAACATTATAGGTGTTATCCTCAGTCATCAACCCGGAGGGGATATCAATAGAGACAATCTCCGCTGGTGACGCATTGATATATTTCACTAGAGAGGCAAAGCCACCTGCCAACGGCTTGTTCAGACCAGACCCGAAGAGTCCGTCAACCACGAGTGTGCCTTTCTCCAAATGGGGTGGGTCAAACTCTTGTGTAATTTCATAGAAAGCCTTGACGCGTTTTGACTCTATGAGCCGTTTCTTGTTAGCTGCGCATTCTTCTGCGAGATGCCCGCTGATGTTAAAGAGATAGGCGCTGACTTGATAGCTCTGGTCTGCTAACATACGTGCTACGGCAAGGGCATCTCCTCCGTTATTTCCTGGTCCTGCAAAAACGATGATAGGCGTGGAGTGATTCCAAGTATCCGTAATGGCACGTGTCAAAGCCTTGGCGGCACGCTCCATTAAATCGATACTTGGTATCGGCTCATGTTCGATGGTATATCTGTCAAGCTCTTTTATCTGAGCACTAGTGAATATTTTCATTACAACTGCAAAATTAAGAAAAATATACTAATTGATGACTATTCTTTGCCGAAAAATTTGTAAATTTGTGCCAAATTTGCAATTCTGACACTATGAGTATCGTAAAAATCAAAGACAAGACGTTTGAGACTTCTATCTCTGAAGAAGAAATCAAACAACGGGTAAAAGAGCTGGCGCAACGGTTAAGTAAGGATCTGGAGGGTAAGAATCCTTTAATGCTTGCGGTACTGAATGGCTCGTTTATTTTTGCGGCAGACTTGATGAGAGAGATGACGATCCCATGCGAGATATCGTTTGTGAAACTAGCCTCTTACCAAGGGACGACCTCTACAGGGAAAATCAAGGAGGTGATTGGCATCAATGAGGATCTCTCCGGGCGTACCATTGTTATCGTGGAAGATATTGTAGAGAGTGGAAAGACAATGAAGCGCATGGTGGAGACACTGGGTACTCGTAATCCCGCCTCTATACATATTTGCTCTTTATTCGTAAAGCCGGAAAAGTTAGAGGTAGACCTGGACATCGAGTACGCGGCATTCTCTATCCCCAATGCCTTTATTGTGGGTTATGGATTAGACTATGACCAGCAGGGGCGTCATTTGAAGGATATTTATTCGTTAAAAGAGGATTAACCATGCGACAAATCAAACTGCCACATCTACCGAGTAATGTCGAGGCACGTAAAGGAGACCTCGTTACCGACTTGTGGACGAAATGGGATAAAGGAAAAGAAACACAAATCAAACAAGACAAGATAGAAAAGAAAGTAATTATGAAGAATATTGTAATATTTGGTGCTCCTGGTTCAGGAAAGGGCACACAAAGTGACTTGATGATTGAACACTATGGTCTGGGACATATCTCCACTGGTGACGTACTTCGTAACGAGATAAAGAAAGGTACGGAACTAGGTAAGACTGCACAGGGGTTTATTGACAATGGACAATTGATTCCCGACGAGTTGATGATTAATATCCTCGCTAATGTCTACGACTCTTTTGGTCGTGGTCATAAGGGCGTTATCTTTGATGGTTTCCCTCGTACTATTCCGCAGGCTGAGGCTCTGAAGAAGATGTTGGATGAGCGTGGCGACAAAGTGGCTGCGATGATTGAGTTGGACGTTCCCGAGGATGAGTTGATGTCGCGTCTCATCAAGCGCGGTCAGCAGAGTGGTCGTGCTGATGATAACGAAGAAACCATCAAGAAGCGTCTGGTCGTTTATCACTCTCAGACACAGCCGCTGATAGAATGGTATAAGCAGGAGGGTCTGCATTACCATATTGATGGACTGGGTACTTTGGATCGTATCTTCGGGGATATTCAGAAAGTGATAGATTGTTTATAGTGACTATAGTACCTATAGTTCCTATAGTATTTATAAAAAGATGGAGAGCAATTTTGTAGACTACGTCAAGATTTACTGCCGGTCAGGCAAGGGAGGACGGGGATCGATGCATCTCCGTCATGTAAAATATAACCCTAACGGTGGTCCCGACGGTGGTGATGGAGGTAAGGGTGGTAGCATTATTCTGCGTGGAAACCACAACTACTGGACATTGCTGCATCTGAAATATGAGCGACATGTCTTTGCGGAACATGGTGGCAATGGCGGTCGTGACAAGAAACATGGTACGGATGGCAAGGATGTGTATATCGACGTACCATGTGGAACGGTAGTCTACAATGCGGAGACAGGAAAATATGTCTGTGACGTTACCTATGACGGACAGGAGATCGTACTGCTGAAAGGTGGTCGTGGCGGTTTGGGTAACTTCCAGTTCCGCAGTGCAACCAATCAGGCTCCCCGTTATGCACAGCCAGGTGAGCCGATGCAGGAGATGACTATTATCTTGGAGTTGAAACTACTTGCTGATGTCGGACTGGTTGGTTTCCCCAATGCAGGGAAATCGACATTAGTGTCGGCATTGTCGAATGCCCGTCCGAAGATTGCTAACTATCCTTTTACCACGATGGAGCCCTCACTTGGTATCGTAGGCTATCGTGACGGTAAGTCGTTCGTCATGGCTGACATCCCGGGCATTATCGAGGGAGCTAGTGAGGGTAAGGGATTGGGACTGCGTTTTCTGCGTCATATAGAACGTAACTCGTTACTGCTGTTCATGGTACCGGGTGATACGGATGATATCAAACGGGAGTATGACATTCTGCTCAATGAGTTAGCCCAGTTTAATCCGGAGTTGTTGGACAAGCATCGTGTTCTTGCCGTGACGAAGTGCGACCTGCTGGATGCCGAACTCATCGAAATGCTCAAAGAGACATTGCCAGACGATCTACCAGTGGTTTTTATCTCAGCTGTTGCTAATATGGGACTCGACGAGTTGAAGGATGTCCTGTGGCGTGAACTGAATGCGGAGAGCAACAAACTCGCTGCCGTCATGGCGGAAGATACCTTGGTGCATCGTGACAAGGATATGTCTCGTTTCGCTCTGGAACTTGCTGATGAGGGTGAGGATGAGGAGATAGAGTATATTGATATAGAAGATCTAGATGACCTAGAAGAACTAGATGACCTAGAAGAACTAGATGACCTAGATGAACTAGAAACCCTGGACGATGCCTAACCCTCAACTGACCTATTATGATTTAGGTGAAGGCGTGACCGCCTTCAGTACGACTCGTCATGGTGGTTGCAGTATTGGCAACTATGGCGAGTTTAATATCAATAACTATTGTGGTGATGCTCCTGAGCATATAGCGGAAAACCGTCGTGCCCTTGCTGCTTTGCTGGGAATCGACGAGCAGCATATCGTGATGCCCCATCAGGTGCATGGTGTCGAGGTGCGTCGTATTGACGGACCACAACAGGAGGTGATTGAGGGGGTGGATGCTGTGATGACGGATGTGCCGCAGTTGTGTATCGGGGTATCGACAGCCGATTGTATACCTATTATTATATATGACCTACAGCATCATGCAGCCTGTGCTGTCCATGCAGGATGGCGTGGAACGGTGAGACGTATCGTCTGTGTTGCCGTAGAGGCGATGTGTAAGAACTATGGTTCTGACCCTTCGCAGATGAAAGCGGTCATCGGACCAGGTATCTCCCTCGAGAGTTTCGAGGTGGGTGATGAGGTATACCAGCAGTTTGCCGATGCTGGCTTCGACATGACAAAGATTGCCAGGATGTATTCGAAATGGCACATCGACCTACCATTGTGCAACCACTTACAGTTAGAAGATATTGGTATCAACGATATCTATATTCTGAGTTTTAATTTTATTTGTACTATCATTCTTTCGGCTCACTCACTACCAC